>NZ_JACHHI010000001.1 GCF_014207605.1 Negativicoccus succinicivorans | reverse complement strand
CGCGGTCAGGTACTGGCGAAACCGGGCACCATTCATCCGCACACCAAATTCACGGCAGAAGTATACGTCTTGACGAAAGAAGAAGGCGGCCGTCACACTCCGTTCTTTAACGGCTACCGTCCGCAGTTCTACTTCCGTACAACGGACGTAACGGGTAACATCGAACTGCCGGAAGGCACAGAAATGTGCATGCCGGGCGACAACGTAACGATGAAAATCGAACTGATCACGCCGATCGCGATCGAAGAAGGTTTGCGTTTCGCGATTCGTGAAGGCGGTCACACCGTCGGCGCGGGCGTTGTCAGTGCCATTGAAAAATAATCATTAATAAAAAAGTGCTGCATGAGCAGCGCTTTTTTATTATGTGATTGGGTGCAGTTGGCGAAGCAGAAGTGAAATGCTATAATTTAAATAACTTACGCTGAGAAATGGAGTTTTTGCATGTCACGTCAACGTCTTGTCTTATTTACTTTTGCATATATTATGATTTGTATCGCCGGAATGGGTTTGCAAATTATTCCGTATGTTAATTTAACAGCATTTGCTCCTTACTTGGCAGCACTCATCATGGCACCAATCATCGGCGCATTGGTCGGATTTATAGGTTTTATTATGGTTGGCTATTGGCAGGGGTTACCGCTGGGAATTGCCGGACATTTGATGCTGGCGATTTCGGTCGGCACCGCTGCCTATTATTTCGGAACCATAATGGAGCAAAAGAAAAACAGCGGTTGGCTTCGCTATGTATATGCCATTGGCTGGGGTTATGTCGGTCAGGTCGGGATGGGACTGTTTTTACTGTGGTGCCTGATCGGCGAGCAGGCGCTGACTATTTTCGTGCCTTGGTCGGTAGCGGCGTTGTTGGCTATGCTGTTGGCGTTAGCAGTCGATTACGCTTGGCCGGATCATTTACGTCACGTCATCGGCGGACCGTTACCGCAAATTAAAGTCGGTCGTAATCGTGCTCGTAAACGTCGCACGGAAGTGGCGGCAAAACACCATCCGCAAAAGAATCAATGAGAAAACACGAAACAGCAGAAACAAAAAAACACGGCGCAAGCCGTGTTTTTTTATGTAAGTAAAGGCGAGATCGCGTCTTCCAATACCTGACCGATAGACTCGCGAAATAAAATATTGGCCGCTTGATCGCGCGGAGTGGAATCTTGATTAATTAACACTATTGCATCGCCGCTAAACTCATGAATGAATCCCGCGGCCGGCCAAACCACTAAACTGGTGCCGCCGATAATCAGCATATCAGCATCACGAATCGCTTGAATCGCGTTGAAAACCGTATCGTTATCCAATGGTTCCTCAAATAGAACGACATCCGGCTTGATAATGCCGCCGCATTTGTCACAATGCGGTATCGGATTGCTGCGTTCGATAATATCGTCAATAGAATATGATGCATGGCATTTTGTACAGTAATTGCGATGAATGGAACCGTGCAGTTCGTAAACGGTTTGGCTGCCGGCACGTTGGTGTAAACCGTCGATATTTTGCGTGATGATCGCTTGGAGTTTACCCATTTTTTCCAATTTGGCGAGCATTATATGGGCGCGATTCGGTTGTACATCCTTCATCATACCTTGGCGTACTTTGTAATTACTGAAAAACTCTTCCGGATGCTCAACATAGAAATGATGCGAGACCATTTCTTCCGCCGAGTAAGGCGTACCCGTGTCACGGTTAAAGATACCGTGCGTCCCGCGAAAGTCTGGGATGTCGGATTCGGTAGATACGCCGGCACCGCCGAAAAAAACAATACGTTGATGATTTTGTAAAAGGGCTTGAAATGCTTTCAGTCGTTCTTGATAGGATGCATTTGTGCGTGTCATAGCAACCTCCTTTGCGTAGTCTTTTTTTCATTATAGCATCTTAAAAAATTCTATTTCGTCCCCATGTTAAAATAAAGGAAATGAGTAATCATTAATGCAAACGATGGGAGATACCATGGTAAAAAAATATGATTTAATCGTAGTGGGCACCGGCGCCGCTCTGACCGTGTTGGAAACTGCATTGCAACGCGGGCAAAAGGTAGCAGTAGTGGAACGTGCTAAATTTGGCGGTACCTGCCTCAATCACGGCTGCATTCCGACGAAGGTTATGGTAACGGCGGCGGATGCATTGCGGGATACGGAACGTTGGGCCGAAATGGGAGTTAAAGGAGAAAAACCGACGCTCGATTGGGAAGTTATTTCGCGACGGCTTTGGAAACAAATCAACGTCTCGCAAACTATGGCGAAAGATTATAAGCAACGTGAAAATTTGGATGTTTATCACGGCACCGCGAAATTCATCGGTAAAGATACACTCCAAGTCACTTGTGACGCAAGTAAGACGGCAGATATTACCGCACCGATCATTGTGTTGGGAGTGGGGGCGCGCACCAACATTCCCGATGTGCCCGGCTTGGAAACCATTCCATATTTAACAAGCGAATCTTTTTTCGGTGATCGCTTTCTTAAAACGTTGCCCGAGACCATGACGATCTTGGGGGGCGGCCCGATCGGTACCGAATTTGCACACAGTTTTTCCGCATTGGGCGTCAACGTGACTTTGGTGCAGCATAATCAATATCTTGTGCCGCGTGAAGAACCGGAAATTTCGGAATTCGTTTTGCGGTCCTTGCGAAATTCGGGTGTTACCGTTTATACCAATCAGTCGGTCGAAAGTGTTCGCAAAGACGGTGGGGAGATCCGTTGTACGATCAGCGATCGCGCGACGCAAGAAAATAAGACCTTTACCACGGATGTTGTTTTCGTAGCCGCGGGGATTGTTCCCAATACAGATTGGCTGGATTTGGCGAAGACGGAGATTAAAACGGACGCTAAAGGTAACATCATCACAAACGAGTTTTTGGAAACATCCCAGACGGGTGTTTACGCGTTGGGCGATGTGAATGGGCAGGCGCCGTTCCGGCACAAAGCGAACTATGAAGCAGACATTATTGCCCATAACTTGTATGAAGAGAAAGATCCGCAAAAATGGCGCTGGGCAACCTACACGAATGTTCCGGTCGTTACCTATACGCATCCGGAAGCGGCGCATGTGGGCTTGACGGAAAAAGCAGCCAAAGAACAGGGATATAAAGTGCAGACCGCGTTACATTATTACTCTGATACTGTTAAAGCCTATGCGCTCGGCATCACGCACGGGAGTCCGGAAGACGGGTTCATCAAGCTGGTGATTGATCGTCCGACGCAAATTATTTTGGGCGCTCATATGGTGGGGTATCAGGCTTCTGTTTTACTCCAGCCGTATGTGAATTTGTTGAATGCGGGGACTATGGAACTGACGCCGATTCATCCGGGGATCGGTTCGGAGACGGTGCAAAAATTGCGCGATCGAGGCTTAGTGCGTGAACTTTTACCGCAACGTGTGCAAACGGTGAGTGAAACGATGGCACCGCATCCGAGCTTAAATGAAGTTTCGATGTGGACAAGATATTTTGTGGAAGGTAAAGTATAAAGAAAAAAACGGTATCCTCAAAAGGATACCGTTTTTTATTTAATAACTATAAACGACCTTCTTTACGACGTTCGGCAAACTCTGCAACAGCGGTAAAAAGCACGTCGCTGGAAGAATTTAAAGCGGTTTCGCAGGAGTCTTGCAAAACACCGATGATAAACCCGACACCGACGACTTGCATGGCAATGTCATTGCTGATACCAAACAGGCTGCAGGCCAGAGGTATCAGTAAAAGCGAACCGCCCGCTACACCGGATGCGCCGCAGGCACCGACGGCAGAAATGACACAGAGGAGAAACGCCGTCGCAAAATCGACCGGAATGTCGAGTGTATGCACGGCAGAAAGTGTCAGTACCGCAATCGTGATCGCTGCGCCCGACATGTTAATGGTGGCACCCAGCGGAATGGACACGGAATACGTATCTTCATCCAAACCGAGTTTTTGGCAAAGGTTCATATTAACCGGAATATTCGCGGCGGAACTGCGAGTGAAAAAGGCGTACAAACCGCTTTCACGCAGGGTTGTCAGAACAAGCGGATACGGATTGATACGCATTTTGACAAAGGCGATTAAAGGATTCATCACCAATGCGATGAAGAAGAAGCAACCCAGTAATACCGCCAGTAATTTTACATAACCGATGAGGGCGCCAAAGCCGCTTTCGGCAATGGTGGACGCGACTAAGCCGAAAATACCGATCGGAGCAAAGCGCAATACCCATTGTACCAATTGTGTGATCACTTGCGCAAAATCCGAGATCAACTGCTTCGTCGTGTCGTTGGCCTGACGGAGCGCAATTCCCATGACACTCGCCCAGGCCAATATACCGATATAATTGGCATTTATGAGTGCATGTACGGGATTATCCACGATATTCAGAACAACAGTACGGATGACTTCGATAATATTAGTCGGCGGAGCGAGCTGCGCATCGGTGACTTGCAGTTGTAAAATTGTCGGGAACAGGAACGAAGCCGCGACGGCCGTCAGCGAAGCGACGAAGGTACTCACAACGTAAAGTACCAGGAGCGGTCGCATGTTGCTGGAAGCGCCGGCGCGTTTGGTAGCCAGTGCCGCCATTACCAGGACAAATACGAGGACAGGCGCAACCGCTTTTAAGGCATTAACGAATAACGTACCCAAAATCGAAATGGAAGCTGCCCATTGGGGAATAAATACGGCGAGCAGGATCCCCAAAATGATTCCGACAAGAATCAATTTCACCAAGCTGGTTTCATTGACCCAGCGCCAAAAGTTTTTAATCATATTCTTCCCTCCACAATTTAATACGCTTATTATAGCGAAATAAATGTGGAAAGACAATAGACAAATGTATTTTCGTGATATACAAAAAGAAAATAGCCGCTCAAAAGAACGGCTATTTGCAAAAAAATCATACTTCGTAAGCGCTCATGATTTCCGCTACGTAAAACGTATGTACATCATCCGGATCACGATCATAAAAGAAACTGAAAATTTCCGGATCCAAACTCTCTTTAGGAAATGCCAGCGACTGCAAAGTACGACATTCCAAATGCATCCATCCCGTGCCGCCTAACACCGGTGTACTGCCTTGTTTGGGAGCGCAAAGAGTCAGACCCGCCGCGCTTATTTTATCTTCATCGCGGCCGCTGTGCGTGCCACAATATTGAAGCATTGGGCGATAATCATCAAGCAAGGGGACGGAGATCGTAAACTCATCCCTTTTTTCTAAAAGTTCATGCGTGTATCGTGACGGCTTTACGCAAATCGTGACAACATATCGTCGCCAACGGTAACCGATCGATCCCCAATTTAAATACATTGAGTTGGCTTCGGTAAGCGTACCTGTCGTTAAAAATACACCGCCGCGAACAGCGCCGATAAATTTGGCGGCGGCTTCGGCGGGAGTCAGAGTATTCCATTCTGTTGCCATATGAACTCCTTTAATCGACTAACTCAAACACGAGGCTGACGCGCATCGATACCTTTTGACTGCCGGGGAAAAGAGGCGTGGAAGGTGCGCTATCAAACGATGCCCGCGCCATCATTGGAGCCGCCCAGTATTCATTTGTCGGAGCGACGCTGGCATTCATCAGGCGTCCCAGACGGGCATGTCCCGCGCGCGCTATCACTTGCGCGGTGCGCCGACCGTTGTCAATGGCTTCGGCCAGTAATTCGTCTTTCAACTGTTGCGGTTGATCCACGACAAACTGAACATCGGAAACCGTGTTGGCACCGGCGTTTACAACAGAATCCAACACGCGGCTCAAAAGAGCGGTGTCTTTCGTTTCGAAGACGATTTCGTTGGTCACGCGATACGCTTCGATTTTCGGTGCAGTGCCATCTTTCGGATACGTATATACCGGCGTAATTAAGAAATTGGCGGTTTTCAAGTCCTTATCTTTCACGCCGGCCGCTTTAAGGGCAGCCACTACCGATTGCATGCGTTGATCGTAGGCTTCTTTCGCTACTTTGGCATCCGCGCCTTGCCCTTCGATACCGAAACGCATTTGCGCTTTATTCGGAACCAGCTCGCGTTGTGCCTGGCCCTCGACCGAGACAGTGCGTTGCGGCGCCGTAGCATCCATTACAGCGGCCTGCACGCCGTACATTCCGGTGGCGGTAAGACCGGTGGCAAGTAAGCCTGCTAAAATCCATTTGCGTAACATAGGAAAACCTCCTTAAAAAACAGAATCTATCTAAGAATATTTTACCACA
Organism: Negativicoccus succinicivorans; assembly: GCF_014207605.1. Lineage (NCBI taxonomy): Bacteria > Bacillati > Bacillota > Negativicutes > Veillonellales > Veillonellaceae > Negativicoccus > Negativicoccus succinicivorans. The sequence continues at coordinate 336,238 of NZ_JACHHI010000001.1, read as the reverse complement.
TTGTATTTTGGTATAATTGAAAGCAAGGGAAACAAACGGTTAAATTAAGTACCGTGGAGGACATAATGAAAAAATACAGTTTACAAAAGTTCTTGATCGCCGCTTGCGCCATATCATTACCGTGTTTTGCCGCAGCACAAGCGGATATGACAACCAAGACGGTGACGCCGCCGGGAGTCAATTCAGAGGCCGGTGCCGCGCGCCAGGAAACGGGTCCTGACGGGAATCAGAAAATGCTCGTATGGAGTGTTGCTAAAATTCAAAACGAATCGCTTACGGCGCAAGATTTTTCTATAGGAGGCCTGCGTCTCGGTGACGATCCGGAGAGATTAACCGGCGTGTTGGGAGCGCCCTTGACAATCATGCGGGGAAATCGTATCGATCGCTACCATTTTAAAGAGGCGGAAGCGACAGTACAACAGAGCTTGCCGTATGGTCAAAAAACGGCTGCGACGATCGGGGTGGAACCGATACGAACACTGACCGGACTCAGCGCGCTTACAGTCACCAAAACAAAGCTCATGACACCGCGTGGTATCGGCATCGGCAACAGCCGTGAAAATGTAATCCGCGTATACGGCACGCCTTCTCGAGTAGAATATGAGTCGTCGACAAAAACTTCGTACTACCGCTATCGGCTGTACGAAAATGAAATTAACTATGAATTGACCTTTGCCATACATGAATTGCAGGTCAAGTCCATGCAGCTGGCATATGTCGCTGTACCCAAAGAGAAACATGACTTGTCATTCATCGTCAATACGCCGGCATCGCTATTGGGTTTTGTTCCGGGAACAATGTATCAAGAGCCCTCCTGGTCGGAGTGGGAAACGCATTTGACGCAGGGAGAAACCGAAATTTGGATGCATGGTGACTTCGGGGTAACGGTAGAAAGCAAGACGCAAAGAATAAAACGCGTATTTTTACGCAATACAAATGTGGCGACGGATAAAGGCATTGCGATTGGTGACAGCCTTTCGACGGTGATACATATTTACGGCGAACCGAATGCCATCGTGTATGCGGGTGATCAACAGCAAACGGCATTATTGTATTACCCGCAAAATCTTGCGAAGCGAATCTACCTGGTTTTTGTGTTGGATACGCAAAAAGATCAGTTAACGGATATCATTTTGACGCAAGGGCGGATCAGCGAGGCGGCTACGCCGGAGGAACGCTACGGTTTTACGCGCACATCACAAGATAAATCCGACGCGCAAGTCTAGCTATTTCAGAAAATCTATATTATAATAACCATAACAAAATTGTACAGGGGCGTGATAGCATGGTGACAGTTGCAGATGTAAAGGCACGTGTACAGGAAGTTCAGGAATTACCGGAAAAGTTACTCTTTGTGGTCGGCGGTGCCGGTTCGGGGAAAAGTAAACTTTTGCGGGAAGTGGAACGAGCGGAAGATTATACTTACGTGGAAGCCAAAGAGCTTTTAATGGAAAAACTGTTTGAAATGGAAAATGAAGAGCGCAAGGTGGAAGCTAAAGAATCTTTTGTGAAAGCATTCAAGGCGCTTGCTGCGGACATTGTGATTTTAGACGGCGTGGAAATCCTCTTTGCACCGATCTTTAAATTAGAGCCGCTGGAAATCATTAAAAAGCTCAGTCAGGATCATACCATTATCGTTGGCTGGCGCGGTTCGTTTGACGGCAAGACTTTAAAATTGGAACATAACAGTAAAGAAAATTATTTCAGTACTGACATTGATGATCCGAAACAGGTCATTACGCTGGACTGATGTAACCATAGCTGAGGAACCGCTTCTGCGGAAGCGGTTCTTCTTTTTTGTGGAGGCGGCATGGATTATCGCTATTGCCCATATTGCGGCACACCCTTGGTAACGAAAACGGATAAAGAGCCGCCGTGCTTGTATTGCCCGCACTGCGAAAAATTTTTGTACCGCAATCCGATGGCGGCGGTGGCGGGAATTGTTTTGAATGACACAGGCGCGATACTGCTGGTCCAACGCGCCGCCGGCGAAACCTATCCGGGGAAATGGTGTATTCCCTGCGGCCATATTGAGTGGGGCGAAGATATCCGCGCGGCATTGGTTCGGGAAATGGCGGAGGAAACGGGTCTTGCCGTTACGGCCGAGCGCATTTATGAAGTAGAGTCCAACTTCCATCAACCGGCGGCGCTCAGTGTCGGCTGCTGGTTTATGTGCACGGTAACGGGCGGGGATTTGCAAGCCTCGGATGACGCGGCGGATGCGCGTTATTTTCACTATCGGTATTTGCCGGAGCTGGCATTCCCGACCGATCGAATGGTGTTGAATAAATTGTTTTATCAAGGTTTATTAGCCTAAGAATTACATGCAGGAGGAACGAATTATGTATGAATATTTTGCCGCGTTAATCATCGGCATTGTGGAAGGTATCACGGAATATATTCCGGTATCCAGTACCGGACACATGATCATTGTCGGAGATATGATCGGCTTTTCCGGCACGAAAGAAAGCGTCTTTGAAGTGTTTATTCAGTTGGGCGCGATTTTGTCGGTGCTTTTGATTTATAAAGATAAATTTAAAATGATGCTGCGGCGCGAAAACTGGTTCAAAAAACGCGGTACTTCCTGCTACAACCTGGTTTGCGCGATGCTGCCGGCGATGGCGATCGGCTACTTGACGCATCACTTTATTAAGACGTACTTATTCGGCTGGCAAACGGTCGTTATCGGTTTGATCTTGGGCGGCATTCTGATGTTGTTTGCGGAACGTGTTAATATTCGAACGCGCACTGCCGATGTCGACGCCATTACGACAAAACAGGCGGTTCTGATCGGCGTATTCCAAGTTCTTTCTTTATGGCCCGGATTTTCGCGTAGCGGCTCGACGATTTCGGGCGGGCTGTTACTCGGCATTTCCCGCAAAGCGGCCGCGGATTTTTCATTCATCATGGCCGCGCCGTTGATGTTTGTAGCATGCACCTATGATTTATTGAAAATTTGGCGGTATTTGCATTGGAGCGATTTCGGCATTTTTGCATTGGGCTTTGTCACTGCCGCCGTCGTTGCTTATGCGTCGGTACTGTGGTTCTTGAAATTTTTAAATAATTCAAGCCTGGCTTCGTTCGCGTACTATCGTTTTGCGCTCGCGGTGGCAACCTGCCTGTATTTTTGGCTTTGATAAAAGAATTGTCTGGAATTAAAAATAACCGTCAGGAGATATTCCCGGCGGTTATTTTAATTATGCAATCAATGACTAAAATAAAATTGATAAACACTAGCAAATTCTTAGGGATATCTGCTATAATTATTACAATTTAGACAAGTTGAGCTCTGACTTGTTTAATGGGAGAAGCGCGGGATAGAGGAAACCAGGCAACTCGCATTCCAAGATTCTCCTGCACAAAAAGAGCAATGGGATTTATATTTTGTAAAAGGAGAGTGTCAATGATGAACAAAAAATTGGCAACAGTATTGGCAGCTGCTTGCGTCCTCGGCGCAACGACAGCATTCGCGGCCCCGAATCCGTTCTCGGATGTAACTCCGAACGACTGGGCTTACCAGGCAGTATCCCAACTCGCCGCTGAAGGCGTAGTCGAAGGCTACCCGGATGGAACATTCAAAGGCCAGCAAAACATTACCCGTTTTGAAATGGCGCAGATGGTCGCTCGCGCGATGGTAAAACAGGATCAGTTGAACGCGGAACAACAGGCGCAATTGAACCGTTTGGCTGACGAATTCGCGAACGAACTGAACAGCCTCGGCGTACGTGTTTCCAACTTGGAAAACCGTGTAGGCAACGTAAAATTGACCGGTGACGCTCGCGTTCGTTACATGGACGAGAACGATAAAGATTATTTCGATATGCGTGTTCGCCTCCAGGCTAACGCGAAAGTATCGGACAACACCAAGGTAACCGCTCGCATCAGCTCGGGTAGCTTCGGTTTTGACAGCGAAGATCAAGACCCGGAACTGAACCTTGATCAATTGTATATTGAACACGGTTTCAACGATAATTTCGGCGCGAAAGCAGGCCGTTACGACTTGACTCTCGGCGCGACGGGCGTATTCTATGATTCTACATTTGATGGTGCGGAAATCAACTTTGGTAAAGACTTCAACTTGGCAGTCGGCTACGGCTACATGAAAGACTTCACCGATGAGGTGAAAGAATATGCCTTTAATGGCAAAGCTCCGAAAGCTTGGTTCGTACAGGCGGGGACCGACTTGACGGATGGTCTTGGCGTTGCCGCTTTCTACCTGAACGTGCCGGATGCTGAACTTGAAGATGGCGTAGACCAAGGTGGTAATCCCGTATTTATAAAAGACGACTTGGAATTCTGGGGCGCCGGCTTGAACTACCGGTTCAACGATGCGCTGCAGCTCCGTGGCGACTATGTACGCAACACGAAGGTCGACAACGATCCGGAACTCTGGACCGCGGGAGTACTCTTCGGCGCTGCCGACACGAGCAAAGTCGGTTCCTTCGAAATCGGTGCTGACTATGTAAGCGTTGAACCGGGAGCTTACTTAGGCGGCACGACCATGACGCTCGGTGATCCGATGGAGCTCTCTTTCTACGGTAAAACAACCTACTGGCAGGCGCAGGCCAGCTTCGTACCGGTAGAGAATGTTATGCTGAGCGCTTACTACGCATTTAACATTGATGTTGATGCTGACGCTGAAGATATTGCGGGTCGTGATGGCAACATGTGGGGCGTTGAACTCAACTACTTCTTCTAATGAAGAAACAAAAAAGAGGCGTTTTACGCCTCTTTTTTATTGCCGTAAATTAAGAGTTAAAGAACTGTTTAGGGCGATGCCTGCATGTCGTAGTAAATGTTCCGGTTTGCCAATATTTTACGGATTTACCTGAAACGCATGGGGATCTTTTTGCAGGCGCAGGTAAACATGGCGACCGATCGGAATAAGCAACAGGAAAGAGAGCAGCGCGCAAGTCATGATGCCGAAACGTACGCCGAGCCATTCGATCAGCCAACCGGTCAGCAGATTACCGGGCGGCGTCGCGCCTAAGAAAACAAGCGAATACAATGATAAAATCCGGCCGCGATAGGCAAGCTCCGTATTCATTTGCACCAACGTATTGGCGCTGATTAAAAACGTCAAGACGAAAAAGCCGAACACGGCGAACATGCCAAGAGCCAAATAGAATGAATCAACCAGTGCTAAAATGAACAGTAATGAAGTGGCCGTTAAAGCGCTGCCGAAAAGAAGCCGCGCGCTGGGCCGGCCGTCGGCGAGCGAAGCGGAAAGCAGGGCGGCAGTAAAAGAACCGACACCGATCGCTGACGTGATTAGTCCGAAACCGGTCACCCCGCGATGTAAAATTAAATCCGCATATACCGGCGAGATAACATTATAATTCATAATAAAAGTGGAAATGATGAAAAGCACAATCAACGTGCTGTAAACGGGCATGTTGTGCGCCGCATACGAAATGCCGTCGCGCATATCCGACAGCGGCGTTTGGACGCGCTCCTTCGCCTTTGGCGCACCGACGATCGGCAAATTCCAATACGTCCAAAGCACCGGGATCATCAAAACGGCGTTGGCGAAAAAGAGCCATCCCGCGCCGTACTTAGCCATCACTACCGCGGCTATGGCCGGACCGATCATACGGGCGACATTAAAGTTGGCGGAATTCATACTGATGGCGCTGCGCAGATTTTTCGGTTGTACCAATTCCGCGACATACGATTGCCGCGCCGGAGTGTCGATAGTTTGAATGCAACCGTATAAGAAAGCTAAAAATAATACATTATAGTAATTGACCCAACCGGTGAAAACGAGCAATGCGAGCAGGAGCGCTTGCACGAAATAAGCCGCCTGTGTAAAACGAACGAGGGAACGTTTGGCGATACGATCCACCACAACACCGGCCGGCAATGAAAAGAGCATGATCGGGCCAAATTGAGCGACGCCTAAAAGACCGAGCAACAATGGTGAACCGGTCAATGAATAGACCAGCCATTGCTGGGCGGTAAGCTGCATCCATAGACCGATCAAAGCGACCCATTGGCTCAGCCAGAAACGACGAAAGTACACTTCCGACATTGCCGGGAAAGTACGATAAATCAAAGCGAGCATGAAAGAATCTCCTTATCCGAACATATTTCTCTCATTATGATAGCATATCGAGTTTGCCCGGATAAGTAGCGCCAAACGGTAAATAGTTGTAAGCACCATTTACATATGCTATGATTGTAATTAATGCGAGAATACTGGGAAAAAATAGGAGTGTGAAAAAAATGGCCACAATTAATTTTGAAATTGAAAAAGTACTTGGCGATCTTTCGACCAACCGTGACGGTTGGAAAAAGCAGCTGACTTTTACAAGCTGGAACGGTCGCGCTGCAAAATTTGATTTGCGCAGCTGGGAGCCGGAATATAACGCCATGACGAAAGGTTTGACATTGACAAAAGAAGAGTTGTTAAAGCTCAAAGACATTTTGAACGAAATGGACTTTGATGAATTTTAACAAATGACGTACACATGACGTTCTACTTCGGTAGGACGTCTTTCTATTCCGGGGGAAGTTATGGAAAATACGCAGCATAGAAAACAAATCGGCCTTCTATTGCTGGTCTATACCGTAATCAAAGTATTGCTCTCCGGCGGTAAAATGGGTCTCGGTTACTGGTTCGGATCGGTCGCGGTCGTTGGTGACGGGCTGCATGATCTTACGGATATCGGCAGTTCTTTTATGATTGCGCTGTCGCTGTATATGATGGGCAAACCTGTCAATCGCGAGCATCCGTTCGGACAGGCCCGCATCGAATACGTGGCGACAAGTGTTATCGGCGTTATCATTTTACTGGCCGGATTTGGCGTCGGTGCGGAAGCATTGCATCGGATTATGTATCCGCAGTATCTTGTCATAGAGCCGGTTCTGATTGCGGTATTGGTGTTGTCACTTGCTGTACAAATGGGATTGATTCTTTTTTTTCGCCGCTTAAAAATACGTGACGGGTCGGATATTTTAGCCGCGCTTACCGCGGACGCCGCCAGCGATTTCTTAATGACGGCAGGCGTTTTATTGGCCGTCGGAGCGCAGTACATTGGCGGTTGGCAAATTGATGAATATACCGGCGTATTGGTGTCGCTTGCGCTTTTATATACAGGCATGAAAGTTCTTTATATGGGCGTAGACAAGCTTTTAGGCAAGGGGATCAGCCTGGCTGAAGAACAGGAGATATTGGCCGCCGTAACGAATATGCCGGGGGTGGAAGGCGCCCACGATTTAATTGTGCATGATTATGGGCCCGGACTCCGCTTTTTGAGCATTCATATCGAAGTCGACAGTCGAATGAATTTACTGGAAGCGCATCATGTGGCGGATTCCATTGAGCGGCGCTTGCGCGATAAGTATAAGGCGCAGTCACTCGTGCACGTGGATCCGCGTAACATTTCCAATCCGGCGACACTGGCGGTTGAAAATAATGTGCGTCGACTGGTCGCGCAGGTGAATCCGCGTTGGGATGTTCATGACTTTTTTGCGACAAAACAGGGCGATATCTGGGCGGTTCATTTTGATATTTCAGTAGAAGACGGTACGCGCGACGATGACGAGACCATTTATCGACAGGTAAGGCAGATGATTCACGCTCGTTATCCCGAATATAAGTTGTCGATTGTGGTGGATCGCCATTATGTTACAGGCAGAATCATGCACGATGAGGACGTTGTGCCTGAAAACTTGACTAATAGCAGATGATAAATCATAATTGTAATGTTAAGGATTATAAAGGGAAATAGGAGGAATGACATGAACGAGGTGTTCAAAACAGAATGGGCGGGACGCCCGCTGGTTATCGAAACCGGCAAGTTTGCTAAACAGGCAAGTGGTGCCGTCATGGTGCGCTACGGTGATACCGCCGTGCTGGTCACTGCGACCGGCGCCAAAAAGCCGCGCGAGGGTACGGACTTTTTCCCGCTGACGGTAGATTATGAAGAAAAATTGTATTCCGTAGGGAAAATTCCCGGCGGATTTGTAAAACGCGAAGGTCGACCCGGTGAATCCGCGATTTTGAACGCGCGCTTGATTGATCGTCCGATTCGCCCGCTGTTTGATAAAGGCGTACGCAACGACGTGCACGTGGTCGCGACGGTGCTTTCCGTCGATCAGGACAATGCACCGGAAATGGCGGCGATGCTCGGCGCCTCGGCGGCGCTTTCCATCTCGAATATTCCGTTTGAAGGTCCGATTGCCGGCGTTAAGGTAGGTCGGGTCAATGGCAATTTTGTCATCAATCCTACGGTGCAGCAACGCGAAGAATCGGATTTGATGATTACAGTTGCCGGTACGGATGACGCGATTTTGATGGTCGAGGGCGGCGCACAGGAAATTCCTGAAGAAACGGTCTTGGACGCGATCATGTTCGGCCATGAAGAAATTCGTCGACTGGTTGCTTTCCAGCAGGAAATGGTCGCTAAAGTCGGCAAAGAAAAGCTCGTTTACGACGTGCATAAAGTCGATGAAGTGATTGCGCAAGCGGTGGAAGATTACGCAGCGGAAAACCTTAAAAACGCGATTTTCGACAAAGATAAACAAACGCGTGAAGCGCATATGGACGAAGTCAAAGAAGAAGCGCGCGCGCATTTCGAAGATATTTATCCGGAACAGATGGCGGATGTCGGTATGGCGCTTGATGCGTTGACCAAGCGTATCGTACGACGCATGATTTCCGTCGATAAAATCCGTCCGGACGGACGCGCCTTGAACGAGATCCGACCGATTACCTGCGAAGTCGGTTTGCTCGCACGTACGCACGGTTCGGCACTGTTTACGCGTGGTCAAACCCAAGCGCTCACGGTGACCACACTCGCGCCGCTTTCGGAAAAGCAGACGATTGATGACGTTTCCGAACGTACAGAAAAACGCTATATTCATCAATATAATTTCCCGTCTTACAGTGTCGGTGAAACACGTCCGACGCGTGGCCCGGGGCGTCGTGAAATCGGTCATGGCGCGCTCGCGGAGCGTGCTTTGGTACCGGTAATTCCGTCAGAAGCGGAATTTCCGTACGCTTTGCGTGTCGTTTCGGAAATTTTGGAATCCAACGGTTCCTCTTCCATGGCAAGCGTTTGCGGCAGCACGATGTCGCTGATGAATGCGGGTGTACCGATTAAAGCGCCGGTCGCAGGCATCGCTATGGGTCTTGTCAAAGACGGCGAAGATTACGCGATTTTAACGGATATTCAGGGCATGGAAGATGCCCTCGGTGATATGGACTTTAAAGTAGCCGGTACCGAACAGGGTGTCACCGCGATCCAGATGGACATTAAAGTCGACGGTTTATCCCGTGAAATTTTGGCTTCCGCGCTGCAACAGGCACATGAAGGACGCCATTTCATCCTCGGCAAAATCGCCGAATGCATTACCGAACCGGCCAAAGACCTTTCGCCGTATGCGCCGCGCATTATCACGATGCAGATTAAAGTGGATCAGATCCGCACTGTCATCGGACCGGGCGGCAAAACGATCAACGGCATCATTGATGCTACCGGCGTGAAGATTGATATCGAAGAAGACGGTACCGTTTATATCGCTTCGGTAGACGGTGAAGGCGGTAAAAAAGCGGTCGAAATGATCGAACGACTCGTCAAAGAAGTAAAACCGGGTGAAGTGTACTTGGGTAAGGTTACTCGCTTGATGAAATTTGGCGCGTTTGTAGAAGTATTGCCGGGCAAAGAAGGTCTGGTTCATATTTCGCAGCTGGCGAAAGAGCGTGTCGAAAAAGTTGAAGACGTCGTCAACATCGGCGATGAAATCATGGTTAAAGTAACCGAAATTGATAAGCAGGGCCGTATCAACTTGTCGCGTAAAGCGCTGTTGAATGAAAATGAAAACGGTCCGAAGGCAAAGGAGTGAACCGGAGTGCAACCGATTCGCGGCTTTGAAGTAGTGACGGAATATGCCGATCGAGAGATTACGCTACCCGAACGCAAAACGACGGAAAGCGCTGGCTATGATATTGAAAGCGCCGCCGATGTGGAGCTGTTACCCGGTAAGGTGACATTAGTGCCGACCGGATTGAAGGCGTTTATGGGAATGGGAGAGTACCTGGCCATTTTTATTCGCTCGGGTATTTCGATTCGTAATCAGCTTTTGCTGATTAACGGCGCCGGCATTATTGACAGTGATTACTACAACAATGAAGAAAATGAAGGTCATATTATGATTGCCATTTACAATGCGGGAGAAGAGTCCTACATGGTGAAAAAAGGCGACCGCGTGGCGCAGGGAATTTTTTCGCAATACCTGCTGGTGGCGGATGATCAGGCAACCGGTGTGCGCACCGGAGGAATCGGCAGCACCGGTCAGTAGTGTGATTTTCGTAAATAAAAGCGGACTGCCGAAGCAGTCCGCTTTTATTTACACAAGGAGGATCAATGGATGCACTGGCAATGATTCGCAAAGCGCGGTTGGGAGAGCAGGCTACCGCGGACGAATTAAAGAAATGGGTACAAGCCTGTACGGCAGGCGAGGTTCCCGATTATCAGATGGCCGCCTGGTTAATGGCGGTGTATTTCCAAGGGCTTACCAAAAAGGAAACGACCGATCTGACATTGGCAATGGAACATTCAGGTAAGACGTTTGCCGGCCGCAATTTAGGATATTCATTGGTGGATAAGCACAGCACGGGCGGCGTGGCGGATACCACTACGCTGATTGTGGCGCCGCTGGCGGCGGCATGCGGTGCGCATTTAGCTAAAATGTCCGGGCGGGGTCTGGGATTTACCGGCGGTACGCTGGATAAATTGGAGTCGATTCCCGGGTTTCAAGTGCAGCTCACGGAAGCGGATTTTATCCGTCAGGTGGATGCGATCGGTTTGGCGGTTATCGGCCAAAGTGCGGAGCTCGCACCGGCGGATGGGATTTTTTACGCGCTGCGTGACGTGACGGAAACGGTCGAAAGCATGCCTCTTATCGCATCATCGGTTATGAGCAAAAAACTTGCGGCGGGCGCAGACGGTATCGTGCTTGATGTTAAATGCGGTACGGCCGCATTCATGCATAATCGCAAGCAGGCCAAAGCATTGGCGCAGCTGATGGTAGATATCGGGGAGGCCGCCGGTCGGAAGATGACGGCATTCGTCACAGACATGAATGTGCCTCTTGGGAGCGCTATCGGTAATTCGCTCGAAGTCGATGAAGCCGTCGAGGTTCTTTCGGGTGGCGGTAATCAGCGCTTGGTCACATTGTCACTTCATCTGACGGCGGCCCTTTTGCTGACGGCAGGTGTTGTTGGAACCCTTGCTGAAGGACTGACGAAAGCACGGCAAGCAATAGCTGACGGTGCGGGTTTGCAAAAATTTACGGAATGGATCGCGGCGCAAGGCGGCGAAACCGCTTGGATCGGTCAGGAACCCTTGACAAAAAAAGTCAACACGCTCACTGTAAATGCGCCGCAAGCAGGCTATCTTGCCGCCATCGACGCGTTAGCTTTGGCGGGAGTGGCATTGTCGCTGGGGGCCTGCCGTCGGGCGAAAGGCGATCGCATTAATTCACAGGTGGGGATTCGTCTTTGCGCGGAGCCGGGAGCTTATGTCGAAAAGAATACACCGTTGGCATGTTTATACGGCGCTAAAAATACTGACCTGGATCAGTATGCAACGCGAGTGGAACAGGCATTTACATTGCAACAGGAGAAAATCGAGTTGCCGCTGATTTATGAAGTTTTGAGCCATGATGTGACGGTTGAGCAGGGCGAATAAAGCAGTAAAAAAGAAAAATAAAAAAGCTACCGAAGTAGCTTTTTTATCTTTATTACTTAGCTTCTGCGTCGTTTTGTGCTTGCAGCTTGTTGCGCAACGCCGATTTTTTACGAGCGGCATTGTTTTTATGAATCACACCTTTGGAGGCTGCCTTGTCGATCAATTTGGACGCATTGTTAAACGCGGCTTGAGCGGCTTCGGCATCGCCAGCGGCGATCGCATCAACGGTACGTTTGGTTGCCGTACGGATACGAGATTTAGTCGCAGTGTTCTGGGCACGACGTTCAGCGTCGGTCTTCATGCTTTTAATGCTGGATTTGATTTGCGGCAATGGTGTCACCTCCTTTATGTATATTCGATTTCCATGCCTTCATACCTTAAAATTTTATCATATTGACAACAGTTGCGCAAGCAATAGACGCATTCGATAGGATGGGAATGTAATGAAAATTTATTTTGGTAACGATATTGTGAAAATTTCGCGCATCCAAAAAGCCTGTGAGCGGCATCCGCAGTTTTTGGAACGCGTTTTTACGGCCGGCGAAATTGCTCATGCGCAAGGCCGTGTGCAAATGCAATGGGCGTCATTGGCGGGAATTTATGCCGCGAAAGAAGCCGCGGTCAAGGCTCTTACCACCGGGTTCCGTAAAGGTAAATTTACGGACGTGGAAATTTCGTGGAGTGAACTGGGGCAACCGATGCTGCAATGGCACGGTGTGTACGCGGAGCAAGCGCAAAGCCTTGGCATTATAAGCGCCTCGGTTTCCATCAGTCATGAAAAAGAAATGGCTATCGCCGGAGTTACTTTACTGGGAGAGACGAATGCGAATCGTTAATACGGCAGAAATGCGGGCGTTAGAAAAAGCATGGAGCGAGTCCGCACAGCGACCGTTGATTGATTTGATGGAACAGGCGGGTAAAGCCGTTTGGGACACGATCGAAAAAATATATGCGCCGCATACCGGTGCGCACTGGGTGGTTTTTGCCGGTAGCGGTAATAACGGTGGTGATGGTTATGTGGCGGCCCGTTATGCGGCAACGGCTGGCATATATGTAACCGTCATTCATATCGGTGACCCGCAAAAAATGACTGCGGACACGCGTACCAACTATGAACGTTTTTGTGCTGCCGGCGGACAAGTTACGTTCGCTGCCGGCGGACAATTACCGGAGATTTCTGAAGTGCATGGTATCGTAGATGCGTTGATCGGGATCGGATTAACTGCACCGTTACGTTCCCATCTGCTGGAAACCGTTGCAGCAATCAATGCAACGGCAAAGAAGCGGGATTGCCCTGTGGTGGCGATCGATGTGCCGACAGGAGTGAATGCTGACACCGGCAATATCATGGGTGACGCCGTCAAAGCGTCTTTGACAATAACGATCGGCGCCGCTAAGCAAGGGCTGTGCATGTGTCCTGCACGAACCTATGTGGGTAACCTTCAAGTGGCTGGCTTAGCCATGACAAAAGCGGATTTTGTCGGATCGACCGTACTTATTACGGAGAAAAATATTACCTGGCCGCGGCGCACACCCTTGAGTCATAAAGGAACGCAAGGGCATGTTGCCATCTTCGCGGGCTGTGTCGGTATGGAAGGAGCCGCTTTGCTTTGCGCGAAGGCGGCGTTGCGAGCCGGTGCCGGTAAAGTCACATTGTTCATGCCGAAAAACGCGGCACGAAATATTATTGGCCATATTCCCGAGGTAATGGTAAAGCCGGTCGGCAATACCGACTTTTTTGCACTTAAGGATACGGAAATCGACGTATCCGGTTATGATGCCATCGCTATCGGTTGCGGCATCGGTCGTGCCAAAGAAACAACCGACTGGGGAGTTGCTATGACAGAGAAAATCTCCTGTCCGTTTGTTTGTGATGCGGACGGTTTGTATGCTCTGGCGCAGCATCCCGGACATAGATTGCCTGCGCGATGTGTGATTACTCCGCACCTTGGCGAAGCTGCGCGGTTGTTGCATGTGACGAACCGGGAAATAGCGAATGATCGTCCCGGTTACGTGAAAGCACTGCACGCCGCTACGGGAGCGGTCGCTGTTTTGAAAGGAGCCTCGACATTATTGTTTGAAGGCACAAGGTTAGCGGTAAATACAACAGGCAATGCCGGATTGGCGACGGCCGGCACAGGTGACACATTGACAGGAATTATTGCCGCTCTTTTAGCGCAGGGCTTAGCGCCGGCAGATGCGGCGGCGACCGGCATATGGTGGCACGGCGCTGCCGCTGATCGTTTGGCGGGGCAATACGGTTACGGCTTTTTAGCTACTGAAGTGGCGGATGCTTTACCTTATATCTATAAGGAACAGGTCATGGAATGAGAAAAAGTATATTTATATTGATTGTCACTGCGTTTATTATGTTATTGACGGGCTGCCAGCATGTGATCCCATCCGGCGGCTCACCATTCGATTTGCAAGCACAGAGAAAATTTCCCAATCCTTTTTCATCGCTTACCGAATCAAAGGAATTGGTGATTCGCTGTCTGGATATCGGACAGGGAGATGCCACTCTGATTGAATGGCAGGGCAAGTGGACGTTGATCGATACGGGAGATGTCGAACATCGTTCGGCACTTACTCAATATTTGGATCGGTACGGTGTCAAAGAAGTGGAAAACCTGATCATTACGCACCCTGACGGTGACCATTTAGGCGGCGCCTATGCAGTATTGAAACACGTACCGGTGCAGCATGTATTTGATGACGGTCTGACTAAAACAAATGCGATTTACCGCACGTATTTGAAGACGCTTGCTAAAAAAGGTTTGCGTCCGTATGTTCTTACGCAGGGAATGCAGATTGATTTAGGTGCAGGCGTGTACTTTGATGTACTCGGGCCGACGGAAAATGTAATGTATAAAAAAGGGATGCCGGATTATAATAACCACTCGATAGTCATGAAATTGGTAGCAAATCAATTTACGATGCTCTTTACGGGCGATGCAGAAAAGCTACAGGAACATGAACTTTTGCAGGCACATGGCAAGAAACTTGCAGCTACTGTTTTAAAAGTCGGTCACCACGGCAGCAAGACCGGCACGACGGAATCCTTTTTAGCTGCGGTACGACCGCAGGTGGCGACAATTTCCAGCGGCCGCGGAAATCCTTACGGAGTGCCGCATGCACCGGTGTTGAAACGGTTGCAAAAACGAGGGATCCGCATTTATCGTACGGATCGCAATGGAACCATTACTGTCCGTACCGATGGCAATACATATACAGTGGAAGGAGAATACAATGAAGCCGATCCGACTCGTTATTGATCGCCAAACGGCAAAATGGACCGACATGGTAGCGGAAGACGAAACGACAATCCGCTTACCGAGCGACTGGTTGCCTGAGGGAACCGCCGTAAATGAGGTGGTCACACTTTCTTTGCAGACGGATCGGCAAGCTACAGCCGATATTGCAATGGAAGTCATGCAGTTGCGTTGCAAGCTGGATGCTGCGGGAGAAAAATTGCCACCGCATGTCCGGAAAAAGGATTAAGCATAAAAATTGAAATCCATTTTTAAAATGGCTTAATCTTATTCGCTGTTTTCAATGTTATAATAAAGGCATTGAACCGGTTGGAGGAGGTGGACCGTGCGAAAACTGATTTTATTTTGTTTTTTCTGTACATTGCTTTTTTCTCAAACAGTCCCTTCGTTTGCGGCACATGTGGAAGCATTGCGATGGGTCACCCGTAATGATGCCCATGTTCCGTTTGTTCGTGTAGTCATGGATGTAGATCGTCTGCCCAGTATCGATGCCCAATTGAGCAAGGACGGTAAGGATCTGAAAGTAACGCTGGCGAAGACTGACGGTAACAAAATTGTCGGTAAATACACATTGAATCCGACGATGGTGTCGAAGCTCAATGTAAGCAGGGAAAACGATGATACCGTTTTGTATTTTCGATTTCCGCAGGCATTGTCGAAAAACAGTGTGAAAGTATTCCCGTTGAAACGCGATAAAAAACATAATAAACCCTATCGTGTGGTGATTGACATACCGCAGTATGTTCCTGTGCCCACGTTTAAAACAACGGCAGGTTTAAAGGGGAAAACGATTGTTATTGATCCCGGGCACGGGGGCACGGATGTAGGTGCTATCGGTGAAGGAGATGTATATGAAAAGAACATCACCTTACCGATTGCAATTTATTTGAAACCGATGTTGGAAGAAAAGGGCGCAAAAGTATACTTGACGCGCGAGACTGATCGCGATGTGGCGCGACCGCATGCTAACGGTGACGAGGAATTGCAGGCGCGCGTGGATGTGGCGGAAGCTCATGCGGCGGATGCATTTATCAGTATTCATATCGATTCGTTTGTCCGCCCGGATATTGACGGCATGACCGCCTATTATTGCAGTGGATCCCTGTATGGTCAGTTGCTGGCGGAATCGTTGCATGAAGCAAATCTTGCCGAAGTGGATTTCGGTGACCGTGGAGTACGCACAGCGAATTTCTATGTACTTTGCAACAGCAGCATGCCGTCGACATTGTTGGAACTCGGATTTATTTCAAATCCCCGGGAACGTGCCGAATTACAAAAACCGAATGTTCAAAAGGCATTGGCGAAGAGCATTGTAGACGGATTAGAAACATACTTTAAACGGGCTGAGGAGCATTCCAGATGACAAATAAAGGCTTGTATTTTTTAGAAAAGAGATGGCCGATCTGCGCATTGCTGCTGTGCATGGTTTTGATGATCGCCGGCTGCGCGCCTTCGGCACCATCGACAAAGACAATGGGCGCAAGTCAACCGCAGCAGGTGGCGACAACCGAAAAGACGCTGGTCACCTATATTCCCAGTAAAGATGCAGAGCATCTTGTGCCGGTAAAGATAAATGTGCCGTCAGATCAGTACACGCCGAACCGGGCGGTAGAAGAAATGTTGATCGCAGACCGCAAGCTGGAATATCCGATTTGGCCGAAAGACGCTAAGGTCAAAAAAGTCGAGGTCAATCAAAACAAGAAACTTGCTACCGTAGATCTCAATCAGGCTGTCAAAAATAACCAGGGCGGTTCTTTAGGAGAAATTTTGATGGTGTATGAAACGGTTAATACCTTGACAAGTTTTCCGGAGATTGAACGTGTGCAGTTCACGATGGAAGGCGAGCCGATCGAATCCATCACGGGTCACTTGGATTTGACGAAGCCGTTGGAACGGGATGAACAATTGATCGAAAACAAATAATTAAAAAGCCGCGAATGTATTCGCGGCTTTTTCTTTTGTTCCCGGTAAAGCGGCGGAGCGAATATGCTACAATAACATAAGATAAGGAGGAGATGCGATGACAGCGATCCGTGATGAATTTGCTTTGATTCGGGATATCGCCGCATTATGTCCGACCCAAGGGGCGGCGGTTCGTGTGCCGTTGAATGATGACGCTGCCGTTGTCGCTATTCCTCCGAAAACGGAACTGGTAGTGACGACGGACACACTTACCGAAGGCGTTCATTTTTCGGCGCAGACGATTACGTTTCAAGAGCTCGGCTGGAAACTTGCAGCGGTCAATTTGAGTGATCTTGCGGCGATGGGGGCACAACCTTTGGGGATTGTTGTAGCTTTGGCGCTACCGCAGACGACGCAAAAAGAGGACATGATTTCGTTATATCGTGGTTTAGGAGAGTGCCTGCGCACGTATGATGCGCTACTCCTGGGCGGAGACACCGTACATTCACGACATGGCATGACACTGACCGCGACAGCGCTCGGATATGTGCCGTGCGGTCAGGCTGTAACCCGAAGCGGTGCGCAGCCGGGGGATCGAATTGTTTTGACGGGACCTACCGGATACGCGGCGCTGGCATATCATCTGCTTGCGCGCGGGATGTCTCCCGAGGCGTCGTTGCGGGCGTTTCAAAACACGCCACGACCGCAATTGGCCAAAGGAAAATTATTGCGGGAGCTTGGCGCGACCGCGATGAACGATATCAGTGACGGACTCGCGTTCGCTTTGGGGGATATGGCAAAACAGTCGGAAGCACGTTTCGAAGTCGAACAAAGTGCGCTTACCTGGCAAAGCGATTTGGCACAACGTTCGGATTCGCATGCGCTCCGTGCGGAAGACCTGATTTGGTACGGTGGCGAAGACTTTGAACTCGTCGCCACACTGCCGGCGACATCACCTGTACCGCAAGGAATGTATGAGATCGGTCGCGTTACAAAAGGAAGCGGCTTATTTATATGCGATGGCGATACGTGTCACGCATTGCAAGTCACCGGCTATAATCATTTTGGAGGCATATGAAACAGCAAGCAGTATTTATTACTAAGGGACAGGATGAAACCCGTCAGCTCGGAACGATTTTTGCTCGGCATGCGTATGACGGATTATATTTGGCACTGGCAGGCGACTTGGGCGCCGGGAAAACACAATTGGCGAAAGGGGTAGCGCAGGGCTTAGGGATTGCGGGTGAGGTGACAAGTCCCACGTTCACCATTTTGCATGAGTATGATACAGAGCCGCTTGCGTTTCACCATTTTGATTTATATCGACTGGAGAGTGCGGCGGAACTTTCCAATATAGGTTTTGAAGAATTTGGGCGTGAAGGCGTGACGCTGGTAGAATGGGCGGATAAATTTTTAGAGGAGTTACCGCAATATGCGGTGCAGGTTCAAATGTATAAGAAAGATGAAATGACACGAGAAATTATCGTTAGGACGCAAGATAAGAAAGCGCAACAATGGTTGGAGGAGGTGGCGACAGATGTGGCTCGCACTTGATACATCGGGTGCTACCTCGAACGTAGCGGTGGGGACGGCGGAAAAAGCAGTGGCGGAACTTTCCGTGCGGCGCAAACGCACGCATTCCGAACAAATCGTTCCCCATATAGAAGCAGTCCTTCGCCTTGCGGGGCTTGATCGTGTCGACCTGACCGGTATTGCGGTAACATCCGGACCGGGCTCATTTACCGGACTGCGGATCGGGTTGGCGACGGCGAAAGCAATGGCGTTTGCGTTGCAGATTCCGCTCGTCGGAGTGAATACCATGCACGCGCTGATGTATAATTATAAAAATGCTGCCGGGCCGTTGCTTTCTTTATTGGATGCGCAAAAAGGAAATGTCTACTACAGCTTAGGAAGATGGACTGACGGCCGGTTGGAATTGGCCATCGACAGTCGCATTGCGCCTCTTAACGAAGTCATTGCCGCAGTCAAAGATCAGACGGAAGATGTCATATGTCTGGGCGAAGCGGCGGAGCTTTTCGCCGCTGAACTCAAAGCGGCGGGATTGCGGTTGGCGCCGCCCTACCAACAGGCAGTGCGAGCCGCGGCGCTCTTGGATTGTGCGTCGGCGGAATGGGCCCAGCGCGGAAGTGATGATGTATTTACGCTGGTACCTCAATATTTACGTAAAAGTGAGGCGGAAGTGCTATGGGAAAAGCGCCGGAAAATAAAATAAATATTCGTATCGCGATTACTGATGATTTGCCGGCTATTGAACGAATTGAAAAAGATTGCTTTCCCGATCCATGGTCGGCAAAGACGTTGCGACATGATTTCTTGCAGGGCCCCGGTAATTTTTTGGTTGCTACCAACGGGACGGAAGTCATCGGTTACGTGAATCTGTGGTTTGTAGCGGATGAAGTACAACTCATCCGGATTGCGGTCGTGTCCGACCAAAGGGAACAGGGTATCGGTACGCAATTGTTGGCGCGGGCCATTGAAGAAGCGAATGATCGTAAAGCACGGTATTTACATTTAGAAGTGAGGGAATCAAATACCGTCGCGCTGGATTTATATCAGCGGGCAGGATTTGTCGTGCGAACGAAGCGTGAAGATGCATATAGTAACCCCCGTGAAGACGGTTATTTACTGACGCGGGAACTGGAGGAAACAGAGTGAAAATTTTGGCATTGGAAACGAGTTGCGACGAAACATCGGCGGCAGTTATCGAAGACGGTCGTACGGTGTTGGCGGATATTATCGCCTCGCAAATCGATATCCATCGTCGATTCGGCGGTGTGGTTCCCGAAATCGCATCGCGTCACCACATAGAAGACGTGATGCCGGTCGTAGCGGAAGCACTGACGACGGCAGGGCTTACGCTCGCCGATATCGATGCGATTGCAGTCACGCAGGGGCCGGGACTCGTGGGTGCATTGCTTGTCGGTGTTGCCTGCGCAAAAGCACTCAGTTTCGCAGCGGCTAAGCCTCTGCTCGCGGTAAATCATATGGAGGGGCATATTTATGCTAATCTGGTGGCGCATCCGGACTTAGAGCCGCCGTTTTTGACGTTGGTTGTTTCCGGAGGGCATACCATGCTGGTAGATGTGCCGGCGTACAACGAATTTCAACTGCTCGGCGAGACCAAGGATGATGCCGCCGGCGAAGCTTTTGATAAAATCGCTCGCGTGATGGGCTATCCGTACCCGGGCGGACCGCATATCGATCGCTTGGCGGCCGAAGGAAATCCGCATGCGATTGAATTTCCGCAAGCACTGCGTAATGAAGATAACTTTGATTTCAGTTTTAGCGGTGTAAAATCGGCGGTTTTAAATTATTTACATAATTGTGAGCAGCGTGGGGAAACGTATCGCCCGGAAGACGTAGCCGCATCATTTCAGCATGCGGTGGTGAATGTGCTGGTTGAAAAAACGATTCGCGCGGCGCAACAGCAACATCGTGACATCGTCTGCATTGCCGGCGGTGTGGCAGCCAACAGCGGCTTGCGTCAAGAGTTGGCAGCGGCGTGCGAACGCGCGGGGTTGCGACTTCTGACTCCGGACTTGCGTTTTTGCACCGATAATGCGGTGATGATCGGTTCCCGTGCTTTTTATCAATACGAGGCGGGACAATTTGCGGATTGGACGTTAAATGCAGACCCCAGATTGCCGTTCCGAGGGACGATGTGATGTCGTTTTCGTTGCGGGAGTATATTACGCAAACATCCGTTTCCGCTGTCGGCGCGCGTATTTTAACAGAGCTTACCGCGTGGCTGGGATTTTTAGCGGATTTAACGCAAAAAAATATTTTGTTTTTTGTGCCGGATGCGGAAAAGACTGCTGTTATTGTCACCGAAAAAGCAGCACCGGCGGTGGGTGTAGCCATTGATTTCGGTCAGGTAGGTGAGAAGTTTCCGCTCAAGTACGAACAAATTCTGACCGGTGTGTTGCGTACAGGGCGACCGATCAGCGGTCGACGGGAAGTCGAACTCGGAGTAAGTCTTTCGTTTGATGTATACCCGGTATTGGATAATGCCGGACTTGTGCTGGCGTTGATTGCATTCGTCGGCAGTCCGGATAATACCCCGCAACTTTTATTGGATAGTGCCTGGCGCTTACTGGGATTGCCCTATCCGACGGACGCGACGGAGCAAATGAACGTTTCCACGCAGGATGGCATACTTTTATATAATCCGGCGGGTCGCGTTGTTTATATGAATGAGATCGGGCAGCGTTTATTACATCTTTGGGAAGTTTCGCAGCCAAATACGGCGTTACGCATGAGCGACAGTCTGGTGATGGCGCCGGTCGAACAGGCGCGCACGGAAAAAGCGATTGTAACGGCGGAATGGGAGTTGCCGCAGGCGGTATTGGCCGCCAGAGCATTGCCAATTCCTGCGGAAGGTACCGTGGCCGGCGTGCTTTTGCTCTTAACCGACGTCACGATGCTACGACAAAAAGAAAAAGAAATTTTTGTCAAAGACGTCGTTATTCAAGAGATTCATCATCGTGTTAAGAATAATTTGCAAACCGTTGCCAGTCTCTTGCGGATGCAGGAACGGCGCAGCGGCGAGGAAACAAAAGCGGCTTTAAAAGAGGCGGAACGGCGTATTTTAGCGATTGCTTCCATTCACGACACGTTGGCCGCGCAAGTGGAAGATGAAGTCGATATTGCCCTATTGATCGAAGGATTGATTCAACAGTTGCGATTGGAATGGGCACCGGCCGTTGAAATTACTTGGGAGGCTGCCGGCACCTGGGGTACGGTGACATCCGAAGATGCACTGACGATCGGAATGACGGTGCACGAGCTGGTACAAAATGCTTGTGAACACGGCAAAGGGGAAAGCAAGCAACAACAAGTGAATGTACGCTTATACGGTGATACCGATGGGTTACGACTGACCATTCAAAATTTCGGTCCGCCGCTGCCGCCTGATTTTTCACCGGATCGGTATCGTCTCGGCTTGCAAATTGTGGCGAATCTGGTGAAATTCCATTTAGGCGGCACTTTTGTCATGCAAAACGAAAAAAATAGTGTGCTCGCTATTTGCCAATTTCCGCGCAAGGAGGAAAAATGATGGATCGCTTACGCGTAGTCGTAGCTGATGATGAAGGCTTGATCGCGATGGATGTTGCCGAAATGTTGACAGAATCCGGTTACGATGTGGTAGGTATCGGTAAAGACGGCGTAGAGGCACTCGCGCTTGGCAAAAAATGGCAGCCGGATATTTTTGTCTTGGATTTAAAAATGCCGCGTTTGGATGGAATTGAAACCGCCCGTCGATTGCGCTCGGAAGGACTGGGACCTGTTGTTTTGCTGACGGCCTACAGTGAAGAAAAATTGGTGCAAAAAGCAGGCGAGTCGGGAGTCTACGGCTACTTACTCAAGCCGGTGCGCGAGATCGATTTACGAGTCACTTTGCAACTGGCACTGGCTCGATATCGTGAACACAATGAATTGTCGCAGTCGCGCGCGCGTGCGGAAGAAAAGCTGGCGGCCCGTAAAACGATGGACCGTGCGAAAGGATACCTGATGAGCCGTTACCATTTAACGGAAGAACAGGCCTATGAAAAACTGCGAAATTTTGCCATGCAAAAAGGGAAAAAGATCGAAGATGTTGCCGCTGCTTTAGTGCAGCAAATAGCATCACCAAAAAGATAAAAAGACAAAAAATCAAAAAGACGCTTGCTTTTTTAAGGCAAGTGTCTTATTATTATATATGTAGTTAGCACTCAATGGATAGGAGTGCTAATAAATTCCGATAATCCTTCAAGGAGGTAATGTAGATGTTAAAACCATTAGCAGATCGTGTATTGATTAAAGTTGTAGAAGCAGAAGAAAAAACCAAAGGCGGTATTTTCTTGCCGGATACAGCGCAAAAAAAATCGCAAAAAGGGGAAGTTCTTGCTGTAGGACCGGGTAAAGTAGCCGACAACGGTACGCGGATTCCGATGGAATTGAAAGCGGGCGACCATGTACTGTTTGCCAAATATGCCGGTACGGACATCGAAGAAAACAACGAAAAATTCCTGCTGATTGCAGAACGCGATGTTCTCGCGGTTTTAGATAAATAAAAGTCAGTCGATTTCTGCTGATTACCAATCATTAAAATATATAAGCATATAAATAAGGGAGCGAACTAAATGGCTAAAACAATTCAATTTAATGAAGAAGCACGTCGAGCTCTTTTGGCGGGTGTCGATACGCTGGCGAATGCGGTCAAAGTAACACTCGGACCGAAAGGCCGTAACGTTGTTCTGGATAAAAAGTTCGGTGCGCCGACGATTACCAATGACGGCGTAACGATTGCTCGCGAAATCGAACTCAAAGATACGGTAGAAAACATGGGTGCGCAACTCGTCAAAGAAGTAGCGACCAAAACCAATGACGTGGCCGGTGACGGTACGACGACAGCGACCCTCTTGGCGCAGGCGATGATTCGTGAAGGCATGCGCAATGTAGCGGCCGGTGCTAATCCGATGGTACTGAAACGCGGCATTGAAATGGCGGTTAAACAACTCGTTGAAGAAATTAAAGCACATTCGATTACCGTTGAAGGTAAAGATGCCATTGCACAGGTAGCGTCGATCTCCGCCGGCGATGAAGAAATCGGTCAGATGATTGCCGACGCGATGGAAAAAGTCGGTAAAGACGGCGTTATTACTGTGGAAGAGTCCAAAGGTATGGGCACGCAACTTTCTGTTGTGGAAGGTATGCAGTTTGACCGCGGTTACATTTCGCCGTATATGATCACCGATACCGACAAAATGGAAGCGGTGATGAGCGATCCTTACATTCTCGTTACCGATCGTAAAATCGGCGCGATCGCGGATCTTCTGCCGGCGTTGGAACAAGTCGTTCAAGCGGGTAAAGAACTCCTGATCATTGCGGAAGACGTGGAAGGCGAAGCATTGGCGACCCTCGTTGTCAACAAACTGCGCGGCACATTCCGCGCGGTAGCAGTCAAGGCTCCGGGCTTCGGTGATCGTCGTAAAGCGATGCTCGAAGATATCGCGATTTTGACCGGTGCGACCTTGATCACTGAAGATCTCGGCCGTAAACTGGACAGCGTCACCTTGGCGGATCTCGGTTCGGCTCGTCAGGTACGGGTAGCGAAAGACGAAACGACGATCGTTGACGGTGCGGGTCAGTCGGAAGATATTAAGGCACGCGTAGCACAGATTCGTTCGCAATATGAAGCGGCTACATCCGAATTCGATAAAGATAAATTGCAAGAACGTTTGGCTAAAATGGCCGGCGGCGTAGCAGTGATCGAAGTCGGCGCGGCGACGGAAGTCGAGCTCAAAGATAAAAAATTACGTTTAGAAGATGCTCTCAACGCGACTCGCGCAGCGGTCGAAGAAGGTATCGTTGCGGGCGGCGGCACAACGTTCCTTGATATCCAGGGCGCATTGGACCAATTGGATGTCGAAGGCGACGTACGTACGGGCGTACAGCTTGTTCGTCGCGCGATTGAAGAACCGGTTCGTCAAATTGCAGACAATGCGGGTCTTGAAGGCTCGATTGTAGTAGATAAAGTCAAAGCGGCCGGTGCCGGTATCGGTTTCAACGCGTTGACGGAAGAGTATGAAGACATGGTCAAATCCGGTATTGTGGATCCGGCTAAAGTCACCCGTTCGGCGCTGCAAAATGCGGCCAGCATCGCGGCTCTTGTTTTAACGACAGAAGCAGTGATTGCCGATGAACCGCAGGAACAGCCGGCAATGCCTCCGGCAGGCATGGGCGGTATGGGTGGCATGGGCGGCATGATGTAAGCTCGCCACATTCGCATAAAATACACCTCGTTATTTGGCGAGGTGTATTTTATTTGACAATTAAGCTATGCTTTAGTACAATACTTGCAAATCGTTAATGACAATGACGGGAAGAAGAAACGCCCCTTCGGTGCAGAGAGCGATACACCGGCTGCAAGTATCGTCCGAATTGCGTTTTATGTCACCCCCGAGTCGGCAGAAAGAAAGGTCTGTCCGGTTGCGCACGTTACGCGTCTCAAGGGATCAATGGATAATTTAGGTGGTACCGCGGAAGCATAACTTTCGTCCTATGTGGGCGAAAGTTTATTTTTTTATTTTAAAGGAGGGTCCAGGATGGGGAAATATAAAAATTTAACCAGCTATAATCCCGCTGAAATTGAGCAGAAATGGTATCAGTTCTGGGAAGAAAACGGCGTTTTTCATGAAGAACCGAAACCCGGGGAAAAATCGTACAGTATTGTTTTACCGCCGCCGAATGTCACCGGTCAATTGCATATGGGACATGCGTTGGATGATACATTACAGGACGTTTTGATTCGCTTTAAGCGGATGCAGGGTTATAATACGCTGTGGCTACCGGGGAAAGATCACGCCGGTATTGCGACGCAAATCAAGGTCGAAGAAGAACTTGCCAAAGAGGGTTTGACACGGGATGATTTAGGGCGAGAAGCTTTTGTCGAACGCGTTTGGGAATGGAAAGAAAAATTCGGCGACCGGATCGGTCAGCAGATTCGTCGTTTGGGAGCCTCCTGTGACTGGTCACGCGAGCGTTTTACACTGGATGAAGGTTGCTCGAAAGCCGTCCGCGAAGTCTTTGTTTCCCTGTACGAAAAAGGCTTGATTTACCGCGGCTTCCGGATTACCAACTGGTGCCCGCGTTGCATGACGGCATTGTCGGATATCGAAGTCGAATACGAAGACGAAGCAGGGAAGCTGTACTACGTCAATTATCCGTTGGTCGACGGTAACGGTTATATTCAGATTGCCACCACGCGACCGGAAACGATGCTGGGCGATACCGGTATCGCTGTTCACCCGGAAGATGAACGGTATGCAAAGTATATCGGCAAAAAAGTTATCGTGCCGCTGGCGGATCGTAAAATTGAAGTGGTCGCCGACAGTTATGTCGAACCGGAATTCGGTACAGGCGCGGTTAAAATCACGCCGGCACATGACCCGAACGATTTCGAGATGGGGGAACGCCATCAATTGGAATCGATTGTCATCATGAATCCGAACGGCACACTCAATGAAAACGCCGGCGCCTTTAACGGTATGGAACGATATGCCGCGCGTAAAGCGGTAGTGGAAGCATTGCGGAAAAAAGGGCTGCTGGTGAAAATCGAGGATGCCGATCATGCGGTCGGCCACTGCTCGCGCTGCCACACGACCATCGAGCCGCTTGCCACACGGCAGTGGTTCGTCAAAATGGAACCGCTGACGAAACCCGCGTTACAAGCGGTAGAAGAAAAGCGGACAGAATTTGTGCCGCCGCGTTTTACGCAAACCTACACGCATTGGCTTGAAAATATTCGCGATTGGTGTATTTCCCGTCAGCTTTGGTGGGGCCATCAGATTCCGGCCTGGTATTGCAACGAATGCGGCGAAACGATCGTTTCCCGTGAAGATATCACAACTTGCCCGCATTGCGGCGGCGGCGTGACACAGGATCCCGATGTTTTGGATACATGGTTCAGTTCGGCACTGTGGCCATTTTCCACTATGGGGTGGCCGGACCAAACGCCGGAACTTAAGCAATGGTATCCGACCAATACTTTGGTAACCGGCTACGATATTATTTTCTTTTGGGTCGCTCGCATGATGTTTACGGGACTCGAATTCATGGAGGAAGCACCGTTTAAACACGTCTTTATTCACGGTTTGGTGCGCGACAGCCAAGGCCGTAAAATGAGCAAATCACTTGGCAACGGCATTGATCCGCTGGAAGTTATCAATGAATACGGTGCGGATGCTTTACGTTTTACGCTGATGACGGGTAATACCCCGGGTAATGACATGCGTTTTTATATGGAACGCGTCGAAGCAAACCGTAACTTCGCCAATAAAATTTGGAATGCTGCTAAATTTGTATTGATGAATTTAGAAGGCTATGAAGAAAAACATGCTTTTTCACCCGAAGAATTAACACTTGCAGATCGTTGGATTTTGGAACGCCTGGCGCAGACGGAAGAAAGTGTCACCGCGAATTTGGAAAAATTTGAATTGGGAGAAGCGGCAGGAAGTGTCTATGAATTCATTTGGAATATCTTCTGCGACTGGTATATAGAGGCCGTTAAACCGCGTTTATATGCGGATGATAACGCTTCCGACCGTGCGGTCGCACAGAGCGTACTGGTTTATGTTTTGACACGCGCATTGGCGTTATTACATCCGTTTATGCCGTTTGTCACCGAACATATCTGGCAGCATTTACCGCATGAAGGTTTGACGCTCGCTAAAGCGTCCTGGCCGACGCCCGATCCGGCGCTGCGTTTTGCGGATGCCGCCGAACAGATGGATCGTTTGATGGATGCCATCAAAGCCGTACGTAACTTGCGCGCGGAGGCGGATATCGCGCCGAGTCAAAAAGTACCTTTGTTGTTGCGTGTGAAACGAGATGATTTGACGGCGGTGGTGGAAGATCATCCGCTCTATTTTGAGAAATTGGCGAATACGAGTGCAGTGAACCTGCTTGCCAATGATGCGCCGGCGCCGGAAAACGCGTTGACAGCGATTACCGACGGTTTGGAAATTTATGTTAAGCTGGCAGATGTTATCAACGTTGAAAAAGAGAATGTACGGATTCAGGCGGAAGAAGATAAGTTGCATCAGGAAGTCGCACGTTTGGAGAAAAAGCTTGGTAACGAGTCGTTTGTAACCAAAGCACCTGCTGCAGTTGTGGCAAAAGAACGCGAAAAACTGGCCAACTACAACGAGAAACTGGCCACATTGATGGAGCGTAGAGCGTTTTTAGCTACGCTTGCAAAGGAGAAGGCATGAACTATCAAGAATCGATTGCTTGGCTGACAGAGACGGCAGCGTTCGGCATCCAACCCGGCTTACAACGTATTGAAGCACTTTTAGAAGGGCTCGGCCATCCTGAAAATGCGTTTAAAAGCGTTCATGTGGCAGGCACCAACGGAAAAGGAAGCGTTACCGCCATGTTGGAAAGTGTTTTGCAGCAAGCAGGCATTTCCTGCGGACGTTTTACTTCTCCGCATTTGGAAGAATATACTGAGCGAATTCGCATTAACGGAGCGGATATTTCGGCATCGGATTTTGCGAAATATTTAAGTCAGGTACGCACAGTGGCAGAGAAAAATGTCGCGGCGGGCGGTGAAATGGCAACCGAATTCGAGTTGTTGACCGCCTGTGCGTTTCTTGCGTTTCAGGCGACGGGAGTGGAATACGCCGTAGTGGAAGTAGGCATGGGCGGCCGCTTGGATTCGACGAATGTTATTACTCCGGAAGTTGCCGTGATTACTAATGTATCGCTTGATCATACGCAATATCTCGGAGCTACAGTGGAAGAAATCGCCACGGAGAAAGCAGGCATCATCAAAGATAATGTTCCCTTGGTGACATCCGCACATCGCACCGCCTTGAAAATCATCAAAGAAATCGCACACAAAAAGAATGCGCCAATGTATTTATGGGATCGTGATTTCTCGGTCGAGCGTCGCACGACATTCGATCGTGGCCAGATCATCACTCTTAAACGCAAGGATAATGCTGACGCAATGCTCTTTGTGCCATTTTTCGGCATGCACCAGACGGTCAATGCGGCAGTAGCGGCTATGGCTTTAACAGTGCTAATGAAAAAGGAAGCACGGATTACGGAAGATCATTTGCGCGAAGGTATTTCCCGCGCGCAGTGGCCGGGACGTTTTGAGGTCATTGAGGGCGATGTGCCCGTGATCTTGGACGGCGCTCACAATGTTGACGGAGCGGCGGCACTTGCCATGACGCTGAATGAGATATATCCGGATAAGAAACGCTTTTTCGTATTTGCATCGTTGAAGGATAAAGACATTGAAGGTATCGCGGAAGAATTATTCCGTGAAGAAGATACTATTATCGCCGTACCTGCACCGACGCCACGCACACGCAGTGCAGAGGAGATCTGTGAATACTTACCGGGAACGACCGAACCGGCGGCGGACGTAGTTGCCGGCCTGGAACGCGCGAAAGAACTCGCGCAACCGGGGGATATCATTGTAGTTTGCGGATCGCTTTATTGTTTGGGTGATGCGCGTCGTTATTTACGGCAAAAAACGTTGCATTAAAAAACGCCTCCCAGGAGGCGTTTTTTTATTGCTTTTGTATAGGTGCTGCAGTCTTGCCCCCGTAAGCGCTTGGCGCTGCCGGGGTAGGCTTGTCACTGTTCTTGGTATTTTGGGCTTGCTTCGCGCTTTCCGCAGCTGCTTTTTCGGCCGCCTTTCGCACGGCTTCTTGGCGAGCCCGTTCGGCAAGGATATCTCTCATCAACGGATATTGCGGTGTCGGAGCTACCGTGATTTGCGTTTCAAAGAGACGTCCCCAGGGGAAACGTGCCGTTACAGTACGAGGGTTGATGTCAAGGTGCTCTTCGGCAAAAGTTTGGATTTTTTCCACCAGCATTTCCGAAAGACGCGGATTTAATTTACCGGAGTATTTGACGTTGTCTGTGCGCAGATTTTCCTGCTCACGATAGATTTCTTTACGAATATTCGCCTGGTAACCCCAGTTATCCAAGTATTGCTCCGTCAGCATGCGATGCTGTGCTTTTTCCGGCATTTGTGCGGCAAGGATGCCTTGCGCTACCGCGTAGCCTACCGTGTTCGAAGCGGTGTTCCAGCCGTTATATGCGGAAATTTTATAGAGTAAGTTGGCGTTTTGCATTTCTTTTAAAAGGGTATTATCGGAGCCGTTAGAATAAAAGATATCGGCAACGCTGACCGGAATGTGTCGCGAAAGCGCATCTTCCACACGAGTTAAAAAGGCAGCGGCACTTTTACGCGGCATAGCCAGGTTGGCAAAGGCTTCCGATTCGCTGGTGACATCACTGAGCGGGGTGTTAACGGCTAGCAAAAGGTTCGGCTTTTCCGTGGTAACAATTTCACCGCCGACAGCAGTGACGTGATCGGCTATCGTTTTACCGATACTTTGATTTTCATAGTGCGGCATCGTATCAGCGCCGCCGCCGAGCGGGTAAATTACACGAATTTTGGGGGTTGTCTGGGAGCGATCCACATGGTAGCGGGCAATTAATAAAAGGCCTAATTGATCCGCACCGGGAAAGGAGCCGTAAACGCGTGGCGACAGGTTAGCCGTTGCTTTTTTGAGATACCGAGCTTCTAATGAAGACTGCGAAAAACCGGCCGTATCATCATGCCCAAGGCAGAAATAGGTGAGCACACCGGAGGCGGCATCCTGAATTAACATTTCGTTGACCTGGTTGTTTTTCGTGCGTCGCGCAAACCAATCCTGCATATATTCCAGCGGTACGGACATCCGCAACGATAAAAGTTTAGCGGATTCTTCCGCAGTCAAGCCTTCCGCATCCGCTTTATCCTGCCAGTAAGCGATTTCAAAAATTTTCGGACCGTAGTCGGCATAGTAGGAAGGTTCTACTTTACCGTCGCTGGCACGCGGGGAACGCATGATCGTGCCGAATGCATAGATCGGCAGCGTCGGATACGCATTGTGCAGAGCGGCCAGTTCCGAGAGACGATTTTTCAAGGTTAAAATATTGATATCATGCTTGCGGGAATCCACCAGACCGCCATAAATTAAAGTGTCCGTAGAAAGAACCAGCGCGTCTGCCTGATTGACGTTTTGTTTGACCCATTCCCAAATTTTATCCGGCGAGCCTTGGTAGCCCTGGTCGGAGAGATACGTTTCCGGCGGGGTCAGCACCGTGTAACCCGCCGCCTGCGCCGTATCCACAGTGTAGGCATAGCTGACGGGACGATTGTCTTGCGGTACATATAAAATTGTTGCCGCGCATGCCGTTTGACCGGCACCAAAAGCAAATACACCGATCATTAGTGTTTGGATCGCTTTACGCCAAAATGTTTGTTTCATTATTTGCTCCTTTTGTTTTTACCCAAATAATCTCGTCGGTGAGCCCTGGGCAATTCCAATTTATACCGAATTGCCAGTAAACGGATCAGCATGACAGTCAAAAATGCCAACGGACCGGCCCAAGCCAAAGTGGCGATCTGTCGTACCAAACAAAAAACGATGCCGCCGGCTAATGAAGCGGAGGCATAGACTTCATTACGAAATACCACCGGAATGCGCAGTGCGCTGATATCTCGAATGATGCCACCACCACAGGCCGTAATCAGACCAAGCGTCACCGGCAACAGAAAAATCGAACGGGGATCCGCTGCCACACCTACCATTGCGCCGGTTACTGTAAAAGAAGCCAGGCCAAAGGTATCAGCAAGGTTGTACAGGTAGAGGGAATAGCGTCGGTATTTGTAGTTGCCGCGCAACCTTCGGAATGAAAATAGAAGTGCTACCACCGTTACCAGTGAGATCGCAATGTAGCTGCCATCTTCGAGAGCGCTCGGCGGTGTGTTACCGACGAGTGTGTCGCGGATCATGCCGCCGCCTACAGCGGTTGCTAAGGCAAGTATGGCAATGCCGAAAATATCCATGCGTCTTTGCATGCCCACCAATGCGCCCGAAATCGCAAAGGCAA
The DNA here is from genome assembly GCF_014207605.1 of Negativicoccus succinicivorans. NCBI lineage: Bacteria > Bacillati > Bacillota > Negativicutes > Veillonellales > Veillonellaceae > Negativicoccus > Negativicoccus succinicivorans. The sequence goes on along the minus strand of NZ_JACHHI010000001.1, from coordinate 304,902 downwards.
TCGTTCCTAAATAATCAAAAATCAGCGCAATCATACATCCTCACAGTTACCAAGATTGGCTATATTATACCATGTTTAAGCGGTACGCTTAAGCTCCCTTCGGATACCGATAAGCACTGTGTTACAATAAGAATAAGAGAAAGATGAGGAGTGATGTTGTGAAATACGAAAAAAACGATCAAGTCGCGGGCTTTACTGTCCAAGAAGTATCGTACATTAATGAAATTAGCGCGCAAGCGTATATAATGCAACACGATCAGACCAAGGCAAAGCTGCTGTTTTTAGCTACGGAAGATGATAATAAAGTGTTTTCGGTAACGTTTCGCACGCCGCCGGCTGACAGCACCGGTGTCGCGCATATTTTGGAGCATTCAACTCTGTGCGGATCCGATAAGTATCCGCTGCGTGAACCGTTTGTCGAACTGGTCAAAGGGTCGTTGAATACCTTTTTAAATGCGATGACATTCCCGGATAAAACAATGTATCCGGTCGCCAGCCGCAACGCCAAAGATTTTCAAAATTTGATGGATGTATATTTGGATGCCGTCTTCCATCCGAATCTGCGTAAAGATCCGTATATTCTTATGCAGGAAGGTTGGCATTATGAATTGGATGATGCGGATCAGCCTTTGATTTATAAAGGTGTTGTGTATAACGAAATGAAAGGCGCGTTGTCATCGCCAGATGATGTATTGGGTCAAAAAGCGATGGAGGTGCTTTTCCCCGATACTACGTACGGATATGAATCAGGCGGAGACCCCGATCACATCCCGGAATTGACATTTGAAGCCTTCACGGATTTTTATCAACAATATTATCACCCGTCCAATGCGTACTTTTTCCTCTACGGCGATATGCCGCTCGAAGAAACGTTGACGTATATTTCGGAAAAATACTTGAACGAGTATCATTACCGGGAGATCGACAGCGAAATCGCTACGCAAAGCGCGCCTACTGCACGACAGAAAGCGACATTCTATTACGGCGTGACGGAGGATGAAGAACGTCAGGGGAAAACGCTACATGCCATCGATATCGTCTTGCCGGATACTCTCAGTCCGGCGCAAATGATGGCGATGGAAGTTTGGAATTATGCGCTTTTGACTATACCCGGTGCACCGTTACGTCAGGAAATCATCTCGAAAGGGCTGGCGACGGATGTTTCCGGCAGTATCATCGATAGTTTGAAACAGCCTGTTTGGCACATTGAGGCGATCGGCTCGGAACAAGAGCACCAAGCATCTTTGGTGCAATTGTTTGATGCCTTTATGCAGAAAATTGCTGCGCAAGGGTTTTCGTCTGAGCTTCTGAGTGCGGCGCTGAATCGTCTGGAGTTTTCGTTGCGGGAAAATGATTTTAACGGTCGCCCCAAAGGACTGTTTTACAATTTGCGTGCATTGGATTTCTGGTTGTATGATCGCGATCCTTTACAGGGATTGCGTTACGAAGAAGCTATTCGAGAGTTGCGTGAAGAGATCACCGCCGGAACATTTCATACTATTATTGGCGATCTGATTTGTCGTAACCCGCATCAAGCTGTCATTACCATGGCACCGCAAGTCGGTTTGCAGGAAGAAAAGGAGCAGGCGGTACGTGAAAAACTGGCAGCTTTTAAAGAAACGCTTTCGCCTGAAAAAGAGCGCCGGATTATCGAGCAGACGGCAACGTTGAAACGGCGGCAACAAACGGCGGACAATGAGGAGCAACTCGCTACCATACCGCTCCTGGAACGCGACGAATTACCGCAGAAGGTCGATTCAGACGCGTTGCTGCAGGAGGATGTTGAAGGTTTTCCTGTCTACCGTATGGCAGGGGACAGCAACGGAATTTTATATGCGACTCTTTATTTTCCTCTTTTGCATTTAACGACACAGGAATATTTATATGCGGTTCTTTTGAGTGATGTGCTTGGTGAACTGGATACCCGAGGTTATACCTATGCCGAGTTGGCGCAGCAAATCAATTTTCATACCGGCGGGATTACTGTCGGATTGAAAAGCGGTTCCCGTTACGATGATGACAGAGATGTCTACTCATATTTTGTGGTCCGAGGCAAAGCATTAACATCCAATACGTCACAACTTGTTACTTTGACCAATGAATTGATCAATCATACTCTGTTCACCGACACGAAACGATTGACGGAGCTGATCAATGAAAAGAAGACCGATTGGAATTTACAACTTTTCCGTCGGGGGAACGCGTTAATGATGAACCGTGCATTATCCTATGTTTCACCGTTGGAGCGTTTACGTGATCAGTCGGGGTTATCTTATTTTGCTTTCTTGCAGAAGTTGGCACAGCATAGCACGGAAGAAATTATTACGGCGTTGCAGCAAACGAGCCGGCGTATTTTCCGCATGGTGGGATCGTTCGCGCTGATTTGCGGCGGCGAAGAAGAGAGTACTGCCTGGCAACAGGAAAGTTCCCGCTTGCTGGCGGATTTGGAGCAAGAAAAATCAGCGGATGCACCTCTCGCGCTGGATTTACATATCGGTAACGAGGGATTTATCAGTGTGGGCAAGGTACAGTATGTCGCGCAAGGCGGTAATTTCCGTCGTGAGGGGCACACATATCACGGTACGCTGACAGTGCTGGAACATATCTTACGCTATGAGTATCTTTGGCAGAATGTACGTATTTTAGGTGGCGCGTACGGCGCGCATGCGCAAATCATGAGCAATGGCAACAGCGTTTTTTGTTCGTACCGGGATCCTAATTTAGCGGAAACATTACAGGTATACGCAGACATGCCGGCGGCCATCGGTCGATTTGAAGCGACGGATCGTGCGATGCGGCAGTATGTCATCGGTGCACTGGCACCGACGCAGACGCAGTTTACTTTACCGATGCGCGGAGAACGTGCAGTCAACAGAATGCTTTCCAAAATGCCCGACACATTCCGCCAGCAAATTCGGGATGAGATTATTCACTGTACGCAAAGTGATATTCGTGCACAAGCGCCGCTGCTGCAAAGCATCATCGCACAACAACATATCAGCGTGATGGGTGGTGCTACAAAACTCAATGAGCAACGTGAAATTTTCAGGGACATCATCAACTTCGGTAAATAATTACCGAGGTCGCTATGCACCAAGTCCGACCGGTTACTTACATTTAGGTAACGTCTGGACGGCATTAATCTCCTGGTGTGCGGCGCAACAAAATAACGGCCAGTGGATTTTGCGGCTCGAAGATTTGGATCAGGCGCGTTGCCAAAAAACATACGAAGATGCAATGTACGAAGATCTGCATGCGTTGGGCTTTGTATGGGAAGAAGGTCCCGATATCGGCGGCCCGTCTGGACCGTATCGCCAATCAGAACGTTTGGGCATTTACAATAACATCATCGAACAGTGGCGTGAGGCGGGACAAATGTACGCTTGTACTTGTTCACGCGCTCGTCGCTTAGCGATTGCGTCTGCACCGCATCGTGGTGACCATCATGTGGATTATGACGGGCATTGTCGTTGGCATGTGCCTGAACGCATGAAAAGGCCGCCTTCATGGAGGTACCGTGGCAGCAATGAAACTGTTACATACCAATCACAGCGAGGCGAAACCATTTTTACGACCATGGCGGAAGGCGCCGATGATATAGTCGTGTTGCGAGCCGATGGCGTGTACAGCTATCAATTTGCGGTGGCGGTAGATGATGCGATGATGCGTATCACGGAAGTTGTTCGCAGCGTGGATCTGGCGGAGTCGACAGGCTGGCAGGTGCGTTTTATGAATGCGCTTAATTTGACGGCACCTATGTATTGGCATATACCATTACTTTGTGATCGGGAAGGAATACGCTTGTCAAAACGGCAGCACGGTATTACGGTTCGCAAGCTGTTAAAAGCGGGCAAAACCCCTTCGGATATCTTAGGGTATCTGGGTTACTTGGCAGGGATTAATCCGCAGAGAAAACCGCAAACATTGCAGGAACTGGCGAGTATTGATCTTGCAGAATGGCAGTTGGATTCACTTGAGATTCGACTAAAGGAGGGATTATGACGGTACAAGAAGCATTACAGAAAAAAGTGTGGGCAGTAGTGGGCGCGACACCCAAACCGGAAAAATTCGGCTACAAAGTCTATACAGTTTTAAAGAAGAATGACTACGAAGTTTATCCTGTACATCCGAACGCTACTGAAATTGACGGCTCGCCTGTCTATCACAGCGTCTTGGATTTGCCTGTAGTTCCTGATGTGGTGGATCTCGTTGTCGGCGAAGAACCGGGGTTAAAAGCCGTAGCGGAATGTGCGGAAAAAGGAGTCAAAACTATGTGGTTTCAACCCGGTGCGGACACGCCGCGTGTTTTAGAAGCAGCTAAAAATGCAGGAATTAATGTGATTCAAGACTGCGTGCTTGTAAGACTATAATTTGATTAAAATTTAATTAAATAAAAAAGATCTTTCTACTAGTAATAGTAAGGAAGATCTTTTTTATTGCTCGATATCAACAAAATGTAGTGGAGGTACAAATGTACGGTACTAAGAATAGACAAAAATTATAAAAATAAGGATCTTAGTAAATTTTAGAGCGAGTGGAGACAGAATTTAACATAGTGGGGAATTATGGTAGAATGTGGTTAAAAGTGGAGAAAAGGGGTGAGGCAAGTGTTCATGGGAAAATATTCCCACTCGGTGGATGCCAAGGGCAGGATGATTATCCCCGCCGGGTTTCGCGCAGAGTTGGGCGAACGTTTTGTAATTACGCGCGGCTTGGACGCTTGCGTTACCGTTTATCCGCTCGAACGGTGGGAGCAAGTGGCGGAACGACTACAGCAGCTTTCCAGCACGCGCAAAGAAGTGCGTATGCTGATTCGCTTTTTGATTGGTGGCAGTAGTGAAGTGGAATGCGATAAGCAGGGACGTATTTTGCTCCCTGCGCATTTACGAGACTATGCACAAATCAAGCGGGAAGCAGTTGTAGTCGGTACCGGCAATCAGCTTGAAATTTGGAGCAAAACTCAGCTGGCGGCACAGGAAGAGGCAGCCAGAGATTCCATTAGTGATGTGGCGGCAGGAATTGATCTGCCGATAGACTTCAGTTTGTAGGTGAACATGTTTCATCATGTAACAGTCTTACTGAAAGCGACCGTCGATAATGTCGTACAGAACCCTCACGGCATATACGTCGACATGACACTGGGCGGTGGCGGCCATTCGCATGAAATTGCTTCGCGACTTGCCGCAGATGGATGTCTGATCGGTATTGATCGGGATGCGGCTGCATTGCAGGCGGCTCGCCAACGATTAGAGCAAATGCGCTGCCGGATTCATTTAGTGCAGCGGAATTATATAGAGATAAATGAAGTAGTCAATGAGCTTGGATTTACCGGTGTGGATGGAATCGTTTGTGATTTAGGGGTGTCTTCTTACCAATTGGATACAGAAGAACGAGGATTTTCATATCAGCATGACGCCCCCTTAGATATGCGCATGGATCAACGCCAGGAGTTAACGGCGGCAACGGTTGTCAATACGTATTCTGCAAAAGAACTTGCGCAAGTTATTCGTCAGTACGGAGAAGAGCGATTTGCCAATCGTATTGCACAACGTATTGTGGCACGACGAGAGAATGGCCTGCTTACCACCACCGGAGAATTGGTGGAAGTTATCAAAGCGGCGATTCCGGCAGCGACGCGGCGTACCGGACCACATCCTGCAAAACGAACCTTTCAAGCCATACGGATCGAAGTCAACGGCGAGTTAAGAGATTTAGAAACAGCCGTGTGCAATGCGATAAGAACATTGAAGCCCGGCGGTAAAATCGGAATCATCAGTTTCCATTCTTTGGAAGACAGGATTATCAAGCATACGTTTCGAGATCTTGCAAGAGATTGTATATGTCCGCCGGAGTTGCCGGTATGCCAATGCGGGCATCAGGCGACGTTACGAAATGTCAGCAAGGCGATTCGGCCGACCGAGCAGGAGTTGGAGGATAATCCTCGAGCGCGGAGTGCGATTTTGCGAGTGGCAGAAAAAGTTTAAATGAGGTGACGAGAAATGTTGGCGAAAAGTTCAGTTTGGCAGTATGAATTAGCGGAACACCGTATAGCTCTACCCGTTTCGCAACCCAAAGTAAGAGAAGAAGCTGCGAGCAATCGAATGGTGGCTATTGTTGTTGCGATTGTGGTGTTCTTGGCTGTCTTTGTTCTCTATGGAGCCAACATTTTTATTTCGCAAAAAGGTTACGAAGTTCAACAAGTACGCACTCGTGTGGTAGAATTAGCAAAGACAAATGAAGTGCTGCGGTTGGAAGTCGGGCAACTGAAAGCGCCGGGACGCATTCAGCGAATCGCGGAGACGGAATTGGGGATGACTATTCCCGCACAGGCTGTTTACAGCAGCGCTAAAGCAAGTACCGTGGTTGCACGCAGTGTTACTCCATCGGATAAAATTCGGGATTAAAAGCAGCCGTGAGGCTGCTTTCTTATTTTCTAACTAAGGAGTTTATGATGAAAACAGTCGCGCAATTAGTAGAGGTCTTGGAGAATGGTGTGTGTCGAGGGAATAAGGAAAGGGAAATTACTAACCTCAGCACCGATTCCCGCAAAATAAAAGCCAATGGACTTTTTATTTGCTTGCGCGGTGCGCATGTGGACGGACATAAGTTTGTGGACAGCGCCATGGCTAACGGCGCCGTTGCGATTATTTGCGACCATTACTTGGATGCATTTCCGGAACTGACACAAATCATTGTCGCCGACACGGTGATGGCCATGCAGGCTATGGTACCATTTTTCTACGACTATCCGGCGCGCTCATTGCGAATGATCGGCGTCACCGGAACGAATGGTAAAACTACGGTCACGCATATGATCGCACATATTTTAGAAGATGCCGGATATTGTGTAGGCATTATCGGTACGGTAAATATTGTAATCAACGGAGTATCCGAGCCGGTGCATAATACAACTCCGGACGTCGATTTGCTGCAAAACACATTATTTCGCATGCGTGAGGCGGGCGTTACTCATGTTGTAATGGAAGTATCTTCCCATGCATTGGCATTGGGCCGTGTGGCCGGCTGCAAATATGATACCGCGGTATTTACCAACTTGACGCAGGACCATTTGGATTTTCACAAAACAATGGATAATTATGCCGCGGCGAAAGCAAAGCTTTTTGCGATGGTAGCGGAAAGTGAAGGCAATGAAGCGAAGGCGGCAGTGATCAATGCTGACGATTCGTATAGTAAGGTTATGCAAGATCCCGTGTTGCATTCCCACTGTCGTTTGCTTACATATGGACAAAATAAAGACGCCGCTTTATATATCAGCGACGTCGCCATTTCCGCACAAGGAGCTAAGGGCACATTGCATTATAGTGGACAACAATGGCCTTTTACGATCCAAAGTAGCGGTATGTTTAATGTGTACAACAGTTTGGCAGCGGTAGGTGCCGCTCTTATGGAGGGGATTGCAATGCCGCAAGTACTTGCCAGTATGGCCAGTTTTATCGCTGTGGCGGGACGCTTTGAGCGGGTAGATGAGGGGCAGAATTTTACAGTTATCGTTGATTATGCCCATACGCCGGACGGTTTGGAAAATATTTTGCGAACCGCCCGTGAGATTACCGATGGACGAGTGTTATTGGCCTTCGGTTGCGGTGGCGATCGAGATGCAAAAAAACGTCCGATTATGGGTGGTGTTGCCGCAAAACTGGCGGACTCTATTATTATTACAAGTGATAATCCACGGAGCGAAAATCCTGAACAAATTGTCCGAGAAGTCTATGCCGGCGCACAACAAAACGCTTCTGCAAAAGTTGCGATTGCATGCGAAGTGGATCGTGCCGCCGCCATTCATAAAATTATTGACCAGGCACAACCGGGGGATGTCGTTTTGATCGCAGGAAAAGGGCACGAAACATATCAAATTTTGAATAGCGGTACCATTCATTTTGATGATCGTGAAGTAGCGCGTAAAGCACTGCGGGGAGAATAATATGGCGGAATTTACAGAAGCGGAAATCATTCAAGCAACGGCAGCCGTAAAATTGCAAGGGCCTGAAGATGTAGCGGTAGACAATATAAGTACGGATACTCGCGGCGAACTTTCCGGAGATCTGTTTGTGCCGTTAAAAGGGGAGCGCTTCAATGGACACGATTACCTGCAGCAAGCGGTGGAGAAAGGCGTTGTGGCGGTGCTCTGCGATCAGGATATTGTGGAGTTGCCTAAAGAAGTGGCTGTGTATCGAGTCAAGCAAACACGTCGCGCATTGGAAGATCTTGCCGCGTATCATCGTCGTCGTTTTGCGCTGCCGGTCATTGCCGTTACCGGTTCCAGTGGAAAAACGACTACTAAAGAATTGATCGCAAGTGTACTTGCGCAAAAGTTTAGAGTACATAAGACTGAAAAAAATTATAATAACGAAATCGGTTTAGCGCAGACGTTACTTTCATTGCAACCGGAAGACGAAGTGTGTGTGGTTGAGATGGGGATGCGTGCTCGCGGCGAAATCAAGCGCTTGGCAGAAATTGCGGCACCGACGGTCGGCGTAGTTACGAATGTCGGTGTGGCGCATCTGGAACGTCTTGGGAGTCAGGACGCCATTGCCGCCGCTAAGCAAGAATTAATTGAATCCATTCCGGAAAATGGTACGGCTGTGTTAAACTGGAATGATAAACGGGTACGCAACATGGCATCCGTTTGTCGTGGGCGAGTGATTAGTTACGGAATTGAGCCGCAGGCAAATGTGCAGGCGCTCGATATCCAATACGGACTTGGCAAAACTAAATTTACCTGCCGAATTTTTGATGAAGTATTTCCTGTCACCTTACCGCTTTTAGGCGCTCATAATGTGGCTAACGCGTTAGCGGCGGTGGCTGTCGCGCGTGTTTTAGGGTTGCCGGCAAATCGCATTCAGCGGGCACTTGCGGAGGCTGTATCCGGAGAGCTTCGTCAGGAAGTCGTAGATCGAAACGGAGTCCGTTTCATTAATGATGCGTATAATGCCAATCCGCTTTCCATGGCCGCATCGCTGGCATCCTTATCCCAATTTGGCGAGGGACGTTACGTTGCAGTGATTGGCGATATGCTGGAGTTGGGGCCGGATGAAGTGGCTATGCATGAAGAACTTGCCGCTGCGGTGATTTCGGCAGGGATTACGGAGCTCATTACCGTCGGTCCGTTAGCCCATGCGCTGGGGGATGCAGTAAAAAAACAGGCGCATGTGAATGTACGTAGTGTTACCAACACAAGTGAAGTAATGCCGCTGTTAAAGTCGCTGCTGCAGGTAGGTGATATTGTTTTAATCAAAGGGTCACACGCACTGCGTTTAGACACCTTGGTAACTGAATGGAATAAATAATAAAAGGACGGCCGTATGAGTATTTATTCAAATTTTTGGGTATGTGTGTTCGGCGCACTGTTTATGTTGCTTTTCGGTGCGATCGGTTTACCGGTTTTACGCCGATTAAATGCGCGCCAGGAAGTGCGCGAAGAAGGGCCGCAATCCCATCGCAAAAAAGCAGGCACCCCAACCATGGGGGGCATTTTAATGATTTTGGCATTTCTCACAACATTGCTTTTGGCCGGGAATTGGAGTCCGGCTTACGGTTGGTTACTTTTTTTAATACTGGGACATTTTGCTCTCGGTCTGAGTGATGATGCTATCAAAGCACTGCACCATCGCAACTTGGGGCTGACTGCAAAACAAAAACTGGCCGGACAAATTTTTTTGGCGGCGATTTTTGCGTATGCATTGACAGATTCTCTGGGGCTACCGACATCGCTTCATATACCGTTACTCGATACCAATATATCGCTCGGTAACTTTTATTATCTTTTTGCAATGATTGTTATCGTCGGAACGACGAATGCAGTTAATTTAACCGACGGCTTGGACGGCTTGGCTGCCGGTATCAGCGCATTCGTAGCGGCTGCATTTGTTTGGTTGAGCCTCAGCGCGCGCGATTTAGAATTGGCGCAATTTTCCGCCGCGTTGGCCGGTGTTTGCTTAGGATTTTTGGCATTTAATTACCATCCTGCAAAGGTTTTTATGGGAGACACAGGGTCATTGGCGTTGGGCGCTGCGTTTGCAGGACTGGCTTTGGTCACGCGGACAGAGTTGCTTTTGGTGATCATCGGCGGTGTGTTTGTAATGGAGGCGGTCTCGGTTATTTTACAGGTAGCATCATTTAAAACTACCGGTCGTCGCCTGTTTCGTATGAGTCCTTTACATCATCACTTTGAACTGGGAGGCTGGTCGGAAGTGAGGGTGGTTCATACTTTTTGGCTGGCAGCGTTACTTTGTGTCGGCGTCGGTATTTCTTTAACAATCTAGAGTGAATGAGCGGAAAATTTGAAGCGGTGATAAGCATGAAGTATACGAACACAAAAATTTTAGTTATCGGGGCCGGAATCAGCGGCATCGGAGCAGCGCGGGCTCTTGCCAAAGCGGGAGCAAATGTAATCCTTTCGGATGTCAAGGATTTGTCGGCAGAAAAAACGGCAGCATTGACGGCGCTGGGTATTGAATGTGTTTTCGGTGCACAAAAGTCGAGTCTTTTGGCAGGGGTGGAACAAATTATAATGTCACCGGGGATTGCACCGACGATCCCTTTGGCAGTGGCAGCCACGGAAGCAGGCATTCCGGTCGTTTCTGAAATTGAAGTTGCGTATGAACTCTCACAGGCACCGATCTATGCGATTACCGGTACGAACGGAAAAACGACGACCACTACGTTATTAGGGGATATGGTTGCGGCCGGCGGACTTAAAAATGTGGTCGGAGGAAATATCGGTAAAGCGCTTTCTGAACAAGTCAGCGAACTTTCTCCGGATGGTATCGTGGTGGCTGAAGTATCGAGCTTTCAATTGGAAATGATTGATCGCTTTCGTCCTCATGTGGCGGCGGTTTTGAATATTACACCGGATCACTTTGAGCGTCATGGTGACATGGATTCTTACGTACAGGCGAAAGCACGTATTTTTGAAAACCAGACAACAGATGATGTGTTGATTTTAAATGCGCAGGATCCGTATTGCCGCGCTTTTGCCGAGAAGGCGCAAAGTCGTATTCTTTGGGTTTCTACAGCAGGAAAAGTAGAAAACGGAGCCTATGTAGAAGACAATGTATTGTATTTAAATGCAAACGGAGTGCCGGAAGTATTGTTGAGTGCCGATGAGCTTTTATTGAAAGGTGAATATAATTGGTTAAATATTCTCACCGCGTCACTTATGGCACAGCATGCGGGTGTACCGCTTTCCGTAATACGGGGCGTCTTACGTGTATTTAAAGGCTTGCCGCATCGGGTAGAAAATGTAGCCACACAGGAAGGAATTACTTATTATAATGATTCCAAAGCAACGAACACGGATGCCACAATAAAAGCTTTACAAAGTTTTAGTCAGCCGCTCGTGTGGATTGCCGGGGGGTATGATAAAGGAACAGATTTAACGCTTTTGATGCAGGTTGCCCGGAAATGCAAGGGCATCGTTTTCTTAGGGAATAGTAAAGAGCGTTTCTCTATTGCTGCTCAAAAAGAAGGAATTTCCAATATTGAACTTGCCGGTGATTTAGCGCAGGCGGTCAAAAAAGCACAGAAGTTGGCACAAAAAAATAATGCGACGGTGGTGCTTTTCTCTCCGGCCGCATCGAGCTATGATCAGTATCATAATTATCAGGAACGTGGGCGTGACTTTTGTCGCTTAGTAGCGGAGTTGGAGAATTAATGAAGCGACGAGTAATTATTTCCGGCGGCGGTACCGGCGGGCACATTTATCCCGCACTGACGATTGCGGATGCGATTCGCCAAGTAACAGATGTGGAATTCTTATATGTCGGCAGTGAAAATGGCTTAGAAACGGAACTGGTTCCCAAAGCGAATATCCCGTTTATAAGTTTACGTCTGCACGGATTTGAGCGCCGACTGACACCCCAAAATGGAAAAACGGCCTGGGAAGCTTTGCAAAGTGTAGTGAAGGCAGGAGCCATTTTGCGAGACTTTCGTCCGGATATTGTGATCGGTACCGGCGGGTATGTTTGCGGGCCAATGTTATTGGCTGCGGCTTTGAGCGGTGTCCCGACACTGATCCAGGAACAGAATGTGGTGCCGGGGATCACCAATCGCCTGCTATCCAAGGTGGTTCGTAAAATTGCGCTTGGCTATGAAGAGGCGGCGGCACAGTTTCATCAACCTAAAAAAATTGTAGTGACAGGAAATCCTGTGCGTCGGGAAATTTTAGCCGCGCAACGAGATGTCAGCAGAAATCGGTTGGGACTGCCCGAAGATGCATTCGTGCTGCTTGCTGCCGGCGGCAGTCGCGGTGCACGGGTAATTAACCAAGCGATGCAGGAAGTCCTCACGCGTTACCAAACGAATACAGAAATAGTAGTGATGCATGTTACCGGTGAACAGGAGTACGAAAGGTTCATGCAGGGATTCACGTTAACCGGCGAAAAGCATAAGCATTTGCGGGTATATCCGTATTTACATACTATGCCCGATGCGCTGGCAGCGGCCGATTTGGTGGTGTATCGTGCCGGCGCGGTGGGATTGGCCGAACTTACGGCGCTCGGTCGGCCGTCGATCTTGGTGCCGTATCCGTATGCAGCTGCGGATCATCAACGACGTAACGCAGCGGTCTTGGCGCAAAGAGGTGCAGCGGTGGTTATTGAAAATAGAGATTTGACCGGTGCGTTGTTATATGAGACGATAGAATCGTTGCGACAAAACCGAACACGTTTAGAGTCGATGGCGTCTGCCAGCCGTTCCTTAGGTAGACCGCAAGCGGCGGAAGATATTGCGAAATTAGCGCTTTCAATGATGGGATAAAACAATGAATTTGAGTCAATATAAAAAATTTCATTTTGTAGGAATTGGCGGCGTGGGAATGCGTGCGCTGACCTATATCTTGTTACAACGAGGCTATATGGTTACCGGCTCCGATCAGGAAGATGACGCGGTGTTTGCAAAATTTCGTAATCACGGAGCGGTCATTTATCTTGGCCATGATGCTTCTCATGTGGATGGGGCTGACGTAGTCGTTGTATCCACGGCCATTCGTCCGAACAATCCGGAAGTGGTGGCGGCAAAAGAAAAAGGTATCCCCGTCATGCATCGCTCGGATGTTTTAGCAGCCATTTTAAATGACGGGTGCGGCATTGCCGTTGCCGGAGCACATGGTAAAACCACAACCACATCCATGCTGGGGCAGGTCTTTGAAGAAGCCGGAGTCGATCCTACCATCGTTATCGGAGGCGAAGTAGATTACTTAAAAGGCAATTCGAAAGCGGGAAAAGGCCCGCATGTTATTGCCGAAGCCGATGAAAGCGACGGGTCGTTCTTAAAGCTTCAACCAGCTTTTGCGGTAGTTACCAATATTGAAGATGATCATTTGGATTACTACGGCTCGATGGAAAGGTTGGAAGCAGCTTTTGTGGAATTCATTCATTCTCTGGATGAAAAACAGGGCCAAGCCATTTTGTGTATAGAAAACGAAGTCATTCGCAAGCTTTTACCACAGGTTAAGTGTGCTTATGTTACCTACGGGTTTTCTCCGGAGGCAACCTATTCGGCCACTGATTTAGCATATGTCGACGGTTGCCTGCATTTTACCTTGGTCAAAGAACAGCAACGTTTAGGGAAGGTGATGCTGCAGGTTTCGGGCAAATATAACGTGCTTAACGCATTAGCAACGATTGCGACGGCTCTTGCGGCCGGTTTATCGTTACCGGATATTATTGCGGCATTGGGGCACTTTACCGGCACAAAACGACGTTTTCAAACACTATATCGGAGCGCTAACTACTGGTTGGTTACTGATTATGCGCATCACCCGACAGAAATTAAAGCGACGCTTGCCGCCGCTAAAGAAATTGGCGTGAAGCGAGTGATTTGTGTGTTTCAGCCGCATCGTTATTCGCGTACGGATTTATTACGAAACGAATTTGCAGACGCATTTCATGATGCCGATTTGACGGTTTTTACGGACATTTACGCTGCCGGTGAAGATCCGCGGGATAATGTCGATGGTACTTTATTGCCGAATATGGTAAAGGCAACGGGAGACGAAGCGCGCTACGTGCAGGATATAGCGACGATTCCGGAGTACTTAGATACCATTCGTAAGCCCGGCGATCTTATTATTATGATGGGAGCGGGCAATATTAATGAATGCAGTTACCTGGTTAAACAAAGGTGGGAACAACAGGATGAAACTGTGGGACAAAACTAAAGATATTTTGGTGGTTATGGGCGGCCCATCTACGGAAGCGGAAGTTTCCCGACGCACAGGTGCTGCGATTGCACAAGCGTTGGTAGAAGGAGGGTACAAAGTAACTACGCTTGAATTTAATCCGCGAACTTTTTTGAATGATATACAAAAAGTGCAACCGCAAGTCGTTTTTAATGCGTTGCATGGTAAGTACGGGGAAGACGGCGCTATTCAAAACGTTTTGGAAATGCTCGGCATTCCCTACACCGGATCGGGGCCTTTGGCCAGTGCTTTAACAATGGATAAAGTTATCAGTAAACGACTTTTTGTCCAGTCAGATTTGCCGACGGCGCCTTTTTCCATTTACCGCCAGGAAGAAGAAATGGAAATGATTGTAGCGGATATTTTGGAACGTTTTACTTTGCCGGTTGTGATTAAAGCCGCCAACCAAGGTTCAACGATCGGAGTCAGCGTGATTCACGAGGCAAGCGAAGTTGCGCGTGCGGTGCAAGATGCGTTTAAGTATGATCCGTGGATTGTCGTAGAAGAATATTTATTTGGCGATGAGTTTACCGCTTCTGTTCTCAATGGAGAAGCATTACCGGTCATTCAAATCGTACCGCATTCAGGGGTATATGATTATGCATCGAAGTATACGGCGGGTGCGACGGATTATTTAGTACCGGCGCCGATTGACAATTCATTGCAGGTGCAATTACAAGAATTGGCACAGCAGACATATCGCTTGATGAATTGTGAAGGTGTTGCACGTGTCGATTTTATGACGGATGAAAAAGGAAACCCGTTTATTTTGGAAGTGAATACTGTGCCCGGTATGACGGTAACAAGTTTAGTGCCGAAGGCGGCTAACGCTGTAGGCATGGACTTCCTGACGCTTTGCGAAGCGATTTTAAGCACCGCCGGGTGCCAGAAATTGTAATCAATGGCACAGCATATGGATTTTGAAACATTCCGTCGGCAGCGACACGGTGAGGTAACATCCGTTGTTCCACTGGAACAAAATGTCGAGAAAGGACAGCCGGAGCCGCCGCGTAGAAGACGACGCAAAAGACCGAAACAGCAATCACGGAATGAAAAACCCTTTTATAGAAAACGCGGCACCTATGCTTGGTTGGCAGTGGTCATTGTTGGACTTTTGTTGTTACTGGCGCTGGCGCCGATTTCATTTGGCAGTGTTAAAGTAGAAGGCCTGCAAGTTCTTTCACAAGACGAGATTTTTCGTGTTGCCAAAATTTCACGTCCGATCAACGTTGTACAACTCGCTACAGCCGATATTTCCCGTCGGTTGAACGGTGATTTACGGATTGCTTCCGCTAAAGTGGATCGGGAGTTTCCCGCAACCATTCGTATTCAGGTGGAAGAACGTCGTCCGATTGCCGTCGTCGCGACGGAATTTGGTTTTGCGGTGTTTGATAAAACGGGTTTAGTTATTGCCGAAGGACCGACTATTACACGGACGGACGTGCCTTTCATTACCGGCAAAAAATTGGGCAATGTCTTATTGGGTGATACGGTTACTGATGATGCCTTGCGAAAAGCACTGGCGTATTTGTCCTATCTTTCGCTCAAAGGAAGCGAACAAATCTCGGAAATTAATATCGGGGACACGACGCAGTTGATTGCGTATACACGTGATGACATACCGATTCATTTGGGCACAGTAGAAAATGCAGCCGAGCAGGCACCATTATCCGAAAACATGTTGAAAGATATTCGCTTGCGAAACTTGACGGTTGATTATGTGGACGTCAATGTAGGTGCGCCCTACATCAAATTGAAATGAGGCAGCAATGAAATCAAAAACGGTTGCGTTGCTTGCGGTCAGCGTTATTTTGGGCATGATGCTGTCATTGCAATATAAAAGCAACAAAGAAATGCAAGCAACGACAATGAATATGCGTGTGGAAGACTTGTATCAGCAATTAATGCGGGTCGAGCAGGAAAAAACTGATTTAGTGAAGGAGCTGCAAGAATTGCAGGCAGAAGGTTTGACACCGGACGCCACACGTGAACAGGATGAATTAAAATTCAGAGCCGGTCTGACTGCGGTAGAGGGGCCGGGCGTAGTGGTCACGATTGAAGACAGCAAGCAGCCGCTTAAGATGGGTGAAAACCAAAATCTTTATGTCGTACATGATGAGGATATTTTAAAAGTCATCAATGAATTACGCGCTGCCGGTGCGGAAGCCATTGCGCTAAACGAACAACGTTTGATTGGAACGAGTGAAATTCGTTGTGCCGGTCCTACAGTTACTGTAAACGGCAAAATGTTCAGCACTCCGTTTCAAGTCAAAGCAATTGGAGATCCGAAGTTATTACGATCGGCGCTGGAGTTCCGCGGAGGAGTGGTAGATACTTTGAAGTATTGGGGTATTAATGTGTCTATCGAGACCAGTAATAACTTGCAAATCAATCCGTATATCGGACCGAGTAAACAGGAATTTGCAAAGGCAATACCGGGGGTGGCGAAATGATTGTAGCCTTAATGTTGGGCGGCTTGTTTCTCGGAATTGTGATGGGAATGTGGTTTCCCTGGGCGATTCCCATCTCCTATGCTCCGTTCCTTTCGGTAGCGATTATGGCCTGCTTGGACAGTGTGTTCGGAGGGGTTCGCTCGTATATGGAAGGGAAATACGATCACACGATTTTTTTCAGCGGTTTCTTTGTCAATGCATTAGTGGCGATGCTATTTGTTTTTATCGGGAGTCGATTGGGAATCGATATTTACTATGTGGCGCTGTTGAGTTTCGGATTGCGTATTTTTGATAACACGGCGGCCATCCGGAGAATTTGGCTAAATGAAAGAAAAACCGGTGTCAGATAAGTAGCGTTTTCCCGTTAAATAGTGTAAAATAATTCATAATGAGTGAATTGCAAAGAACAATCAACACACGGCAAACAGAAGGAGGAAGTCGGATGGGTGACTTGGCGAATATTAAAGTGATCGGTGTAGGCGGCGCCGGCAATAACGCAGTGAATCGAATGATCGAGGCCAATGTGCAAGGTGTCGATTTTCTTGCGGCCAATACTGAAGTCCAAATTTTGGATACGTCGAAAGCAGAAAAAAAATTACAATTAGGCGAAAAGCTGACCAAAGGTCTTGGCGCCGGAGCGAAACCTGAAATTGGTGAAGCAGCGGCGGAAGAAAGCAAGGAAGAAATCATGAAAGCGTTGCAGGGTGCTGACATGGTTTTCGTAACAGCCGGTATGGGCGGTGGTACGGGTACAGGCGGTGCACCGATCGTAGCAGAATGCGCGAAAGAAATGGGCGCATTAACCGTTGCCGTAGTTACTAAGCCATTTATGTTTGAAGGCACTGTACGTATGCGCAATGCTAATTCCGGTATTGAATATTTGAAAGAAAAAGTAGATACCATCATCATTGTGCCGAATGAGCGTCTGTTGCAAGCCGTAGATAAAAAAGTCAGCATCCAGGATGCGTTCCGTATGGCCGACGATGTGTTACGTCAAGGCGTGCAAGGAATCTCCGACCTGATTACTGTACCGGGTGTCATTAATCTTGACTTTGCCGACGTCAAAACGATTATGACCGATCAAGGCGAAGCTCTAATGGGTATTGGTACTGCCAGCGGTGAAAACCGTGCGGTAGATGCTGCTAAAGCGGCCATTTCGAGCCCGCTTTTGGAGCGCACTATCGACGGTGCCAAAGGTATTATTATCAGTGTTACGGGCAGTGATGATTTGGGCTTGCTCGAAATCAACGAAGCGGCGCAAATTATTTCGGACGCGGCTGATCCGGATGCAAATATTATCTGGGGTACGTCCATTAATCCGGAGATGGGTGACGAAGTACGAATTACCGTCATTGCAACCGGTTTTGAAGATGTGAAGAAAAAACAGGACTACGCAGCGAATGCGCGCGGCGGCATTGCGGTTCCGGATTTTTTACAAAAACACTAATCACTTAAAAAGACCTCACATTTGTGAGGTCTTTTTAAGTGCATGCAATCCCAGCGGAAAAGCCTTTCGTATATGCTATAATAAATATATCTATGGTCTGAAGGAGGAACGAAATGGCAAAAGAATATTCGTTTGATGTTATCTCAACCGTTGATTTGCAAGAAGTAACAAATGCAGTGCAACAAGCACGCAAAGAAATTACCACGCGTTACGATTTTCGTAACAGTAAAAGCGAACTTACATTTGCCGATGACACCATTACTTTGGTAAGTGATGATGAGTATAAATTGGGCGCTGTGCAGGAGGTGTTACGAGGTAAGCTTGTGAAGCGTGGCGTAAGTTTGAAAAATCTTGATGAAGGGAAAATTGTTCCGGCTTCAGGTGGCACAGTTCGTCAGGAGTGGAAATTAAAACAAGGATTGGATCAAGATAACGCGAAGAAAGTTACCAAGCTGATCAAGGATAGGAAGCTTAAAGTGACTGCCCAAATTATGGCGGATCAGGTTCGCGTTACGGGGAAAGATAAGGATGCTTTACAAGAGGTAATTGCCGTATTGAAGGCAACCGATTTCCCTGTGGATTTACAGTTTGTCAATTATCGTTGAGTATTATGGCAAAGAAAAAATTGCGAGAAGGGTTCACTACCGGCACCAGTGCGGCGGCCGCTTTAAAAGCAGCTGCATTGGCCTTGCGTGGAGAATTCCCAAAAACTGTTACAGTGGA
The DNA here is from genome assembly GCF_014207605.1 of Negativicoccus succinicivorans. Classification (NCBI taxonomy): domain Bacteria; kingdom Bacillati; phylum Bacillota; class Negativicutes; order Veillonellales; family Veillonellaceae; genus Negativicoccus; species Negativicoccus succinicivorans. The sequence continues at coordinate 286,079 of NZ_JACHHI010000001.1, read as the reverse complement.
GTCGCCCCAGCATCGAGCGTTGACGTTGCCAATTGAGAAAAGCCAAGTGATTGAGGGCATCGGTTCAGCGACTGTCATCAAAGATGCGGGTGATGATATGGATGTCACGCACGGCACGCCGATTGTCGTTTCTCTTGAAGTAACAACGACGCCCGGAATCACTTTTATCGCGGGTGTAGGTGTAGGGACAGTGACGCGACCGGGGTTGCAAGTAAAAGTGGGAGATGCCGCGATCAATCCGGGACCGCGCTGGATGATGAAGCGAGTTTATGAAGAGTTGGCGGATGAGGGCACCGGTTGGAAAGTGACTGTTTCCGTACCTGCCGGTGAAGCATTGGCAAAGAAAACACTGAATCCGGTGTTGGGAGTCATGGGTGGCATTTCCATTATCGGCACGTCAGGAATTGTCAAGCCGATGAGTGAAGAAGCCTATAAAAAGTCATTAATTCCTCAATTTACCGTTTTGCGTGCCGCGCATCAGCGTTGGTGCGTTATGACTCCCGGCCGGATTGGTTATGATGCCGCTCGTAAAATTTATGATTTACCGGTCACCGACCTCGTTGAAACCAGCAACTTTATCGGTTTTATGCTGGAAGAAGCCGTGGACAAAGACATCCGAGAGATTATTTTGATCGGTCATTTGGGAAAATTGATCAAAGTCGCGTCAGGGAGCTTTCATACGCATAATCGCATGAGCGACGGGCGCATGGAAACACTGGCAGCGTACGCCGCTTTGAACGGTGCAGATGCAGCAACGGTAAAAGAAATTCTTGCTTGCTCGACGACTGACGGTGCGGCAGAAATTATTCGGGCCAACAATCTCGAGGCCATTTATCCTCAACTCGCTGAACGTGCGCAGGTGCGCGCCCAACGTTTTGTGCACGAAGAGGCTAAAGTAGGCGTGATATTTGTGACAATGCAGGGCGAAATTTTAGCGCAAAGCAGTTTTGCCAAAGAATTTATGGAGGCTAAACCGTGGTTACGAAACTCGTAGTGGTCGGTATCGGTCCGGGATCTCCGGAGTATATGATTCCCGCCGCACAAAAAGAGATAGCCACCGCCGATGCCGTAGTAGGCGGCCGCCGAGCACTGGACACACTGGCCTCTGAATGGCAGCAGAAAATTCCAATTACGGGAAAGCTTGGCGATTTGAAAACCGAATTGGAACGACTTTCAGAACATCTTCGCGTCGCAGTTTTAGTCAGTGGCGACCCCGGCTATTACAGCCTTTTAGGCTGGCTGAAGCGAACATTTCCGGACGTTGCAATCGAAGTGATACCAGGCCTTTCCAGCGTGCAGGTCGCATTTGCGCGATTAGCGGAAACGTGGCAGGATGCCGATTGGTTGAGTTTTCACGGTCGTACACCGAATGACTCCGAATTGGCGTATGAACCGGGGCGAAAAGTTGCGTTTTTGACAGATCGGAAACAATCCGGTGCTTTTATTTGCCGAGTGTTGATGTCTGCCGGCTGGCCTAAGGAAGCGCATGTGGCGATGCTGGAGCGCATTAGCTATGAAGATGAACGAAAGCAGGAAGGAACTCTTGAAGAAGGGGCGGAATGGCCCGATTTTACGGAAGCGGTGGTGGTGGTACAAGGATGAGCTCAGTATTTGGTCTTGCGGATGAAAAATTTATTCGCGGTAATGTACCGATGACGAAAGCGGAGATTCGTGCGCTGGTTATGGTCAAAGCGGGTATCCGGCCGGAAGACACGGTCGTGGATATCGGCGCGGGAACGGGTTCAATCAGCATAGAGGCGGCGCTTGCTGCAACAAAGGGGAAAGTTTATGCGATTGAGCGAAATCCCGAGGGCGTTGAACTAATTCGTCGTAATGCGGAACAGTTCGGTTGCACCAACCTTGAAATAATTCACGGTAAAGCACCGGATGCTTTGTGGGATCTTCCGCCTATCGATGTCGCTATTATTGGAGGCTCGGGTGGACAATTGCCGGCCATTTTTTCCCGCCTGGAAGAGCTACTGACTACAGGTGGAAGAGTTGTGGCTACAGCGGTGACTGCGGAAACGACGGCGCAGCTGCTTGCCCTTTGCAAAGAACGGAAATGGCAATATGATGCGGTACAAGTACAGATTAATCGGTTGCGTAAGGCGGGGCCGTACCATCTTTACCAACCGCTCAGCCCAATTTTAATTGTGCAGGCGCAACTGACGAAGGAGGAAGTATGACGCAAGTTTATTTCATTGGGGCAGGTCCCGGTGATCCGGAACTGATTACCATGAAAGGTCAGCGACTTATCAGCGAGGCGGATGTTGTTATCTATGCAGGCTCGTTGGTGAATCCTGAAATTCTTACCTACTGTAAAGAAGACGCAACGATTTATAACAGCGCGCAGATGAACTTGGACGAAGTTCTTGATGTCACAAAAAAAGCTTGCGCGGAGGGTAAAATTGTGGCGCGCGTGCATACAGGAGATCCTGCCATTTACGGTGCGATTCAAGAGCAAATGGATGCATTGAAACCGCTGGGAATTGAATACGAAGTGATTCCGGGCGTGAGTTCATTTTTGGCCAGCGCGGCGGCATTAAAGCAGGAATATACGTTGCCGAACGTATCGCAGACAGTGATCATCACTCGTTTGGAAGGACGTACGCCGATGCCGGAGAAGGAGCGCCTTTCGTACTTGGCGCAGCATCAGGCAACGATGTGCATTTTCCTTTCCGTACAAATGATGGATAACGTTGTCGAGCAACTTATCGAAGGCGGATACAGCGAAGATACACCGGTGGCGATAGTGATTCGAGCCTCTTGGCCGGATCAAAAGATTTTGCGTGGGACTCTTGCAACGATTGCCGATCAGGTCCGCGAGGCCGGCGTTATCCGCCAGGCGATGATTATTGTCGGGCGAGTACTGCAAAGTGAATACCATTTATCAAAACTTTATGACAGATCGTTCAGTCATATGTTCCGTGACGCGAAAGAGGACGTGCCGAAGTCATGAAATGTGCGATTATATCCGTTTCTCAAGCCGGCGCCAAACTTGCCGAAAAGATAGCTGCCTCGCTGCAAGCAGATGTCGATCTTTATGAAAGAAAAGAGTACGCAAGCGGTGCCGAAGCGAAGTACTTTACGCGTGTTATGGCACTCACAACGGATATTTTTACGCGCTATGACTTAATTATCTACATCATGGCATTGGGGATCACGGTCCGCGCGATTGCGCCGCATGTGCAGCACAAAACCGTAGATCCCGCGATTCTTGGTGTGGATGAATTGGGAACATTTGTTATTTCGGTTCTTTCCGGACATTTGGGCGGCGCCAATGACTATGCGCGCGAAGTGGCAGAAATAATAGGCGCTACACCAGTGATTACCACCGCGACCGATGTGCACGGAAAAGTTGCGCCGGATGCGATAGCTCGTCATTTACAAGCCCGTGTGGAGCCGATTTCCGCCTTGAAAACGATCAATGGAGCGATTGCTCGCGGGGAAACGGTAGACTATTTCGTCGATGAGAGAATGCCGCTGGCAGCAGAGATAAAAAATATTCTGACGTCATTCGGCGTTGCGGCAAAACCGCTGGCAGAGCTTGCACAAACTGCGGCAGTAGGAGCTGTCGTCATTACCGATCGGACCGATGTAAGGCCTGCGTTGTCGCATCTGTATTTGCGACCACCGACGTTGGTGGTCGGTATGGGGTGCCGAAAAGATACTTTGCAAGAGATACTTGCCGACGCACTATGCCAAGCGTGCTCGCAAATTGGACGCAGTCCGTTAGCTCTTGCAGGGATTGTTTCGACAACTGTGAAAGAACATGAAGCCGGTTTGCTTGCATTGGCGGAACAGTATCGGCGGCCGATTGCATTTTATCCGCCGGAAGCACTACTCAAAGTGGCGGAACAATATCATTTAGAGGAATCTTCCTTTGTAAAGAATACGATTGGAGTGGGAAATGTATGCGAAACAGCAGCCATTCTGAAGACCAAAAGGTCACAGCTGCTTTTACCGAAAACAAAATTTCAACGAACGACGGTGGCAATTGCCGAGGCTACATCGCTGTCGTGGGAATCGGACCGGGACACGCCGCAGAATTGACGCCGCGCGCCCATGATGCGATTCGCGATGCAGAAATCGTTGTTGGATACCATACGTATATGAAGCTGATTGACGATCTGATTTCGGATAAAGAACAAGTCGGCACCGGCATGAAGCAAGAAGTTGATCGCTGCCAACGCGCGGTCGAACTTGCCAGTCAGGGAAAGCGTGTCGTTGTCGTTTCTTCCGGAGATCCCGGCGTATACGGTATGGCAGGACTTGTTTTGGAATTAATAGACAAACTCCCCGCACAAGCACATCCGGATTGTGAAATTATTCCGGGACTCACCGCCGGTAATACGGCAGGTGCGATTTTAGGGGCACCGTTAATGCACGACTATGCGGTGATCAGTTTGAGTGATCTTTTGACGCCGTGGGATTTAATCAAAAAACGTGCACGTTTAGCGGGCGAAGGGGATTTTGTGATTGTCTTATACAATCCTCGCAGTCGTGGCCGTGCGAAGCATTTGGATGAAATTTGCGATATCTTATTGACAATTAAAGATCCGCAAACGCCGGCCGGTATCGTTCGCAAAGCAGGACGCGCAGGGATGTCCTATACGATTACAACATTAGCTGAATTGGCCGCGCAAGATGTGGATATGCAGTCGACAGTTATCATCGGTAATAGCCGTACCTTTGTTAAAAACGGCCGAATGATTACGCCGCGCGGCTACGAATTATGATTTGGGTCATTGCCGGTACGCAAGACGGGCGTGAATTGGCGGCAGAATTAAAACGCCACAGCGGTGAAAAGGTCATTGTGACGGTAATCAGTCAATATGGGAAATTGCTTGCAGCGCCGGGAGTTGATCAGGTGTTGGTAGGGCGACTTACCCAAGACCAAATGGAAGAGTTGATAGGTACATATCAGATTGACTGCGTGGTAGATGCCAGTCATCCGTATGCGGCGATTGTTTCGCAAATGGCGCAGGCAGCAGCCAAAGCTACAAGCATTCGGTATTTGCGATATGAGCGTCCTGAAGTACCGCTCCCTGATTACGCTCGTTTATATCATGCGAAAGATGAATATGAAGCGGCTGAGCTTGCTGCATCGCTTGGAAAACGCATTTATCTGACGACCGGTTCTAAAACATTGCCTGTTTTTATGCAGTCAAAAGCACTTTCCGGCAAAGAAATATGGGCTCGTGTTTTGCCTACGCCGGAAGTTGTTGCACAATGCAAAAACCTGGGCTTAACGCCCAAGTATATCGTGGCGATACAAGGGCCGTTTTCATTGGCGATGAATCGAGCGATGTTTACTGATACGCAGGCAGATGTCATTGTAATGAAAAATAGTGGGCTCGTTGGCGGTACCGATACCAAACTCACGGCCGCGATGGAGACAGGAGCGGCCATTGTGGTCATCGATCGGCCGATCAACCGGTCTGAATATCCTGTTTTGACATCGGTTAAAGACGTTATTAAGGCATGGGAGGAATTATGATGGAGTACGTAAAACAGCCGAAGGAAATTGAAGATAAAAGCATGAAAATTATTCGTCCCTATTTAGAAGGTATGGATTTGAGTGAAGAGGAGATTGCGGTCTACTCACGAACCATTCATGCTTCGGGGGATGTTGAATATGCCAAACTGGTCACTACGAGTCAGGATGCCGTTGCCGCCGGTCTCAACGCTTTGAAAAATGGTGCGGATATTTACTGTGATGTTGAAATGGTCCGCACAGGTATCAATAAAAAAGCACTTGCGCAGCTGGGGGGAGAAGTTTTTTGCCAGGTTTCCGCACCGGAGATCGCTGAAGCGGCTAAAGCGGAAGGTATTACTCGTTCGATTGCAGCAATGCGCGCGTACGGGAAGCGATTGGATGGAAATATTGTCGCGATCGGCAATGCGCCGACTGCATTGTATGAAGTATTGCGTTTATGCTCGGAAGAAAATATTCGTCCGGTACTGATCGTCGGTATTCCGGTGGGTTTTGTCGGTGCCGCGGAGTCGAAAGAAGCTTTGGTGGAGCAGGCGCCGGTTCCTTTTGTGACTGTTCGCGGGAATAAAGGCGGAAGCCCGATTGCGGCCTCCGTGATTAATGCATTATTGTATTTATTGGTACAGCGCACGCAAATGCTGTACATTGAACCGAATAAATAATTCTTATGATGAATGTAAAAGCTGCAGACGCTACTGATAAACGCGGAGAACGTTTCACGTGGCGATGGATTGTGCTGATAACATTGGCTGTGATCTTGGTAGCGGCGCTGATCGGAAGTCTTGCTTTTGGCGCAACGCCGATTGATCTTTCCCGCATTTTGGAAATCTTGGGAGGAGATCGCAGCGGCACATCGGGACCCATTATTTGGAATATCCGTTTCCCGCGGAATTTGGTTGGGGCATTAGTCGGAGCCAATTTGGCAGTAGCCGGCGCTATTTTGCAAGCCGTTATGAAAAATCCACTTGCCGATCCGGGTATTGTCGGGGTGTCGAGCGGTGCGGGTTTGGCCGGTGTCGTTATGCTGGTGTTGTTTCCGCATCTTACGTATCTTGTCACGCCCATTGCCTTTTTGGGCGCTATGGGATCGGCTTTGTTTGTTTATGCGTTAGCCTGGAAAAACGGGATTCGTCCGTTGCGGATTATTTTAGCCGGTGTTGCCGTCAATGCTTTTTTGGGCAGCGGTATTTCAGCATTGCTGATTTTTTACGGTGACCGAGTCCAAGGCGCGTTGTTGTGGATGGTCGGCGGTTTATCCGCTCGCAGCTGGCCTCAAGTGGAAATACTTGTGCCGTATACAATCCTCGGTGTTCTCATTGCATTTGCGGGCGCAAAACAGCTGAATATTTTAAGTTTGGGGGATGAAACCGCACGTTCACTTGGTATGCGCGTCGAGCGCGTACGCTTTTTTATGACAGGTGTAGCCGCTTTGCTTGCCGCCGCCGCTGTGAGTATCTCCGGATTGATCGGTTTTGTCGGCTTGGTAGTACCGCATATGGTACGCCTTTTGATCGGTAGCGATCATCGTTTTCTATTGCCGGGATCGGTACTCGGCGGTGCTGCTGTGATGGTACTTTCGGATACGTTGGGGCGTGTCGCCTTTGCACCGATTGAAGTACCTGTAGGAATTATTATGGCATTTCTCGGAGCGCCTTTCTTTTTATACTTGCTGAGGAGGGGCGAATGAGTATTATCAAAGTAGATAATGTGGCGGTGTCTTTTGGCGGACACAACGTCATTCGCGATATCAGCTACACAGTGGAACGCGGTGAGATTTTGACGATTCTCGGTGCGAACGGCTGCGGTAAGTCCACACTGTTACGTGCCATGCTTGGTATTCAGAAGCGTGATCAGGGGGAGGTTGCGTATTCGGGACAGACGTTAGAAGAGTTTAGTCCGTCTGAGCTTGCACGTAAGGTCGCTTTTTTGCCGCAGTCAGCTACGCCGCCGGGCGACATGACGGTGGAAGAATGGGTTGGGTGTGGACGCTATCCATATCAGGCGTGGTGGAAGCCGCAAAGTGATTACGATCGTAAAATTGTGCAGGAAGCATTGCAGAATACTCGTGTATGGCATTTGAAAGACCGCAATATTCAGTCATTGTCCGGCGGCGAACGCCAGCGAGCACGAATCGCGATGGCGTTGGCACAGGAACCGGAAATTATTATGCTGGATGAACCGACTACCTATCTTGACTTAAGTCATCAACTGGAAGTCATGGAGCTTTTGCAACGTATTAATCGTAGCAATGAAGTAACGGTAGTCATGGTATTGCATGATGTTAATCATGCCGCCAAATATTCGCACCGTCTGCTTGTATTGGGAAAAGGTGGAATTTATGCGTGGGGAGCTCCGAAAGCCATTTTAACGGAAAAATTGATGCGTGATGTGTACGGAGTGGAAGCGGAAATTGCTGATCGTGACGGAAGTCCTTATTGTTATGTTGACGGTTTAACCCGTTTTTCGGCGCAATAAAAAAGAGTGCTCATAAATGAGCACTCTTTTTTATTATTATTTCTTTAACTCAGGATACGCTTTTTCCAATAAGTTTTGCATTGCTTCAGGTGTTTTGATGCCCGGATTAAGAAGGTATAGTTCGCTGGGTAAATAGAATACTTTACCTTTTTGTACCGCTTGCAACTGATTCCAAGCGGGATTGTTGGTCATTTCCTCCGCCATACGGGCTGTAATTTGTTCCATTTTGCCCATGGTAACAATAAAGATAACATCGGGGTTATCGGCAGTAAGTACTTCCAAGCTGTACGGAATGGTTTTCGCATCTGCCGGAAGTGATTTTTCGGCAAGTACATTTTGCATGCCGAGCTTGTTAATCATGGATGCGGTAATGGAAAGAGGTGTTTCTGCGGTCACATCTTTACCGGTAGCACGAAGAATAGCAACACGCAGCGGCTTTTGCTGATGACCAAGGGCAGCTACTTCCTGCATCCTTTTTTCATAATCTCTAATAACTGATTTTGCCTTATCCTTGTTTCCTGCCACACTTCCTAAAAACTCTAAAAGCGGAACATTGTCATCGATTCCTTCGTAGTTGAGAAGCAGGTGGGGAATATGATTGGCTTCGAGAATGGATTCCAATTTTTTGTGTTGTTGTGAAAGTCCAAGTACTAAGTCCGGTTTATTGGCAATCAAAGCTTCTGAATTGATATGGGAAACGTGCCCAATTTCAGGAACATTTTGTGCGGCCTCCGGCAATTCATTATTTGAAGTCGGGCGTGCAACAACAGTGCCACCGACTGCATAGTACATGTTTAATAAAGAATCAGAAAGAGTAATAACTCGTTTGGGACGTTCTTGCAGAGTGATAGATTGATCTTTAAACTGATAAGTTTGTGCACCGTTTTGCGTGGCATCTGTCGATGTAGATTTACAGCCTACACAAAGTAATAAGCAACAGAATAAGGCTAAAACTTTAATCATTGATTTCATATTTACCTCCAATAATAAATGCGCCCTGCAATGAGGGCGCATTTATTATATCATACTCAGTGCTTTTTGGAATGCATCGGCGTGTAAGGAACCTTTGCTTCTTTCGTATCTAATGCTTGTACCGCTTCGCGGGCGCGTTCTACAAACAAGTCCTGGATTTTCGGATTTTCGCCCAAGCCGCGAATGTAAGTATTTACTTTAAAACCTTCTTTTTGCAAAATCATTTTGTGGCTATCCGGTTCGTCACCCGCCATGTCGTTATTGGCATGATCACCGGCGACCATCATGATCGGCATCAAGGTTACTTTTTGAATTTTATTGGCTTTAAGATGCGGAATCACATCATCGAGATTAGGACGGCCTTCTACCGAATAAACGTAAGCATTTTTCATGCCCATCATTTCCAGGCGGTCCTGAATAACGGAGTAAAACGCGTTACCCGGATGCGGGGTACCGTGTGCCATAAAGAGTACCGCTTCGTTTTTCTGCATATGTTGCGGCAATTGATATTTAAGCGCATTTAGAAAATCATTGATTTGATCCGGCTGGTCTTCCTGACCCATGTAATACATAACCGGTGTTGCTACAGCGATTTTTTTGAAATTTTTCTGTTGGAGATTAGCCGCCTCTACACTGTAGTCATATTCGATTCCCGGGATGATATTGAAAGGAACGATAGCAATGCGATTGTAGCCGTCCTTTTTCAGATTATCATAAGCCTGTTCAGGGGTGTAATATTGGATACCTTCATGTTTCATGATGCGGTCAATAATGATATGGCTGGTAAAGGCAACACGAACTTCTTTGTGCGGAAAGGCTTTCTTAATTTTATTTACTACGGCGTCAATCGTTTTGGCGCGAGTATCTTTAAAAGTAGTACCGAAGCTGGTAATTAAAATGGCATCTTTGTTTTGCAGATTCTGCATAGCGGTGTTTTCGCGCACTTTTACACCGATTTCGGTGGCAGTAAGCAAGGCAGGGGTCGGCTGTTTTACTTCAGCACTTAATTCATATGCTGCGTTTACGCCGAAACTACCGAATCCTGTCAGAATCGCAGCACAAAATGTAGCCGCCATAAATCGTTTCCATTGTTTGTTCATTTGAATGACTCCTTTGTATTGATATTTAAAAACAAAACTTTCGCGGGGAGGCACCTTCACCTCCTACAAAAACTGATGTTCCCCGGGCACCAGTTTTAAGTGCACCGCATAATCTTTAATTAACATCATGATAATCTCTCCAAAAACAGTTGTCAACATTTTTGAAAAATTATATTATAAATATAAATATAGATTCTCAATACTTGACTAAGTTTATATTGAAATAGTTTATCGAAAACATCTCTTTATGCAAGTAAATATGTTATAATGCGCGCATAAGGAGGGAAATATATGGCGATTGATCTCGAACGACGTTCCACTGCGGATAAAGGATATTCAGACTCGCTTTATGAAGTACATTTTGTACCCGTAACGGAGCGCACTGAATATCAAGAAGGGCCGATTGCAAACGCTCTAAAAAAACTGCAAGAGAAAATGGAAAAGAAAGATTTCGAAACATACATTAATTCATTATTGCGCATTAATTATGATGGGAAAAGATTGCTTTTGATTACCCGTCGAGAAATAAATCGGACAATGTTGGAAGGAAAATTTCGTAAAGATATTGCCGATGCTTTTGAGACTCAGCAAATTCGAGTAGTCAGTCAGGCATAATTGTTACCGCATTTACATACACAATGATTTTTTCTTAATATTAAAATCATTGCCCATTTGTTGAGCTTATTAGGGAAGTTGTTGATTCTCATAAATACGTATTTGTTGGAACGCAATTTCGTGCCCGAGATAGCTTGCGTTGGGAGGAAATAATAAGCTGTCATGGAATATAAAAGCTCTCTGCGGTGGCAGAGAGCTTTTGTGCAGGAACAGTCAGTAGTGATCTGGTATGTTCGACTACCGCATATTTGCGTGCTTTTTTAGAAGACAGCACATTATCATTGGCCGGCACAGTTATGCAAGGGGATTAGGAAACCTCTGCCGGGGACTCGGGAATGATATACAAGCAGTTACTGCCATGCGGGAACTGCATCGCAGAGTCATATGTTTTACGGTGATTAATGTACAAACATAAAACTTGGCGAGATATGAGGCGCAAATATTTGAAGCAGCAATATTAACCTACGCGAAATGGTCGGAGCAAGTCCAAAACTGCAGGAATGTAGGATGTTTTATTATGGGCATTGACGTCAAGAAACGATGATTTATTAAAAATTGTTTTGTCGAAAGCAAAAACAGTGTATTATGATAATGAAGCTCAACCAATTGCTGATGAGCCAAGTACAGCTTTGAAAAAATTCGTCGGTTCTTTCCGCGCTTTGCCGATACCGGACACAATCTGGCGCGTATGCGATGCGCATGAGGACCTTCGTGCAAAAGAAAAAGGGGAAGTGGTGTTATTTGACTCCGGAATTTGTAATTCTGGCGTTAACCGGAGCCTGCAATTTTAAATGCCGTTACTGTTATGCAGCGAATCAAGCACTTGTCAAACTGCCTCATGCCGCCATTCGTTGGGCATTGGATATGGCCGCGGCTAACGGAAAAGCGGTGACTGTACAATTAACCGGAGGGGAGCCTTTGTTGGCTTTTGACCGATTGTGCTACGCTGTTGAGTATGCCGCCGAAAAAAATTACTATATTAAGTGGCAAATCCAGACAAATGCCAGCCTGATTACGCCGGCCGTCGCGGAATATTTTGCGAAGCACAAAATTGGCATCGGTGTGAGCTTGGATGGGGACGTAACACGTAATAATGCGGCTCGAATTTATCCTGACGATACAGGTACAGCACACCATATCATGCGCGGGCTATCCATTTTACGTGATGCCGGTCTGGGCGTAGGCATTACCTGTGTAGTGGGTCGGCATAATATCCGGCATTTAGATTCGTTAATCCCCATGGCCTATTATGCAGGGAATGTATTTCGCATCGGCTTTGATATTTTACGGCCGCAGGGGCGGGCGAGCGTATCCGATACCGTTACCGGCGACGAAATGCAGGCTGCTTTGGTCAAAGTGCTTCAGAAAGCGGATTGGTTTTATCGAAAAACAGGTAAAAAAATTACCTTTTCCCACAGTGAACGAATTCGCCTATTGATAGATGGAAAATTGGCTCCGTTTGGTCATTGTTATGCCCTTACCAATCGTGCATTATATGTGGATCCGAGCGGTGACTGCTATGCCTGTGCCTCCTTGTCCGGCCAGCCGGAGTTTCGCTTGGGCTCTTATAAAGAAGAAATTCAGACCGAATGTATGCAAACCGTTCATGAACGTCTCGAAGAGATGCTCGAGCAATGTCGTGAATGCGATTGCTTGAAAGTTTGCGGTGGCGGGTGTTATGCTCGCTGGGTCAAAAGCAAACAAGCGCAGGAAGCGGAATGTGTATTAAAGAAAATATTTATTCATCGAGAGCAGAAAGATATTATTCACAAAGGAGTTGTCGTATGAAACGTCAAAACTACCCATTTACTGCTATTGTAGGTCAGGAACGCATGAAAAAAGCGTTGCTTTTAAATGCCATTAATCCTGCGATCGGCGGAGTTCTTATTAAAGGAGAAAAAGGTACGGCAAAATCTACTGCAGTTCGTGCATTGGCCGATGTTTTGCCGCCGATTGATGCAGTAAAAGATTGCCAATTCCGTTGTGATCCGGAAGAACCTGGGCTTTTCTGCAGTGACTGTATGGAACGACAGGCTGCGGGCGAAACTCTTGCCACCTATGAAACACGCATGAAAGTAGTTGAATTGCCGGTCAACGCGACGGAAGATCGTGTCGTTGGCACATTGGATTTAGAACATGCTATTTCGCAAGGCAAAAAGAAATTTGAGCCGGGCATTTTGGCAGATGCGAATCGAAATATTTTATATGTGGATGAAATCAATCTGCTGGATGATCATGTTGTTGACGTATTGTTGGATGCCGCCGCAATGGGGGTTAATACCGTAGAACGCGAAGGCGTTTCCATGTCGCACCCAGCTAAATTTGTCTTAATCGGTACGATGAACCCCGAAGAAGGTGATATTCGTCCACAATTATTGGATCGTTTCGGACTTTCCGTCGAAGTTGTTGGCGAACACGATGCGCAGCAACGTGTAGAGGTTATTAAACGTCGCTTGGCATATGAAGCCGACCCGGAAAAATTTGCGGAAGAATACGCGGAAGAACAAAAGCAATTGGAAAAAAAGATTCACCGCGCCCGTGTGCTCCTGCCTACGGTTCAAGTTCCTGATGAAGCGCTGGCAAAAACGGCGGAACTTTCCGTGGCATTAGACGTCGACGGTCATCGAGCCGATATTACGATGCTCAAAACCGCCATGACGATCGCCGCTTTTGACGGCCGCAGCGAAGTGACGTTGGCAGATTTGAAGGCAGCGGCGGAACTTGTTTTGCCGCACCGTATGCGCCGTAAACCGTTTGAAGAAACCGGCATCGACTTTACCGTGATTGATCAGGTTTTGAACGGCCAAGCGTCATGAGCTATCCGTATATCTATCCGTTTGTTGCCGTGGTCGGCCAGGATGATGTAAAAGAAGCCATTCTCCTGGCTTTAGTCAATCCGAAGATCGGAGGCCTGCTGATTTCCGGAAGCAAGGCGACAGCGAAAAGCACACTACTGCGCTCCGCGATGGCATTAACGGAGCAGACTTTGGTGGAATTACCGCTTTCCGCAACGGAAGACCGCGTCTTCGGTCATATTGACTTGGAAAAAACGTTAGCCGATGGTAAGCGTATATTTTTACCCGGCTTACTTGCCAAAGCGGATCAACAAATTTTATACATCGATGAAATCAATCTTCTGCGGCGAGACCTTTTAGCGGCGATTTTGCAGGTTCATGAGACGCATGAAAACAAAATCGAACGCGAAGGACTTTCCTATTCTCATCCTACCGACTTCATGCTGGTCGGTACGATGAATCCCCAAGAGGGAACGTTGAGCGATGCGCTTTTGGATCGGTTCGGGATGTTTGTCAATGCGCAGGCGGAAACCGACCCTGCCAAACGACAGGAGATTGTTCGTCGCGTTTTAGCGTACGAAAAAGATCGCATCGCCTTTGTACAACGCTATGCAGAAGAAACCGAAAAGTTGCGCAAAAAAGTAATAACGGCACAAGCCATCATTCCGCAAATGGAGGTGCCGGCGCCCATGCTGCAGTTGGCGGCTGTATATAGTGAAAATGCGTGGCTTGCCGGTCATCGCGGGGACATTATTTTACTGGAAGCGACGAAAGCGGTAGCGGCTCTTGCCGGCCGCAATTTCTTGATACCCGATGACATGGAACGAGCGGCGTATTTTGTGTTACCGCATCGTATGCATCAACCCGAACATGCATCGCAGGAACAGCCGGAGCAACAACCGCCGCAACCGCCGGATCAGTCTGATGATGATTCTGCGGAGATGCCACCGCAAAATGATGCACGAGAATTGCCGCCTCCTCCGTCCAATTTGCCGGAAGATAACGACTTTGATACCAATGATGATGACTCCCATGAAGCCGATACGCCGCCAAATCCACAAATGCCGCTGCCGCCGGAAACTTGGGAAGATATCAATAAAGCGTTTTCGGCGTTACAGCTGCAAGTCACGATGAATGTGGATCGTTTTAAGCGTAAAGGTTCGGGAAAACGGCAACGAACGAAGACAGATTTAAAACAGGGGCGCTACATTCGTGCCGTGCCGATGGCTCACGAAGTTACCGACCTTGCGCTGGATGCAACCATTCGTGCTGCTGCGCCGTACCAAAAGCAACGGGAAAAGCATGGCTTGGCCATTGCCCTCGAAAAGGATGACTTACGTCAGAAAGTGCGCGAAAAACGCACCGGAACCGTGTTTTTGTTTTGTGTGGATGCGTCGGGGTCTATGGGAGCAAAGCATCGTATGGGCGCGGTAAAAGGGGCCATTTACGGCCTTTTGCAAGAAGCCTATCAAAAGCGTGATCGCATCGGTCTGATAACATTTCGGCGCAATACGGCGGAACTTCTATTGCCCGTGACGCGCAGTATTGATTTGGCACAAAAAGCTCTGAAGGAATTACCTACGGGCGGTAAAACACCGTTGGCGGCTGCGCTTGAAATGTCGCTTGCCGTGCTTGCACAATTGAAATTTCAAGATCCGGAAGTACGACCGGTATTTCTCTTGGTGACTGACGGCCGTGCAACTTCTTCGCTCTCGGGCGGTAACCCGGTGGACGAGGCGATCGAACTGGGAGAAAAGTTACGTCGTACCGGAGCGGCCATGGTGGTGATTGATACCGAAACAGATTTCATCAGCATGGGGATCGCTAAGAAATTGTCCTCTTCCATGGGGGCGACCTATTATCACGTCAAAGATTTATCGGATGAAAAAGTATTACGCATTGTCCAAGATCACTACCAACATTAAAGATGTGAAAAAGCAACACAGTTATTTCGATGTTGCTTTTTCACATTTTTATTTACAAATGACTCAAGGGACTGTAAAAAGTTTGTGGTGGCAGGGAATACAATCTACCGATTCTGAACTTGTGGAACTTTTAGATGTATTGAGCTGAATAGCCGGGAGCTGTGTTGGCGACGGGCATCTTATTCATACGAACCGGAGTTTTAAAGATGGAGGAGAGTCCATTCAATACTTGCACGAAATCCTCAATAGGTCAGGTTCATTGCCAGAAAATGATGGGAATGCATTTACATCAATCGTTAACTGTGGTATTTTGATATTGTGATTTATTATAAACTTCATGGTTTTATGCTTTGAGAATTCTCATCATAAAATGAGAACAGGGAGGAGAACAGTATGAGTGACGCACTTCATTTATTCAATGCAGGCGGCTTGGTAATGTATCCGTTGCTACTGTGTTCGATTTTAGTCATTGCAATCGGGATTGAGCGATTTCGTTATTACCAAAAAGCAGAATCAGACATCTCGAAATTAGTCGAAGAAATTCCGGTCCTGCTGCATCAAAACGATCTTAGCGGTTTGAAGCAGATCTTGGATGAGGATGGCGGATTCCCGGCGATGGCGATTCGTGACGCAGTAGGGCATCTTCATACCGGCGCCAGCCAAACTGCCGTTGTCGAAGGCAGCGCCGCCCATGGCGCATCTTTATTGCGCAACTATTTAAATTATTTGGATGTCATCGTTACAATGTCTCCGCTATTGGGATTATTGGGCACAGTGACCGGGATGATTAATTCGTTCAGCATTTTATCCGTTTCTGAAGGGCAGCCTTTTGCTATCACTGCCGGTGTCGGGGAAGCACTGGTAGCAACGGCAACCGGTTTGTTGGTGGCCATCTTGGCTCTGGTTGTGCATACGTATTTGGCGCACCGTTTGGATAATCTTGTTTCCGATATGGAGCGTTTAGCATCTGTTTACCTGGCCCATGTGGACGGTGAGGCAAATGAAGCTTAGAGAAATGCGGGTAAGCAAGCAACCGAAGCTGATGATTATCCCGATGATTGATATCATCTTTTTCTTGCTTGTGTTTTTTATGATGAGTATGCTTACCATGGTGGTTCAAAAATCAGTGGATTTGTCCTTGCCCAAGACACAATCCGCTAAAGTGAGTATGGAAACTACCGTGCCGATCAGTATAAAAAAAGACGGTACGATTTACTTTGAACAGGAACCAATACATGCAGAGGACTTGCGGCGACGCATTGAAGTAGAAAAAGCCAGAAATCCACAACTGGCGATTTTGGTGCGCGCGGATGCGGAATCGCAATACAATAATTTTATGTATGTTTTGGATCAGGTAAAGCTGTCAGGCATTTCGCGCATCGGTATCGCTACCGATGGGGCGAAACCGGCGCCGGCTGCGCCGCAACCTTGAGGTTGTTATGTATTATGGTGAAAATGAGGGCTGGGGCAAGCCTATAACAGGATCTCTTCTGGCGCATGCTATTGTTTTTGCTTTATTCGGAGTTGCGATTCACTTTGCACCAACACCGGAACACGTATCTCTCGATCCCGTGGTAGTCGAGATTTATGACCCGGGTGGCGGTGGTGGCGGCGGCTCCGATATTGCCGCACAGAACACGTCGACATTTCCGGATGATTTAGATGAATACGATGATTGGGAAAGCACAGAAGAAAGTATTGATGAAAACGTAGAAGCGCCAATTCATGATGCTTACGCATCGACGCCGGAACAATCCCCGGCAAAGCCGATGCGAAAACATCGTGTTCGACGTTCACGATCCGGCTCCGGCACAGGTCAGGGAACCGGACATGGATCGGGCATAGGTAGCGGTACGGGTAGCGGTATCGGTTCCGGGAGAGGATCCGGCATCGGTTCAGGGACCGGATCAGGCACAGGATCTGGTGTGGGCTCGAATACTGCTCCGCCTACAAGCCCATCCATACTTTCCGCTCCCGACCCGAAGTATCCGGAATCCGCCCGTGGAGCCAATATTGAAGGCACCGTAGGTGTAGAATTGGTAATTGGAGCGCAAGGATCCGTAACGAGCGCATGGGTAGCCGAATCATCAGGAAATGCAGCGCTGGATCAGGCAGCAGTGGATGCCGTATATCGATGGCGCTTTGCGCCCGGGACGGTTAACGGATCCCCGGTCGAAACACGATCTCGTGTGCGTGTAAGCTTTGGCTTGAAACAACATTCACGCTAAGAAACTGTAATTCGCATCGCTTGTACGACAATGGTATTATATGGATTGGTAATATACACATTATACGGCGTCAAAACCATCCTGCCTGTCTAATGCCGGAAGTCAGTACGACATTAATTATGATGTACTTTAAGCCAGCAGAGCTGCCGATTCGGAAAGCATTAATGAAGCAACACAATGGAAATAAGGGACAGAGCAGAATATTTGGGAGGGACATGATGAATGATAAAGCGATTGTGCTGACGAGTTTTGGTACGACGCTAACAGACGAACGTAGACGCACGCTGAAACATATGCAGAACTTGACTCAAAAAGCATATCCGGATTGGGACGTATACATCGCCTTTACAAGTCGGATTGTCATCGACCGAATCTCGAAACAAGAAGGGGAAAAGTTTTACAGCGAACGGGCCATGTTTTACCATTTGGCGTCGGAAGGATATCGTGAGGTAGCGTATCAACCCTTGCACATTATCCCGGGGGCGGAATACTCGAAAATAATGCAACTGGTGTATAAATGGAAAGCAGACCTTGTTTTTCGACGTTTGGTGATCGGTCGACCTTTATTGTATTTTATCGGTCAGGGGGACGAACGGCCGGATGACTATCAATTGCTTTTAGACACGCTGAAGGATGTGATCCCCTCCGCACCGCAGGAAGGACTCTTGCTATTAGCTCACGGGACGAATCATCCTGCGCAGGCGGTTTATTCGGCGTTACAACTTAAAGCGAATCAGTTGGGCTATGATAATGTCTGGATAGGAACACTGGAGGGATTTCCCGAATGGCGTGAAGCGGCAAAGCAAATGCGTTTTGCGGGAATTCGTAAGATTCATGTTAAACCCCTCTTTTTCCATGCGGGTGAACACGTAAGTGTGGATATATTTAGTAAAGAAGAAAGTGTTGTTCAAAAGTTGTTAGAATACGGTTTTATTGTTGAAGAGGATTGGCAGTCTTTGGGACAAATTGAAGATATACTCAAGCTATATATGCAGCACTTGGATGATGCAATCAGTGAAAGGTATCGAGGTCGCTCACATGGGCGACCGGCGATTCCTTCTATTATTTAAAATTTGTGGGGGTTAGTATGCAAACAGGAACATTATATGGAATTGGTGTAGGGCCCGGGGATTCAGAGTTTCTAACGGTTAAAGCGGTACGGACACTGGAGCATGTCGACGTGATTATCGTTCCGAAAACGGAGAAGAAAACCGATTCGGTTGCCTACCAAATTGCCAAGCCTTTTATCAAAAAATCAACGGAAGTTATCCCTATCGTTTTCCCGATGGTTCCGGACATGACAGTTCAGGAAAGAGCCTGGGAGGAAAACCGTAAAATTATTTCCGGATTGTTGGCGGAGGGCAAGGATATCGCGTTTTTAACGCTCGGTGATCCCATGTTGTACAGTACATACATGTACATTTTTAGAGCACTAAAGAAAACGGAATATCCCATCGAAACTATTCCGGGCATCCCTGCTTTTTTGGCGATTGCTTCTCGTATCGGACGGACAGTCGGCGATCAGGAAGACGTTATTACCATTTTACCCGGTACTGCGGATGCAGAAAAATTGGAACGTGTCATTGCGGTCAGCGACAGTTTGGTTATTATGAAAGTTTATAAAACTTGGCCGATAATTAAAAAGCTGATGGAAAAATACAACTTGATTGATGATGCGATTATGATTTCGCGTGCAGGCTTGCCGGATGAGATCATATATCGCGATTTGCGTGCCTTGCCGGAAGATACAAAGTTAAATTATTTATCGACAATCTTAGCGAAACGGAGTCACTAATGACAACCTTCCACCGACCACGAGTGGTGATTGCCGGAACGAACAGCGGTGTAGGAAAAACGACGATTGTAACCGGTTTGCTCGCGGCATTGACGCAGTCCGGACATGCTGTTCAGCCATTTAAAGTAGGGCCGGATTACATTGACCCCGGCTTTCATGCGCTGGCGTCCGGGCGGGATTCATATAACCTTGATACTTGGTTGGTACCGGAGGAAAAACTGGCGGAAAATTTTACGCGGTTAAGTGAGGGCGCAGAACTTTCGATCATTGAAGGAGTCATGGGCCTATACGATGGAGGCTCTGCCGGTATCAGTAGTACTGCCGCTATCGCGAAACGTCTGCAGGCGCCGGTCATACTGGTTATTAATGTGCAGTCAATGGGACAAAGTGCCGGTGCTATTGCGCTTGGGTATAAAAATTATGACCCGGATGTTCGGTTGGCAGGCGTAATCGTTAATCGTGTCGGCTCACCGAAACATGCCGAAATGGTTCGGGAAAGCATTGAACAGCTGGGGATTCCGGTCTTAGGTATTATTCATCGTAATGATTTGCTCCAAACGCCGGAACGGCACTTGGGATTGACGCCGGTGACGGAAACCGATCCGACTGCCGTGATTCAACAGATGGCGAAAGTCATGCATGAATCTATTGATTTGGATCGTTTGCGCGCCGCGGCCGAACAAGCACCGGATCTTAGTATCGAATCGCGACAGGAGCTTGACGAACCGATAAAGGTAAGGATCGCCGTAGCGCATGATGCGGCATTTTCCTTTTATTATCCGACCAGCTTGCAATATTTGGAGCGGTTGGGGGCTGAATTAGTTCATTTCAGTCCGTTAACTGACAAAGAATTGCCGCCTGATATTGACGGAATCATTTTGGGCGGCGGTTTCCCGGAGATGTTTTTGGATGCATTGAGCGAAAACCGGGAGATGCTTACGGAAATGAAGCAAGCGGCTGACGATGGTATGCCGATTTACGCGGAATGCGGAGGCTTGATGTACCTTTGCGAAAGCGTGACGGATTTTGCCGGTACCCGATACCCGTTGACGGGTATCGTACCTGCAACGACGCAAATGGAAAATAAGTTGCAGCGTGTCGGCTATGTGACGGCGACCGCGCAACAGGACAGCATTATCGCGACAAAAGGAGCGACTCTACGCGGGCATGAATTTCACTTCTCAACGTTACTTCCGGAGAACGACGAAACATATCCATGGGCATACGAATTGATCGGTAGTCGCAATGTCACACCGCATAAGGAAGGGTATGTTTCACAAAATGTATTGGCATCGTACTTACATTTGGCGTGGGATGGCTCTCCGCAAGCGGCGCGACGCTTCTTGACTATTTGTCATGACTATCGGCAGGGGAGATTAAATGGATAAAGGTTTAGTATTGGTAAATACCGGCAATGGTAAAGGCAAAACTACCGCCGCATTGGGACTTGCTTTGCGAGCTGTAGGCAACGGCCAAAAGGTGCTGATATTACAATTTATCAAAGGCGCTTGGAAATACGGCGAACTCAGTGCGTTGGAGCGATTGTCGCCGGATGTGGAAATTCATCCTTTAGGAAACGGGTTCGTACGTCACAATAAAAAAGACGGTGGTCAGAAAGAGTTTCAACAGCATCAGGAAAAAGCACGTGCTGCGTGGGAGACGGTCAAAAACGAAGTGATGTCGGATCAATGGGACCTGATTATTTTGGATGAAGTTAATTACGCGGTGGATTTCGGTCTGTTACGGGTGGAAGATGTCGTCGATTTAATAAAAAAACGTCCGGAACGATTGAACATTGTTTTGACGGGACGCAATGCGCGTCCGGAGGTTATTGCGATTGCTGATACAGTAACTGAAATGAAACTGATCAAGCATGCATTTGAGAAAGGTATTCGCGCACGTCGGGGCATTGAATTTTAAAAAAATAATAACTGTGTAAATCATATAAAAAAGAGCGGTTTAAACCGCTCTTTTTTATATGATAAGTTCTTTACACAAGCGGGTGTTAATGTTACCATGTTAAATAAGTATTTTTAAATATTTAAGGAGGCAAAGTATGACGTTACAGGTCAAAAAGTTTGGCGGTTCTTCCGTAGCAACGCCAGAAAAAATCCGTCACATTGCAGAGCGCATTTTGGCGTCGAAACAACCGACAGACAGAATCGTTGTTGTCGTCTCGGCAATGGGGGATTCGACAGACGATTTAATGGCCTTGGCGAAACAATGTACGCACAAAGCATACGGTCGTGAGCTGGATATGCTGCTTACCACCGGTGAACAGGTTTCCATCGCTTTGCTTGCGATGACATTTATAGAGCTGGGACAGCCTGCGATTTCTTTTACGGGACAGCAGGCCGGCATTCAAACTAGTCGGTCTTACGGCAAAGGACGCATCTTAGACATCAATCCGGAGCGTGTTTTCACCGCTCTTAACGAAGGTAATATCGTGATTGTTGCCGGCTTCCAGGGCCTTGCTGACAATGGTGATATGGTGACATTGGGACGGGGCGGCAGTGATACTACGGCAGTTGCTTTAGCCGGCGCACTGCAAGCGGATGTTTGCGAAATTTTTACGGATGTGGATGGCGTTTATACGGCAGATCCGCGTGTGGTTCCACAAGCCTTCAAGATGAAGGAAATCACGTATGGTGAGATGCTTGAGATGGCACGACTTGGCGCCGGTGTTATGCAGCCTCGGGCAGTAGAAATGGGAAGCCGTTATCGTGTACCGATTCATGTACGTTCAACATTTACGGAAACAGAAGGAACGATGATTCAGGAGGAGTACAACATGGAAGGAAAGCAAGCTGCTATTCGTGGCGTCGCGCATGACACCAATGTAGCTAAAGTGACGGTTCTGGGCGTGGATAATCGGCCGGGCGTGGCGCATATGATTTTCAGCTACCTGGCCAAAGCCAATATTGATGTAGACATGATTGTACAGAGTATTCGCGAATCGGATGATTCCAAAACGGATATTGTTTTTACGATTGCAGAAAGTGATTTTCCGCAGGCACAGGAAGTTCTTGAAGTGTTTAAGCGCGATCATGGTATTAAGGACATTTTATATGCCACGGATGTCGCGAAAGTGTCGGTTGTCGGCGCGGGTATGCTTGGTACGCCCGGGGTTGCAGCGGACATGTTCGGCGCATTTGCAGACGGGAATATCAATATTCAAATTATCAGCACTTCGGAAATCAGCATCTCCTGCCTGATAGACGAGCGGGATGCCGAAAAGGCAGTTGCCTTGATTCATGCTCGATTCTTGGAAAGCACCGACGCAGCGCAATGATGAAAAAATCGATTCCGCTCAGTGAAGCGGCGTTGTGTGAGCTTGTACAAGAGTACGGTACACCTTTTCATCTCTATGATGAAAAAGGTATACGGGAAAATGTGCGTCAACTGCAAGCGGCTTTTTCCTGGCATCCTCGCTTTCGGGAATATTACGCGGTCAAAGCAAATCCTAATCCGTACTTGATGGAAATATTGCGTGAAGAAGGTT
Organism: Negativicoccus succinicivorans; assembly: GCF_014207605.1. Lineage (NCBI taxonomy): Bacteria > Bacillati > Bacillota > Negativicutes > Veillonellales > Veillonellaceae > Negativicoccus > Negativicoccus succinicivorans. Next base: position 263,175 of record NZ_JACHHI010000001.1, on the reverse strand, counting down.
GCGGCGCCGATTGCAGCTCACTTCCTGAACTGGTGCTTGCGCATGCGGTGGGCTTTCGGGACGACGAAATTATTTTTTCTTCCAACAATACCGCGCCGGCAGAGTACGAACGAGCGTATCAGGATAATACCATCATAAATGTCGATGATATTTCTCACTTGCCGGATTTGAAAGAACGAGACTGGTTACCGGAAAAAATTTGTTTTCGATATAATCCCGGAGCAATCGGTTACGGAAATGATATTATCGGTCATCCGGAAGAAGCCAAGTATGGTATGACCAAAGAGCAGATTTTTGCTGCTGTGCGATGGGCAAAAAAACAAAATATTCAATGGATCGGTCTGCATACGATGATTGTGTCCAATACTCTCGACATTGAGGAGTTGGCGCAGACCGCGAAAATGATGTTTACTCTTGCGGCGGAAATTTGTCATGAGGAAGGAATCCGAATTGACTTTATCGACTTAGGCGGTGGTATCGGTATCGCCTATCGGCCGGATGAAATACCTCTTGACTATCAGGATTATGGTAATCGTGTCCGGAAACTGTATGGAGAAATATTAGCACCTTGCGGCTTGCAAGATGTTGCATTAGCTTTGGAATGCGGTCGTGCTATTACCGGACCGTACGGTTGGCTTGTCACCAGTGCCATCCACTATAAACATACATATCGAAATTATATCGGAGTAGATACCTCGATGGCGGATCTGATGCGTCCGGGAATGTACGGTGCATACCATCATCTCACCGTTCTCGGTAAGGATGACGTGCCGTGCGATCATATCTATGATGTAGTCGGATCGTTATGCGAGAATAACGATAAGTTCGCGGTTCAGCGGCCACTTCCGGAAATCGTGATGGGAGATATTCTTATCCTTCATGATACCGGCGCACACGGGTATGCGATGGGGTTCAATTACAACGGCAAGTTACGCGCTCGTGAATTGTTACTGAAATCGAATGGGCAAGTGCAACAAATTCGCCGACCGGAAACATTACGCGATTATTTCGCTACACTGGACTACCCCGATTTACCACGCTGAAAACACCAATTGCAATTGGTGTTTTTTTATGAAGAGCCGATTTATTGACTTTGCTACATAAATACGTTACTCTTAAAATATAGAATATTGAAAAATTTATATATAGTAAGGCACGACTCCAAGGAGGATTTATGTCTGAATTATTACGCATTGAAGACCTGCATGTAGCGGTCGAAGATAAAGAACTTTTACATGGTGTCAATCTCACCATTGAGCACGGTGAAGTGCATGTTGTGATGGGAACCAACGGGGCCGGAAAATCGACTTTAATGCACGCCATTATGGGAAATCCCGCCTATACAGTTACCCAAGGGAAAATTTATTTTGAAGGAAAAGATATCACTGACTATAGCGTAGATGAACGCGCTAAAGCGGGAATTTTTCTTTCTTTTCAGTCGCCGCTTGCGGTACCCGGAATTACGGTAGAAAATTTTTTGCGTACGGCAAAAGTAACGGTCTCCGGTGAACCGCAACGATTATTTCCGTTTAAGCGCAAGCTCCACCAGGAAATGCGTTCCCTAGATATGGATATCGCCTATGCCGATCGTTACGTAAATGACGGATTTTCAGGCGGAGAACGCAAGAAAAGTGAAATCTTACAGATGAAGATGCTGGAACCGAAATTGGCTATTTTAGATGAAACGGACTCGGGACTCGATGTGGATGCTGTCCGTATTGTCTCCCAGGCAATTGCCGACTACCATAGCCCTGAACACGCATTTATCATCATCACACATCACAATCAATTGTTAAAATACATCACCCCCGATAAAGTACATGTAATGATGAACGGAAATTTCGTAACCGAAGGCGATGCGTCTCTCATCGATACGATTGAAGCGCAGGGGTTTGATCATTTGCGAAACAGGTGACATGATGGCTGAAGAAAAACGCAAAAAAACATATGTTGCCGACATGGAACGTGGCGTTTACGACGTGCGCGACAGTTTTTCGTATGACTATAAGACGGATTCGGGATTAACGCCGGACATCGTACGTGAAATTTCCGCCAAAAAAGATGAGCCGCAATGGATGCTTGATTTTCGCTTGCGCTCGCTTGCGATTTATCAACAGATGGATGTACCACCGTGGGCGCCGGATATTTCCGGCTTAAACATGGAAGAAATTGTGACCTATGTGCGTCCCCGTACTGATATGAAAGCAAGTTGGGATGACGTGCCGCAGGATATCAAAGAAACGTTTGATCGTTTGGGTATTCCGCGTGCGGAGCAAACTTCGCTTGCCGGTGTTGGGGCGCAATATGACTCTGAGGTGGTGTACCACAATATCCAGGAAGATCTGGTGAAACAGGGCGTCATTTATACGGATTTTGAGACGGCACTCAAAGAACATGAAGATATCGTGCGCCGTCACTTTATGACGCTGGTGCCGCCGAACGATCACAAATTTGCCGCTTTGCATGGCGCAGTATGGTCAGGCGGATCATATGTTTTTGTGCCGGCAGGAGTTGATGTCAAGATTCCCTTACAGAGTTACTTCCGTTTGAATGCGCCGGGAGCCGGGCAGTTTGAACATACGCTGATTATTTTGGAACCGGGGGCGAAGTGCCATTTTATTGAGGGCTGTTCAGCGCCTCGCTACAATGTGGCGAATTTGCATGCCGGGTGTGTCGAATTATTTGTTGCTGACGGTGCGGAATTACGCTATTCGACGATTGAAAATTGGTCGAAGAATATGTACAACCTCAATACAAAACGTGCGTTGATCGGCAAGGACGCACGTATGGAATGGGTTAGCGGATCGTTTGGTTCGCATGTTTCCATGCTGTATCCGATGACGATTTTAAAAGGAGACAACTCCGTCTGTGAATTTACCGGTATTACATTTGCGGGGGAAGGACAGACATTAGACACAGGTTCGAAGGTCGTTCATTTAGGAAAAAATACAACTTCAAACATCAATAGCAAATCGATATCTAAGAGTGGCGGTGCAGCGATTTATCGCGGCCTTTTGCGGATCGGACCGAAGGCTAAAGGGGCTAAATCTTCTGTCAGCTGCGAGTCGCTGATGCTGGATGACCAGTCACGTTCCGATACGGTACCGGATATCTCTATTGAAAACGACGATGTTGATTTGGGACACGAGGCTAAGATTGGACGCATCAGCGATGAAGCTATTTATTATCTGATGAGTCGGGGCCTTTCGGAGGACGAGGCGAAAGCCATGCTGGTACGCGGCTTTGCCGAGCCGATTTCTAAAGAATTGCCGTTGGAATATGCAGTGGAAATGAATAATTTGATACGTTTGGAATTCGAAGGTTCCATCGGGTAGGAGGAAAAATGAAAAAACAATTTAACTTACTGCCGATGACAACCTATCGCTGGACGAAAGCCAATTACACGGAATTGGATGTGGCGGCTCATGTAGACGCCTCACAACTTACGGCAGTGTGGTCGCAGCCAGAACAAGTCGAATGCGTTACAGGAATAACGACAGCATCTCTTGCGTTTTTACGACCGCAATTTCGCGGTGCGGATCCTGAAACGTTTGCGGAAACGATGAGTGACGCAGCGCAGCAATTCAAAATTGTCGTACCGGAGGACACCAAGCAACAACTTCGTTTGAACCTCACATTCACGGAAACACAAAATCACTGGTTGGGTGCAGTTGTCATCGACGTGCGGGCAAATGCCGAATTAGCGTTGGAGATTGCCATTGACAATGAAAGCAAAAATGACGGACGATTGAACTATGCCATTTTAAGTTCTGTCGGTGACAATGCCGTATTAAAAATTACTAAGGTTCATACAGGCGTGCCTCTGACGACTGCGATTGAGCATCGTTACACTCGGCTTAATACCGCATCGCAAGCGGCATTTATCGGCGCCGAATTCGGTGCGGAGCGCATTATCTATCACAGCGATGCGGATTTGTTAGGTGAAGCATCTACGCTTTCCGAAGAAGGCGTTTATGTAGCCAACGAAAAGCAGCATCTTGACTTGTATTACGATCGTAACCATTTCGGGAAGAAAACCGAATCTCATTTAGCGACTTATGGAGCCTTACGAGATGCGGCAAAAAAAGTTTTTCGCGGCTGTATTGACTTCAAGCACGGATCGTCGGGAGCGATTGGCAACGAGGAAGATTATGTCGTGCTTTTGAGTCCGCAGGCGAAAAATATCTCTTTGCCCTTGCTTTTATGTACGGAAGATGATGTGCAGGGAAATCATGCCTCCAGTGCCGGCCAAATGGATAAAGAACGGTTATACTACTTAATGAGCCGAGGCTTTTCACAGGAAGAAGCGAAGCGTTTAGTGGTAGAAGCGATGTTGCGCCCTGTCATTGATAAAATTATTGCCGATGATTTGCGTGAAACGGTACTTACCGCAGTAGAGACAAAGATGGAAGCGATATGATGGATCTGGAAAACATACGTAAGGATTTTCCTATTTTACAAACACAAGTGGGAGAGGAGCCGCTGATTTATTTTGATAATGCGGCGACAACCCACCGGCCCCGGCAAGTCATGGAGGCGGTCGAGGAGTACGTATTCTCGCAACATGGTAATCCACATCGCGGTGCACATCGTTTAGCGCAAACCGCATCTCTCGCATATGACGGTGCACGGGAAGTGGTGGCTCGTTTCATCCATGCCGCAAGTTCGGATGAGATTATTTTTACGCGTAATGCGACGGAAAGCCTAAATCTCATCGCCCGCAGTTATGGTGAGACGCATCTCAAGGATGGCGATAAAATCGTCATCACGATCGCCGAACACCATGCCAACTTGGTTACATGGCAGCGAGTTGCACGTGTGACCGGAGCGACACTGGAATATATTTATTTAACGGAAGACGGACATTTTGATCCGTCCGACTTTGCAAAAATTGATAAAACGACAAAAATTGTTGCGTTCGGTCATGCCAGCAATGTGTTGGGCATGCATGTGCCAGTCCAAGAGATGATTCAGCGCGCGCATGCCGTCGGAGCAGTTGTGGTTTTAGACGGGGCACAGGCGGCGCCTCATTTTGCCGTCGATGTGCAGGCTCTGGATTGTGATTTTTATGTATTTGCCGGCCACAAGATGCTCGCTTCGCAGGGGATCGGTGTATTGTACGGAAAACGAGCGCTGCTTGATGATATGGAACCATTTAATTTGGGCGGCGATATGATTGAATACGTGCAAGAACAGACCACTACATTCAATACTTTGCCCTTTAAATTTGAAGCCGGCACACAAAATGTGGAAGGTGCGGTATCCCTGGCTGCTGCCATAAAGTATTTGGAAGCGATCGGTTGGGATGCGATTGTTGCGCATGAGAAAAAGCTGACGGAAATGGCTCTTACGGGTCTTTCCGAGATGCCGTTTGTAAAGATTATCGGCACGACAAATCCCGCGGAAAAGCACGGCGTAATTACATTTTTAGTTGACGGTGTGCATCCGCATGATGTGGCGACAATTTTGGATCATTACGGGATTGCGGTTCGTTCAGGGCATCATTGTGCGCAGCCGCTAGGCGCGTATTTGCATGCACCGGCGACGAATCGAGCAAGCTTCTATATTTATAATACGGAAGCGGAAGTGGCACGATTTTTAGAAGTATTGCCACTGGTACGTAAACAAATGGGATTTAAATAGGAAGAAGGAACTATGAATCTCCAGCAATTGTACACAGACTTAATTCTGGAACATAACCAGGACCCGCGCAATCATCGCCCGTTAACGAATGCAACGGTAACGGAGCATGGTCATAATCCGAACTGCGGTGATGACTTAACCATGAACGCGATCATTACCGATGGAATTGTTGAAGATATTGCGTATGAGGGCCAGGGCTGCGCGATCAGTCAGGCATCTGCCTCCATGCTTTGTGATGTAGTGCGCGGGAAGTCGGTTAAAGAAGCAAAAGCATGTATTGAGCGGTTCATTCGTTTGATCCAACGGGAAGAGTTGAATGAAGAAGAGCGGGAGTCGCTGGAAGAGGCGATTGTGTTGGAAAATGTTTCGCAGTTACCGGCGCGTGTAAAATGTGCGGTACTCGCTTGGCATACGTTGGATGAAGCAATGAAAAAAATCGAAGCATAAAAAAAGAGCCGATCGGCTCTTTTTATTTTTTCAAAAGTTTTTTTCGTTTTGCCAGATACCGGTCAGAATATCGCGGTTCTCCTTGCGCTTCACGATATTTTCCAAACGGATATGGACCGGCGGCAAGGATCGGCGGTGCCTGTACACGTTTGGCAATGCTTAAGCCGCGGTAGAGTGTCCACCAGCGCTCCAGGTCGGCGACGAACGCATCCGCGTCGGCAAAAAGCGTTTCGACTTCTACGGTGGCGCCCAGACGTTTCGTTAATGTGTGCTCTTCATAGCATTCAAGAATTTCTGCAAGCGAAAGCGGCGTATCTTGTATCCAACTGGCAAAGAGATAGTCATGGTAAGGATAAATCAGCGGATCGCCAAATCCTTTTGTGACATCCTGCGCAGAAGAAAGCTCTGCACTGGGGGGGACCGTAAAGACTTCTCGCGGAATGATACCTCCACCCATAAAGTCATCCAAATCTTTGGCCAATTCATATACTTCATGTTTCCAAAGGTCGGCGGTAGCCGCTAACGCACCGGCTATATCACCGTACATTGTGCCGTAACCGACGGTGGTTTCCGTTTTATTGGCATTGCATGTGAAGATGGCCCCGCGAGCGGAAGCAATCGTAGCTAATACACGGGAAGTGCGATCGCGCGCTTGCAAATTTTCATACGGCAAGCCGTCGAGTGAAAGCGAAACTCCTGTCGCTTTTGCAATCGTTTCCAGCTGTGTGCGTGTCGCTTCAACGGATTCTTTAATCGGCACGGTAAGCAACGAAATGCCGGAATTTTTGGCAAGTTGTTTCGCAATCGAGCGGGTCACAGAAGAGGTGTAGGAGGAAGGCATAGTAACGCCCAATATATGGTCTTTTTCCACGACGCTTTGGTAGAGGAGGGCGTTGACCGTGGAGTCAATGCCGCCGGAAAGGCCGATGACCACATCACGCAAAGAGAGTGTCTGTAAAATGGTTTGCAACTGCCAGCGCAGGAGATCCATTTGTTTCCATGCATATGTGGTCGGTGCACTCGTGCGCCAACCATTCGCCGTCAAAGTAATTGTATAGATTCCTTGCTGCCAGCCACCGTGGCATGTTTCGCCGCAATGTAAAAAGCCTGTATGCGGTTCGAAATATCCGCCGCAATCCGCAACCGTCAATGCATCTATACGTATGCTGTTATGATATGCGGGCGCGGATAGCGTTGCAGGCTGACTAAAAAGATCGATCACCGGTAAATCGTTTGGAAACGGGTCATTTTCGTCAGCACGAATATACACCGTTTGGCGTTCGCACGAGATGGTTGCGAAGTCGAGCTCTGTTGCCTTGCCGTTTTCAAAATACAACGGCCGGTGTTTGCGTTGACCGTGTAGCCATTGGTCCTGACTACCGATTAATGGCACCGAAAAAAATGTGGCAAGTTCGCAAAGTGCCGCGTCAAGTTTCGATTGAAAATCCGTGCCACGCAACAAGGTGTCCGAGACAAATCCTGTGAGGCTGTTTTGCGCCATTACAATCAGATCCGGTTCCCGTGACATAATTTCATCATGATGCGATCGAAACCATTGCAGATTATTATCTATTCTTCCTGTTTGCAAGGGTGAGGTACAAGCGACAATATTCATAATTTCCTCCTGCTTTATTATACCCAACCATTGTTGATCGTCAAAGGCGCAATGCTGGACGCTGTCGAAAGACTAATATATAATAAATAAAGATAAGAACGTTATCATAATTCGCAATTATTCAGACAGGAAAGGAATGATATCCTATTCGCTCTACGGCATATACTCTGACGGCAGACCATGAGAAACAGCTTCTGGTCGCAAGAAACGCGTGGATTTTACCCAAAATTGCAGCACATTACGATGCGCAGTTGGTAGATCGCGGCGGCATTATTCGGTTGATCGGCGAGCCGGATTCGTTGGCATCCGCACAGCGCGTTATCGAAGATGTTTTGACTACGTTGTCATCGGGAAACACCATTTCGGAAAGGCAATTGGAAACAGTGCTGCAGATGATTGACCAGGGGGAAGAGCATAAACTGCGCGACTTGCATGATGATACTGTAATGGTGACACGCGGCGGTAAAATTATTCGCCCGCGTACGGCCGGACAAAAAGCGTATGTGGATGCCATTCGCAACAACACGATTACATTCGGCATCGGTCCGGCGGGTACCGGCAAAACTTATCTTGCCGTTGCCTTAGCGGTATTTTATTTTCGCAACCATAATGTCAATCGAATCATTTTAACGCGTCCGGCAGTAGAAGCGGGTGAAAGTCTCGGCTTTTTGCCGGGGGACATGAATGAAAAAGTGGATCCCTATCTGCGCCCTCTATATGATGCCTTGGGGGATTTATTCGGTGGAGATGTATATATGCAGTTGCAAACCAAAGGAGCGATTGAAGTGGCTCCCTTGGCATACATGCGCGGTCGTACACTGGAAGATTGCTTCATAATCTTAGATGAAGCACAAAATACGACACCGGAACAAATGAAAATGTTTTTAACGCGTTTGGGCAATCATTCCAAAATGGTCATTAACGGTGACGTGACACAGATCGATTTGCCGTCTCGACAAAAAAGCGGTCTGGAGCAGGCAGTGTCAATCGTCGAGAATTTGCGCGGGATTGCGCGTGTGGATTTTACTGCCGCCGATGTTGTTCGCAACGATTTGGTGGCACGAATTATTGATGCGTATGCCAAACAGGGGGATGTCAAATAATTGAAAGTCATCATTAATTTTTTAAATGAAGAATTGGCACGGAAATACTCGGAATGGCCGAAGATTATCGAAACCACATTGAGTAAAGGAGCCGAATGTCAGGAGATCCCACCGGAAGCGGAACTCGGCGTGACGTTGGGTGATGATGAGTATCTGCAGATGTTAAATCGCGAATATCGAAACATTGATCGGCCCACCGACGTGCTTTCGTTTGCCTTGAATGAAGGAGAAGAAGATTCGTCTGACGAAGAAATGTTATTGGGGGACATCGTCATTTCCGTCGATCGGGTTTTATCACAGGCACAGGAATATGGGCATAGCGAAACCAGAGAGTTGGCGTACTTGGCGATTCACGGTCTGATGCATATTATGGGCTATGACCACGAGAAACCGGAAGATAAAAAAGAAATGCGGGTCGCAGAAGAGGAAGTTTTGCGTGCGCTCGGTATTACGCGGGAGGATATTCATGACGTGTGATCAGGACCTTTTGCAGGCGGCAAAAGAGGCGGCAGAGAACGCTTATGCGCCGTATTCGCACTTCCCCGTCGGCGCTGCACTGCTGACGAAAACCGGTGCGGTTTTTACCGGCTGTAACGTCGAAAACAGTTCTTACGGATTGACGCAATGCGCCGAGCGTAATGCGATTATGGCTGCCGTTTCGCAGGGCGAGCGGACATTCGTTACGCTGGCGCTTTTTAGTCCGCAGAAACAGGATCTAATGCCGTGCGGTGCCTGCCGGCAGGTAATGGCGGAATTCGGCATTCCACGCCTCATCACGGGAACATCACAGGCGTTTAAAGAGTTTGCTTTAGAAGATTTGTTACCGTATGCTTTTGGAAAGGAACAATTGGAATGAGTGACGTATTTCGCTCCGGTTTTATCGCTTTAATCGGACGGCCCAATGTCGGGAAATCCACTTTGCTCAACCGTATTTTGCAGCAAAAGATTTCTATCGTTTCGGATAAAGCGCAGACTACACGCGATAAAATTATGGGGGTTTACACCCAACCTGATTTTCAAATGGTATTTGTCGATACACCGGGGATTCATAAACCGCGTCATAAATTAGGTGAAAAAATGCGTAAAGAGGCATTGGATGCACTGAATGAAGTGGATGCGGTTCTCTTTATGGTGGCGGCTGACGAGCGCTTCGGACCGGGGACGCAGTATATTTTAGATCGGTTGCAAACGCTTACGATTCCTGTGTATTTAGCGATCAACAAAATCGATCAGATTACGCCGGAAAAATTATTGCCTTTAATTGACGGCTATCGGCAAAAATTTAACTTTACTGAAATCGTGCCGATTTCGGCGCGTGACGGCTATCAAGTCGACACATTGTTAGATGTACTTCGTGATCATTTGCCTGAGGGACCGCAATATTATCCGGAAGATATGGTTACCGATCGACCGGAACGCAATATTATGGCGGAACTGATTCGAGAAAAAATTCTGCATATGACACGGGATGAGGTGCCTCATGCGATCGGTGTGGAAATGGAAGAAATCGCGCAAAGGAAAAACGGTAAATGGTATGTGCGTGCGGTTATTTATGTAGAACGCGACTCACAAAAACGGATCATTATCGGTAAAAACGGTGCGCTTTTGCGAGCTATCGGAGCAGAAAGCCGAGCGGATATTGAAAAATTAATGAACGGGTCGGTTTACTTGGATTTATGGGTAAAAGTAGCGCCGGATTGGCGTAATAAAGACCGCATGTTAAAAGAATTGGGGTATGAATAATAATATGCTCATTGCTCATCTCCTCACGCCTTGGGGAGCGTTTTGGTCGATATTGGCAGTTCTTTTTTTGATGATGGCAACTATTTTAGTCATTGCGAAATATTCTTTTATCCGTTTGCGTCGTGAATATGTGCAAGAACTTGCAGCGGAGGAAGAAGAGCCGAACTGGTCACGCATATCGAGTTTCTATGCTTCACCGAATCGGTATTTAGGGACTATTCAATGGGTTTTGCTGGTTGTGACACTGCTTTACTATTACAGCATTTATCAGTGTTGGATGCTGCTCACACCACCGACAATACAGTGGCTCTGGGGTGAGTGGATACTTTCTTTGGTTGTGCTTTTGGTTGCCGTCACGTTGTTTTGGATTGTCGCAGATTTGATTCCTAAAGCAGTAGCCTTGCAGAATGCATTGAAATGGCTGCCACGCACGGCAGGAATCGTGCGTATTTTACATCAAATATGTGCCCCGATTATATGGCTGGGCGAACGCTTAGCCACCATGTATTTGCATACGCATGATCTGACGCTGACAAATGAGGTGGAAATGCCGCGCACGGAAGCGGAAATCCGCCTGCTTTTTAACGAGGGACATTTGAGCGGCCAATTGGATGAGCGGGAAGGCGAACTGATCAAAAATGCGTTCACTTTTGTGGACCGTTTGGCTCGTGAGGTAATGATTCCACGTCCTGATATGTCGGTACTTTATTATGAAGACAGTTTGGAGACGATGCGGGAAGCGATTCGCACTTCACGCCACACACGATATCCTTTGTGTGATGGTGATAAAGATCATATTATCGGCCTTATCCACGTCAAAAACTTTATGGAGTTGTATATTACCGGTAAGCCGCAGTTAAAGCAGATTATCAGTGAAATTCTCATCATCCCGGAAGTTATGCCGATCTTTGATCTCTTGCAATTGATGCGTACCCGGCGTATTTATCTTGCGGCGGTGGTAGATGAATTTGGCGGGACCGTCGGATTGGTTGGGTTGGAGGACATTATCGAAGAACTGGTCGGTGATATTCAGGACGAACATGAACCCGAATCGTTGGCCGCGATTCTTGAGTTGGATGAAGATCACTTTGAATTTGACGGCAATGTTATTTTGGAAGATGTAGAAAAATTATTAGATGTTGATTTTGCGGAAGTGGAAGCGGATACGATCGGCGGGTATGTATTTGCCTTATTGGAACGTATTCCGCGCAACGGTGATCATATCGTTATTGACGGTTGGGATTTTTGCGTCACTAAAGTTAACGGTTTCCGCATTGTGCGCCTTTTGGTGACTCGCGTGCTCAACGAGGAGCCTGATGTTGATGACGAACACGAATAATTGGCAAAATTATGAAGGGTTTGTGTTGGCAGCACGGGATGCCGGTACCGCCGGCAAAAAACTTACTCTTTTGACCAAAGAAGCGGGCAGAATTTTTGTATTCGCACCACAAGCAAGACGCAAGGCCAATTATATCGGCTACTTGGTACCGGCTGCTTTTTTACGTTGTACCGTAGCAGCTGATACTGAAGGCTATCGGTTGTTGCAAGCCGACGGACGAGCACTGACGGATACGTGGCAATGGACGTATCCTATGTGGCAAGTTTATTATTTTCTGGTACACATGACTGAGGAGCTTTTCGCATCGGGACAAGCGGATGCACAGGTATATCATTTATGGGAGCAGTACCTGACGGCGCTTTCCCGTAAAGATTTGGCAATAGCAACTTTAATCGCTTCCTGGCAACTTTTAGGTATTGCCGGTTATGATCCGCAGACGGTTTTGCAGGAAAAGCAATTTCTGCCGCTTTCCGATACAGGTCGCCAAACGCTATTTGCCATTTTACATGCTACGTGGCAGGATGGACCGCAACTTTTTTCTCGGCAGGGATTAACGGAAGCGGCGGATGCATTATTATATTATTTGACGAATTATGTGGAGATCGCTACCCAATTTACGAATGTTTTCACATTTGCGCAAAAGAGCATTGACAATAAAATTTGAGTTTGCTATATTTTTAGTAATCAAGCGATGATAAAGAGTAGTACTTTGGCGATAGCGAGGCAAGGATAGTGGAAGCTTGCCACACAAAGGAAGGCGCTTTGGAGCTGCGGCAGGAAATCGTAAGATAGTAAAGGCCGCGATATCATTAAGTGGGTCAATGACCAATGAGGGTGGAACCGCGGGTATACTCGTCCCTGTAACAATTGTTACAGGGACTTTTTTATTTGCAAAGCAGAGGAGGAAATGATGACCTTCCAAGAAATGATTTTGACATTACAACGCTATTGGTCGGAAGCAGGTTGTTTGATTCAGCAGCCGTACGATGTGGAAAAAGGTGCCGGTACGATGAATCCTGCGACATTTTTGCGGGCATTGGGGCCGGAACCGTGGCACGTAGCGTATGTTGAGCCGTCACGGCGTCCGGCGGATGGTCGCTATGGCGATAATCCCAATCGACTGTATCAACATCACCAATTTCAGGTAATTATGAAGCCGTCTCCGGATCGGATCCAGGAAATGTACTTGGAAAGTTTGGAAAAACTCGGTATTCGCACAATCGAGCACGACATTCGCTTTGTCGAGGATAATTGGGAATCGCCGACATTAGGCGCATGGGGATTAGGCTGGGAAGTGTGGCTTGACGGTATGGAAATCACTCAGTTCACTTATTTCCAACAAGTGGGCAGCGTTGATATGAATCCGGTTGCCGTCGAAATTACTTACGGCTTGGAACGTCTTGCCATGTATATCCAAGGCAAGGAAAATGTGTATGATATCGTCTGGTCCGGCGATGTTACTTACGGCGATATTTTCCATCAAAATGAATATGAGCAGTCTGTCTACAATTTTGAGTTGGCAGATATTAACCTTTTGTTTGATTTATTCAATAAATATGAAGCGGAAGCAGTACGTATTATTGATGCCGGTAAAGTTTTGCCGGCGTATGATTACGTATTGAAATGTTCGCATGTTTTCAACCTTTTGGATGCGCGTGGCGCTATCAGTATCAGTGAACGTACTGCGTTTATCGGACGCGTGCGTAAACTGGCCAGACTCTGTGCGCATGCCTACCTGGTACAGCGTGAAGAACTGGGATATCCGTTGTTGAAAGGAGCGTCTCGGCATGAATAATACTTTATTGTTCGAAATCGGTACGGAAGAAATTCCGGCGAAATTTATGCCGCGTATTCTTGATGAATTGCGTACGCGGGCGGAAACAATGCTTGCCGATGCTCGCTTATCGTTTGCCTCGTTAAAAACGGTCGGAACGCCGCGACGTCTGGCACTCATTGTTGAGGATTTAGCAGATCGTCAGCCGGACATGGTCGAAGAAAATCGTGGGCCGTCGGTAGCCATCGCGTTTGATGAAAATCACAACCCGACCAAAGCTGCACAGGGATTTGCTCGCGGTCAAGGCATCGATCCTTCTGAACTGATCGAAAGAGACAACTACGTGTATGCGCATATCAAAAAAGAAGGTCAAACGGCGCAGATCATTTTGGCGAACTTGTTACCGGAATTGATTCAATCGCTACAATTTCCCAAGAGCATGAAGTGGGGGAACGAAAGTTTCCGTTTTGTACGTCCGATTCGTTGGCTTGTGGCACTTTTTAATGCAGAAGTGATTCCTTTTACACTCGCGGGCGTGGCCTCTGGAAATACCACTCGCGGGCATCGTTTCCTGGGGGAAGAAAATGTCGTAGTTCCCCAAGCAAGCGATTATGATCAGGTATTGCGCGAGCAGTATGTTATCGTCGATCCTGCCGAACGTCGTCAGATGATTACTCAAGGTTTGCAAAAGCTTGCTGAAGAGCAGCATGCGACTGTGGTGGAAGATGAAGATCTGTTAACGGAAATCGTGTTCCTCGTCGAATATCCGACACCGCTTTGCGGTCATTTTGAAGAGCGCTATTTGGAGCTGCCGGAAGCGGCAGTGGTTACACCGATGAAAGATCATCAACGCTATTTTCCGCTGCGTGATCGAGAAGGCCGACTCTTACCACTGTTTTTGACAGTACGTAACGGTTCCGATGAACATTTAGCTACTGTGCAGGCGGGTAATGAAAGAGTTTTGCGCGCTCGTTTGGCGGATGCAGAATTCTTCTTTAATGAGGACCGTAAAAAGAGTTTGGCTGCGCGATATGATGCATTGCAACGTATCGTTTATCAGGAAAATCTCGGGACCATGCAAGATAAAACAGAGCGCTTGCAAAAAATTACGCAAGTATTTGCTGAAGCGTATGAGCTGACACAGGAAGAAAAAGAATTGTTACAACGTGCGACACATCTCGCCAAAACCGATTTGGCGACAGCACTTGTCACGGAGTTCACGGAATTGCAAGGGGAAATCGGTAAAGAATACGCTCTGCTGGACGGTGAACCGAAAGAAGCGGCGCAAGCAATCTTTGAACAATACTTACCGCGATTTGCAGGCGACATCTTGCCCTCTACCAAGCTGGGTGAAGTGTTGAGCCTTGCCGATAAATTGGATAATATCGTCGCGACATTCAGCCAGGGACACGCACCGACCGGCTCACAGGATCCGTTTGCGTTGCGCCGGCAGGCGATTGGGATTGTGCAAATCGCCGTCCAAAGTAAAACTCACTGGTGTTTACGTAAAATGGTTGCTGCCGTTGCCAAAACACTCGGTGACGTGCCGGCAGATGTGCAGGAACAAGTGGTTGCTTTTATAATGCAACGACTGCAAACAATTTTGAGCGATGAGGGCTTGTCGTACGATCAAATCGATGCCGTTCTTGCAGGGGATGATACTGATATTTACAGTGTCTATGGCAAAGCGCACGCGTTGGCAGACACCGGATTTGTCAAAGATATGGAACTTCGCCAAGCGTTTCGCCGTGTCGTGAATTTGGCAAAAGAACCGCAGCAGGGAGAAGTTCAATCGGAACTTTTTGAAAATGATGAAGAGCGAAAATTGTATGCTGCGTATAAAGCGGTAGCCCCCAAAATTGAAGCCGCTTATGCGAAACAGGATTATGCTGTCGTGTATCGGGAATTACAATCGTTAGTTGCACCGATTAATGAATTTTTTGATCATGTCATTGTCATGGCGGATAGTGAAAGAGTTCGCCAAAATCGTTTACTGATTTTGCAAAATATTGCCGATTTGCTTACGACATGGTTCGATATTAAAAAATTAGTAGAATAGCTTGCTTTATTAAGGTTGATATGATACAATACCACTGTTATTTTGGATAGTCCTCTGTTCACCAGGTGGTGGGCAAGAATGTCCGGTAGGAGGAGAACGATATGAACATCATTCAACAATTGGAACAAGAACAGTTGCGCTCGGACATTCCGGATTTCCGTGCCGGCGATACGGTTCGCGTCCACGCCAAAGTCGTCGAAGGTAATCGTGAACGTATTCAGATTTTTGAAGGCGTTGTCTTGGCGCGCAAAAATGGCGGTGTCCGTGAAACTTTCACAGTACGCCGTATTGCGTCCGGCGTCGGTGTAGAACGTACATTCCTTGTACATTCCCCGCGTGTGGCCAAAATCGAAGTCAAAAACCGCGGCGTCGTACGTCGTGCAAAACTGTACTACCTGCGTCGTTTGACCGGTAAAGCGGCTCGTATTCGTGAACGTCGCTAAGAGTAAGTAAAAAGGACTGTATATACAGTCCTTTTTTTATATAATAAAATAAGAAGAGGCATTGTTGATTGTTTACTTATCATAGGATATGAATAAAGGAGGTGCATCATGCTTATCCAATGGTTTCCCGGGCACATGGCTAAAGCGCAACGTCTGATTAAAGAGCAGCTAAAAGCCATCGATGTCGTCGTGGAACTGAGAGATGCACGTGTGCCCGCTTCGAGTGAAAATCCGTTGCTGCGTGAACTGATCCAGGCAAAACCGCGGATTTTATTATTAAACAAAGCTGATTTAGCAGATCCCAAAATTTCTGCACAATGGCAACAATATTTTGCCAATCGGGGGATTACGACGTTACTCATAGACAGCACGTCTAAGTCCAGTCGTAAGCGACTGATTCAGGAAATTCGGCAAGCGGCGGCACCATTACTTGAGCGCTGGAAGCGTCGAGGTATTCGAGCGCGTTCCGTGCGTACGATGATTTTAGGGATTCCCAACGTCGGTAAATCGACGCTTATTAATACGCTGGCGAAAAGTTATATCGCGCATACGGCCAATCGCCCCGGTAAAACGCGCGGCCAACAGTGGGTAAAGTTGGCGGATGGCGTTGAATTGATGGATACACCGGGTGTGTTATGGCCGAAGTTTGAAGATCCTGTGGTGGGTCAAAAACTGGCCGCCACCGGCGCCATCACCGATGAAGTGTTTGATGCGGAAGATGTAGTCAGAAATCTGCTGGCTTATATCAATGAAAATTATCCGGGGACGCTTACGGAACGTTATGGAATTCAAACGGGATCGGGGACACCTGATGAATGGTTAACGGAAATCGCTAAAAAACGAGGCGCATTGCTACCCAAAGGTGAATATGACTACCATAAGGCACGCCAATTCGTTTTAGGGGATTTTCGCCAATTACGGCTGGGTAAAATCAGTTTAGAGACCCCGCCTGCCGAGGCAAGTCAAAATGGCTGAGGAGAAAAAAGAAACGATTGCCATGATCCGTTCACGTTTGGCAGAAGTACCCACTCCTGAAGAGTTATTGCGCTGGAGTTTGGATGGTCGCCTGGGCGTCCGGCAGGCTTTGCAGCAATACGCGCGTCGCCAGGACAAGGTGCGGCAGGAACACGAGCGTTTACGAGCTCTCTATCGATATGAGGAGCATTGGTATGCCCAGGGCAAACTGAATATTGCCGGCACCGATGAAGCGGGACGTGGACCGGTAGCCGGTCCGGTGACGGTGGCTGCAGTTATTTTGCCGCCACATGCCATGCTGGACGGACTCAACGATTCTAAAAAGCTTTCGGCAGTGACGCGGGAAAAATTGTTCAAAGAAATTACTGAAACTGCTATTGCCTATAAGATTTTGCATATTCCTGTCGAAGTCATTGATTCCGTCAACATTTATCAGGCGGTACTTGACGGTATGCAGGCGGCGACTATGTCATTACAACCGGCAGCACAAGTGTTGCTGGCGGATGCCATGCCGGTTACCTTACCGATACCGGTGCAGGCGATTATTCGGGGAGATTCGCAAAGTGCTTCCATTGCGGCAGCCTCTATTTTGGCGAAAGTCAGTCGCGACCATTTAATGGAAGAATTGGATATACAATATCCGCAATACGGTTTTGCTACTCATAAAGGCTATCTTACGGAACATCATTTAAGCATGTTAAAAAAATATGGTCCGTCACCGGCTCATCGCAAAAGTTTTGAACCGATTAAAAGCATGATCAACGCAATTTAATGGATACGCAATACACCGAAGGAAGAGGTTTGCGTGAGTCGACATAATGATTTAGGGGCGGAAGGGGAAGCGCTTGCCGCCTCATATTTGGAAACGCAGGGGTACTGCATTCAAGCACGTAATTTTCGCAGCGGTAAAGGTGAAATCGATATCATCGCAAGCGACGGCGACACAATTGTGTTCGTCGAAGTTAAAACCCGATCTACCGCACGTTTCGGTCTGCCGCGCGAAGCCGTCACACCCTTTAAACAAAACATGTTACGCAAAACTGCGATGGCCTATTTAGTTCAACTGTCAAAAGAGATACCGTGCCGCTTTGACGTTGTGGAAATTCAAATACACGCCAACGGAACCTATCAACTAAATCAGCTGAAAAATGCGTTTTAGGAGGAGAATATGTTTGCACGAGTATTTGGAGCTACTACGTTCGGATTAAGCGGTCATTTGATTTTAGTCGAAGTGGATTTAGCTAACGGTTTGCCTGCATATGATATTGTCGGCTTGCCGACGCAGGCCGTCAGGGAATCCAAAGAAAGAGTGCGGCCTGCCCTGAAAAACTCCGGGCTGGAGTTTCCGTTGCGTAAGATTACAGTGAATTTAGCTCCGGCCGATTTGAAAAAAGAAGGCGCAGGACTGGATTTGGCGATTGCGATAGGGATACTCGCAGCCGGTGGAACGTTGCAACGAGAGAGTTTGGAAGATGCGGTCGGTATCGGCGAACTGGCATTGGACGGAACGGTGCGCCCCGTTAACGGTGTCCTGCCTATGGTCATTGCCGCCAAAGAAGCCGGCAAGAAACGTTTTTTTGTCGCACCGCAAAATGTGCAGGAAGCTCTTTTGTGTAACGGCATTGAAGTTTATGCAGTCACTTCATTGCGTGACTTAGTTCGCTATTTGCAGGGCGAAATCGTTTGGAAGACGGCAGTGCCGGACTCTGAACAAGAAGAGATCCCGGAAGTGAATGAAGATTTCGCGGAAGTACAGGGTCAAATTATGGCTAAACGCGCGTTGGAAATTGCCGCGGCCGGCGGGCATAATGTCTTAATGATCGGACCGCCGGGTTCAGGCAAAACGATGCTGGCTCGTCGAATCAATTCCATTTTGCCGCCGCTTTCGCATGACGAAGCACTGGAAGTGACTAAAATTTACAGCGTGGCAGGCTTGTTTGACGTGTCGCGGACAGCTGCATTGCACGCCCGACCGTTTCGCAGTCCGCATCATACCGTATCGACGGCGGCCTTAATCGGCGGCGGTAGTATTCCCAAGCCGGGCGAAGTTACACTCAGTCACAAAGGTGTATTATTTCTTGATGAATTGCCGGAATTCCCACGCTCTGTTTTGGAAGTGTTGCGTCAGCCGCTGGAAGATCGAGTCGTCCATATATCACGTGTGAATGCCAGCCTAACGTATCCTGCCGATTTTATTTTAATCAGTGCGATGAATCCGTGTCCCTGCGGGTTTAACGGTGATCCGGACAAAGAATGCACCTGCTCGAGCGGTGATATTCGCCGCTACTTGCGCAAAATTTCGGGACCGTTGCTGGATCGTATCGATTTGCATGTAAGTGTGCAACGACCGAAGTACACGGAACTTACCGCGACCCGTGCGGAAGAATCGTCAGAGGTCATTCGTGCTCGTGTTAAATTGGCCCGTGAGAGACAGGCAAAACGTTTGGCTATTTACGGGATGCGCACGAACTCCCAAATGCAACACCGCCAGATCAAAGAAACGTGTGAAATGACACCACGTGCGCAGCAAATTCTGGCGGATGTATTTAATCGTCTGCACTTAAGCGCACGCGCTTACGACCGAATCATAAAAGTGGCTCGTACCATTGCCGATCTGCAGGGCAAAGACATCATCGACGCGGAGCAAATTGCGGAAGCGGTAAGTTACCGTGCACAAGACAAGGAGTAGAGAAGCATTATATTTTTCTGCACCAATGAATAAAGTGTTTTATTGAAGTCGGTGAATAAAATGGATATGAAAAGGGAAGAAATATACGCGGCTGCGCTGCAAAAGACGGCGTATGTAGGTGCGGTCAAATTACGTCAATTAATTCGTTTTTTCGGTAGTTTTGAAGCGATTTGGCAAGCTTCCGAAAAGGCATTACTGGCGTCCCATACATTAGGACCAAAATCGCTCGCGGGATTTTTGGCACAACGAAAAATGATTGAACCCGAAAAGATTTGGGAGGCTAATCAAAAATGGGGCGTCAGCTTACTGACCTTTCAAGATGGCGATTTCCCCAAACGTTTACAGAATGATCCTCATGCGCCGGCCATACTTGCATATCGAGGTACGTGGCGAGAACCGGAAAAAGCGATCGCCATCGTCGGTTCGCGCAAGCCGACACCGTATGGGATTAATGCCGCGCGTTTATTTGCCGGAGAGCTAAGCAAGGCAGGCGTTGCTATCATCAGCGGCGGTGCACGCGGTATAGATTCCACAAGTCATCGGGCTACACTTCCTGACGGGTATACGATTTGTGTGTTGGCTTGTGGTTTGGATATTCCCTATCCGCCGGAAAATAAGTCATTATTTGAAGAAATCGCGCAACACGGTGTAGTGATATCGGAATATGCGTTGGGAACCAAACCGTTGGGGCGACAATTTCCGGCACGCAATCGTATCATCAGCGGATTGAGCGACGGGGTGTTGGTCATTGAAGCGGCGAAACGCAGCGGCACGTTGATTACGGCAGACTTTGCTTTGGAGACGGGGCGTGATGTGTTCGCGGTTCCCGGCAGCATTTTTTCACCGATGTCGGTGGGCACGCATCACTTATTGCGACAAGGAGCGGCGTTGGCCGCGGAACCAAACGATATTTTACGCGAATATAATTGGTTGGATACGGAACGTGAAATGGGCTCGGTAGCCGGTCCGGATTTGACACCGACCGAGGAATTAGTGTACCGTTGTTGCCAGTTGGAGAAAACAGTCGACATGGATACGATTATTCTTCGTTCCGCTTTACACCCGACCGAAGCCAACTATATATTGCTACAATTAGAATTAAAAGGACTTATACAACAATGTGGAAATCAAAAATATATGGCAATGATTTCCAGATAGGAGGCAGCATTGTCCATTAAACGCACAATTTCAATCGGACGCAAAAACAGTGCCGGTAAGCCGGCTGTTGTCAAGGCACCGAAATGGGAGCGCACACCGAATCCGAGCGGGAAACATCTCGTGATTGTGGAGTCTCCAGCCAAGGCGAAAACGATTGAAAAAATTCTCGGTAAAAATTATAAAGTTATGGCCAGCATGGGGCATTTGCGCGATTTACCGAAAAACTCGCTCGGTGTCGATGTGGAAAACGGATTCATGCCGCGGTATACGAATGTTTCCGATCGTCATGATGTAATTTCCCATTTACGCGCGGAAGCAAATAGATCGCGCGATGTTATCCTCGCTACTGACCCTGATCGCGAGGGAGAAGCTATTTCTCATCATTTGTCGGTGCTGTTGGATGTTCCGGCGGATGAGAATGTGCGAATTACATTTAATGAAATTACGCCGCATGCGATCAAAGAAGCGATTGCCCAGCCGCGTCCGATTGATGAGCAGAAAGTAGATGCTCAACAGGCACGTCGGGTTCTTGACAGGCTTGTCGGTTATAAATTAAGCCCTTTTCTTTGGAAAAAAGTATTTCGTGGTCTAAGCGCGGGACGCGTGCAGTCGGTGGCAGTACGTTTGATTTGTGAACGCGAAGAAGAAATCAAGGCATTTGTACCGGAGGAATACTGGTCTATTGAAGCCGATTATCATGCCGGCAAAGGCAAATCATTTACCGCCAAAGTAGTTCGGTATGACGACAAAGAACTGGCCGTTGCGCAGGAAAGCGTCGCCAACGATTTGGTTGAAGAATTGAAAGCGGCAGACGCGTATGTCGAAAAACTTACACGCGGCCAGCAACGCCGTCGGCCGCAAGCGCCGTTCACTACCAGTACGATGCAGCAAGACAGTGTCAACCGATTGAATTTCGGTGCGCGTAAGACCATGATGATTGCGCAGCAATTGTACGAAGGTCTGGATATTCGTGGCACTCATGTCGGTTTGATTACTTACATGCGTACCGACTCTGTACGAATCGCGGAAGAGATGCAGAAAGAAGCAAAGCAGTACATTACCGAAACTTATGGTAAAGAGTACGTACCTGAATCACCGAATAAATACTCGAAGCAACAGCAGAGTCAGGATGCGCATGAGGCGATTCGTCCGACGTCCTTAGCATATTCTCCCGCGGAAGTCGCCCCCTTTTTAAATCGGGATCAGCTGAAATTATATACGTTGATTTGGAATCGTTTTCTGGCCAGTCAAATGACGCCGCAAATTGCGCAACGTTTAACCGTGACCATTCGCGCCGGAAAATTTGAGCTACGCGCCGTAGGCCGTCATATTATTTTTGACGGTTTCACCGCAGTTTACGGGACGAAGGATAAAAAAGAAGAAACGATTTTACCGGAGCTGCACAAAGATGATGCGTTGACGGTTAAAAAAATTGAGCCGAAACAGCACTTCACGCAACCGCCGGCAAGATATACGGAAGCAAGCCTAATTAAACTTTTGGAAGAAAAAGGAATCGGTCGCCCGAGTACATACGCACCGATTTTGGATACTATTCAAAAGCGCAACTATGTCGAAAAGCGTGACAAAGCATTTATTCCTACGGAACTAGGCTTTGTTGTGGTGGATCTTCTGAAACGCTTTTTCAGTAAGGTCGTTGATGTTAAATTCACCTCGCGTATGGAAGAGGAATTGGATAAAATTGCCGATGGTGAATTAAGCTACGAACAACTGCTGGAAAGTTTTTACAAAGTATTTGCACAGGAACTTTCCGATGCGGAACAAAAAATCGACAAAGTGAAAGTTATTGAGCAGGAATCCGATGTTATCTGCGATAAATGCGGCGCGAAAATGATTTATAAATTTGGCCGGTACGGGAAATTCTTAGCATGTCCGAATTTTCCGGAATGTAAAAACACTAAGCCGATTACCGATCCGGTCGGTATTGCCTGCCCGAAATGCAAAAAAGGACACATCGTTCGCCGTAAATCCAAACGTGGCCGTGTTTTCTATGGTTGCGATCGGTATCCGGAATGTGATTTGGCATTATGGAATGAACCGGTGGATCAATTTTGCAAGGAATGCGGATCGATTATGGTGAAAAAGAAGACACGCCAACGAGGCGAAGAAATTATTTGCAGCAATAAGGAGTGCCCGACGCATGGCAACCAAAAGAAAAAATGAAGTGATTACCGTCATTGGCGCCGGACTGGCGGGCTGTGAAGCCGCTTGGCAGGCGGCGCAAGCAGGGGTACGAGTTCGCTTACTGGAAATGAAACCGAAACGGTATACGCCGGCACACACGTTGCCGCATTTTGCCGAACTCGTTTGCAGCAATTCGTTACGTGCGGCAGCAATTACGAATGCGGTAGGACTTTTGAAGGAAGAAATGCGACAATTGAATTCGCTTATCATGCAGGCGGCGGATACGCATCAAGTGCCGGCCGGCGGTGCACTTGCCGTGGATCGGGAAGGCTATGCGCAGGCAGTGACCGATGCGATCAAAAACCATCCGTTGATCGAGGTGGTTACGGAAAAAGTCATGTCCATCCCGGAAGACGGTATTGTAATCGTTGCCACCGGTCCGCTTACGGATGGTAAGTTAGCGGAATCGATTGCAGCATTCAGTGGGGAAGACTATTTCCATTTTTTTGATGCCGCGGCGCCGATTGTGTATTTAGAGTCATTGAACCAAGATATAGTGTATCGCGCTTCGCGTTACAATAAAGGTCCGGCAGCATATCTCAACTGTCCATTCCATAAAGAAGAATATTTGCGCTTTCGCGAAGAACTTATCGCAGCGGAGGTAGCAGGTCAACATCATTTTGAAAAAGGCGAAATATTTGAAGGATGCATGCCCATTGAAGTGCTTGGCAATCGCGGGGAAGATACCATGCGATTCGGGCCGTTGAAACCGGTAGGTTTGCCGGATCCGCGTACGGGCGAAGAACCGTATGCGGTGGTTCAATTGCGCCAGGATAATGCAGAAGGCACGTTATATAATCTTGTCGGTTTTCAGACACATCTAAAGTGGGGGGAACAAAAGCGGATTTTCCGCATGATTCCCGGCATGGAAAATGCGGAATTCGCGCGTTTCGGCGTAATGCATCGCAACAGCTATATTAATTCTCCAAAGCTGCTTCAAGCGACATTGCAAACTAAAAAACGCCCTACCTTGTTTTTTGCGGGACAAATTACCGGCGTGGAGGGGTATGTAGAATCTGCCGCAGCCGGTTTGCTTGCCGGTCGTAACGCGGCACGTTTGCTGCATGGTAAAATGCTTTGGGAACCGCCGGCAACAACAGCAATCGGTAGTTTGATGCAATATATCTCAACCGATAACAAAGACAATTTTCAGCCGATGAATGTAAATTTCGGCTTAATCGCTCCGTTGGCTAAGCGGGTTCCCAAAAAAGAAAAGAGCACGGTACTGGCTAATCGGGCCTTGGAAGCATTGCAGGCAGCGATTGCCAATGACGAAATCTGAAATCAAAAAATGACGTCGATTGACGTCATTTTTTATTACGTTTGCTTGCCTTTGTAAGAGCAGGTGGAATGGCTTTTTGCGGTTTGCGATACGCGAAATATACAAATGCACTCAAGGCAGCGAAAAAAGCAATGAGAGCAGTCAGCTGCGCCGATTTTAAACCCCATAGCAGTGTTCCGTAATCGCCGCGCAAAAACTCCAAACCGAAGCGCGCTAGCGAATACAACATGATGTAAAGTGCGAATACCTGTCCTTTGGCATGCGAACGCAATGAATAAGCGAGCAGAACGACAAAGATCAGAACATCAATCTGTCCTTCCCAAATTTCTGCCGGCCATAGGGGTTGCGCTCCATAGGTGTGGTACGCAAGTGTAGTTTCGGGATATAAGATTCCAAACGAACCGCCGGTCGGATGACCGAAGGCATCGCCGTTCATGAGATTCGCCATGCGTCCGACACTCTGCCCCATGACGATGGCAGGTGCAACCAGGTCGGCAAAATCCAAAATATCGACGTGGCGTTTACGTAAATAGTACAGTGCTGCCAAAATACCGAACAACAAACCACCTTGAATGGCCATACCGCCTTGCCATACAAACGGAATCTCTAAAAGGTGATCTTGGTAGTAGTCCCAGTCAAAAAAGAAAACATCCCAAAGACGACCGCCAATAATGCCCCAAAGTCCGCAGTAGACGGTAAGATCCCAAATATATTCCGAATAACGCTCTGCTTTGCGTGTGAAATAATAGGCAAGCAGACCGCCGGTAATAATTCCCATGGCAAAAAACAATCCGTAGCTGCGAATCGGAAATGAGCCGATAAAAAACAGATATTGATGCATAAATTCTCCTTAAACACTTTCAATAATCTTATTATACAGCATTCATGATGAGGGCATACATGAGATGTCGATGTGCTGGATACAAAAATCGTTTAGAAGATTTTCTATATGCTATAATAAAATGGTATGTAAAGGAGGAATAGTATGAGCAAAAAGCGCGTAGCGGTCGCTATGAGCGGTGGTGTTGACAGCTCATTAGTAACGGCGCGTTTGCAAGCGCAAGGTTATGATGTTATCGGTGTCACCATGCTGCTTTTTGATACCGTGGAAAATAATAAAGTAGTTGAATCTGCCGCGATTACGGATGCCAAGCGAGTAGCGGATCAATTGGCAGTGCCGCATTATGTGTTGGATTTACGCCAATCTTTTGAAGAAAAAATTATGCAATATTTTACACAATCGTATGCTTGTGGGATTACTCCCAATCCATGTGTAATGTGCAACGATTGGATTAAATTTGGGAGTTTGTACGAGTTTAGTCGTGACCTTGACGCCGATTTTTTGGCGACAGGACACTATGCACGCGTTCTTTACAATCAAGAAAGTAATCTTTATGAACTGCGTCGCGGTACGGATCTGAAAAAGGATCAGTCGTATGTGTTGTATCATTTAAACCAAAAAATGTTACCCCACATTATGTTCCCGTTGGGAGAAATGCATAAGGAAGATACGCGGGCTTTGGCGAAAGAATTGAACTTACCCGTATACAATAAACCGGAGAGTCAAGATATCTGTTTTATTCCCGACAATGATCACATTCGCTTTTTGAAGGAGCGTATTCCCGAGCAATTTGTACCGGGAGATATTGTCGATCTTGAAGGGAGTATATTAGGAACGCATCAAGGGTTACCGGCATATACCATCGGCCAACGTAAAGGTCTTGGTGTGGCGGCCGAACATCCTTTATACGTGGTCGCTATCGATGCGAAACATAACCGTGTCATTGTCGGCCCTAATGCGTCCATTTTCCAACGGGAAGTATGGGCGTTGGATCCGTCATTTACGGAATGGGAAACTTGCACAGAGCCGTTTACCGCGCAAGCTAAAATCCGCTACGCGGCACCGGCAGCAGACTGTACTGTATATCCGGTAAAAGATGGCGTGCATGTAGTCTTTAAAGAGCCGCAGCGTGCGGTAACGCCGGGCCAATCGATTGTCTTCTATGACGGCGATCGAGTACTTGGCGGCGCTATTATAGGACCAAATCATTGGCAAGGAGAGAACATTCGTGTCCACTGAATATATTCGTAATTTTTCGATCATCGCACATATTGACCATGGCAAGTCAACGCTGGCAGATCGCCTGATTGAAATCACCGGCGCTTTATCTAAGCGGGAGATGCAAGCGCAGGTATTGGACAATATGGAATTGGAAAAAGAACGGGGTATTACGATTAAATCGCAATCCGTTCGTTTGCATTACCATGCCAAAGATGGCAAAGATTACATGCTGCATTTAATTGATACGCCCGGGCATGTCGATTTCAATTATGAAGTTTCCCGCAGCCTTTCCGCGTGTGAAGGGGTGCTTTTGGTTGTAGATGCAACCCAGGGAGTGCAGGCGCAAACCTTAGCCAATGTTTATTTGGCGGTGGATCATGATTTAGAAATTATTCCGGTCATTAATAAAGTGGATTTGCCGAGTGCGAATACCGACTTGGTAAAAGCCGAAATTGAAAATGTTATCGGTCTTGATGCACATGATGCGGCGATGATCTCTGCCAAGACAGGGTTGGGTGTACCGGATGTGCTGGAAGAAATTGTCAAACGAATTCCTCCTCCGCCGGATTATAGTGATCGACCGTTGAAGGCGCTGGTATATGATTCTCATTTCGATTCCTATAAAGGTATTATTGCTTATGTACGAATCCACGAAGGATCCGTCAAAGTGGGAGACCAGATCCGGATGATGGCGACCGGTAAATCATTTGAGGTGACGGAAGTCGGCTTTTTTGCGCCCCAAATGACGCCTACCCAGGAATTGAGTTGCGGTACGGTAGGATATTTAGCAGCAAGTATTAAAAATGTTCACGACTGTCGAGTCGGCGACACGATTACGACAGTGGAAAATGGTGCTGCCGAACCGTTGCCGGGTTATCGTAAGGCGACACCGATGGTGTATTGCGGATTGTATCCGGTAGATAGCAAAGATTACGGCAATCTGCGCGATGCATTGGATAAACTGCATTTAAACGATGCGGCGTTGGTGTATGAAGCGGAAACTTCACTTGCGTTGGGCTTCGGATTCCGCTGCGGCTTTCTCGGCTTGTTGCATATGGATGTAATCCAAGAACGTCTGGAACGCGAATATCAGTTAAATTTAATCACGACAGCGCCTTCGGTTATTTATCGTGTCTATACCACGGACGGAAATATGATCGAGGTAGACAACCCGGCGAATCTGCCCGATCCGACGGTCATTGATCATATTGAGGAACCATTTGTGAAAGCTAACATCATGCTGCCGTCCGATCTCGTCGGAGCCGTCATGGAACTGGCTCAGGAGCGGCGTGGTGAGTATCTCACAATGACATACATTGACGAGACTCGAGTCGCACTCGAGTACGATTTACCGTTGAATGAAATTATTTATGATTTTTTTGATAAGCTGAAATCCGGCACACGCGGTTATGCGTCTTTGGATTATGAGCTTTCCGGGTATCGTCCGGCGGATATGGTTAAGCTTGATATCCTTTTAAATGGAGATTTAGTGGACGCATTGAGTACTATTGTTCACCGCAGCTCAGCACCGTCCCGCGGTCGTGCGCTGGCTCTGAAGTTGAAAGATATTATTCCGCGGCAAATGTTCGAAATCCCGATTCAAGCGGCAATCGGTAATAAAATTATTGCCCGGGAAACCGTTAAAGCGATGCGCAAAGATGTACTTTCAAAATGTTATGGCGGTGACATCACACGGAAACGTAAGCTGCTTGAAAAGCAAAAAGAGGGCAAAAAGCGCATGAAGCAGGTCGGTAGCGTTACGATTCCGCAAGAAGCGTTTATGGCGATTTTGAAAGACGATTAAGATGAGCACAGGAATTTATATTCATATTCCTTTTTGCGCGAGTCACTGCCACTATTGTCATTTTTACTCTGCGGTGGTTCGCGAAGAGGTGTATAATTATTACTTAGCGGCATTGTTGAAAGAAATTGCCAACCGGCCGCTAAGCTCTTTTTCCGATCATGTGGACAGCATTTACTTTGGGGGCGGGACACCGTCCCTTTTTGGCGTGCAACGAATTCATGACGTGTTACTGGCACTCCGTGAACGCTTTGCTGTGCGAAACACCGCGGAAGTAACTTTGGAAATGAATCCCGACGGGATCACTCGCAGTGATTTAGAAGCTTACTATGCGGCAGGGATTAATCGTTTAAGCGTAGGGGTACAAACCTTTCGTGATGATTTACTGCAGCGGATCGGACGTATTCACCGCGCGCAGGACGCTCGGCGTGTCATTAAAGATGCGGCGCACGTTGGTTTTAAAAATATCACTCTTGATTTAATGTATGGGCTTCCCGGTCAATCCGCCGCCGACTTTAAAGAGTCGCTCGTGAAGGCGGTGCACTTACCGATCACGCATATTTCCGTTTACGGATTGATTGTTGAACCCGGGACTTTGTTTGCTCGTTTGGCTACGCAAGGACGCTTGGATTTGCCGTCGGAAGAAACCGAATGGGAAATGTATCAAACGATGGTACGTACGTTGCCGCAATATGGTTTCTCTCGTTATGAAATTGCCAATTTTGCAAAATCAGGCTACGAAGCAGTACATAATCAAAAATATTGGCGCTATGAACCGTATATCGGGTTCGGTGCGGCCGCTGTTTCCTTTGATGGAAATGTTCGCTACAGCCATGTTGCGGATTGGCAGGCCTATATAAAACAGATCGACAGTGCGCGATGGATACCGCAAGACGTAGAAAGCATTGACCGTCAAACCGCAATGGAAGAATATTGCTTCCTGAATTTACGCCGTCGGAGCGGTATTTCCTTATCTTCTTTTGCCACTAAATTTGGTGTTACACTTCAGGAAACTTATGGAAAAGAATTACAAACACTACTGGAAGAAAGGCTTTTGTATCGTGCTACCGCCGATACGATAACACTTACACGCCGTGGTGCAGCAGTGTCTAACCAAGTGTTTACTTACTTCATCCGCACATAAAAACAAAATAATTTGACTTTTTCACCTTTTCATGATAAATTATGTAATAGATTTAGCACTCGACAGATAAGAGTGCTAATAAGACAGAGGTGATAACGATGAAAGAACGTAAACAAATTATTTTACGTGCGATCGTTCAAAGCTATATTGCCACTGCCGAGCCGGTCGGCTCACGTACGATTGCTCGAATTTATGATTTAGGTATCAGTCCGGCTACCATTCGTAACGAAATGCAGGATTTGGAATGGATGGGGTATTTAGAGCAACCGCATACTTCTGCCGGCCGTATTCCTTCACTAAAGGGGTATCGGTTTTATGTGGACAGCCTAATGCAACCGGGTGAAGTCAGTCGGGAAGAAGCGACTGCGATTAAGGACTGGTTTACCTTTGAGAACACGCAAACACAAGAAATTTTTAGTGAAGCGGCTCGTATTTTATCAGGCCTGACGCATAATCTTTCATTGGCTGTGACAGATGAGTCGCAACATGCGGTTTTCAATTACATCCAATTTTTGCCGCTGGATGACAACCGCGCCATTTTGCTCCTCGTAACGACCGACGGCAGCGTGGATCATTCCACGTTTATAATGCCCGCCGGGGTGACGTTGTTGAAGCTGCAGGATTTTGCGTTGCAGCTGAATCGCGCGTTACATGGGCGTGAATTGCGAGAGATTACTACAGAACTTATGCAGGAATTGCAGCAGGACTTTTGGGTTGAGCCCCAAGTGATGTTCAGTACACTGGATACGATTCAGAACACGGTCGGCAAGAATCGCGAAATTTTTACCGACGGTGTCAGTGAGTTAATTCGCCAGCCGGAGTTTAAGGACTTGGGCAAGTTGCAAGAGTTGATGAAACTTTTGGAAGAGAGCAAGCAACTCGCAGATCTTATCAGCCATTCGCCGTCAACTGCGCTTACGGTGCGCATCGGGCCGGAAACCGGGATAGCCGCATTACATAACTATAGTGTGGTACAAGCACAATTTTTCGATCAACAAAAACTGGTAGGTAGCGTAGCGGTCATCGGGCCGACGCGCATGGAATATGATAAAATTGTTTCGTTGTTGCATATGATGCAGCAAAAAGTGAATTCCGTCTTACGAACAGGAAAAACCGATGGAGATGAGGTGCATTAATTGAATCCGGAATACAAGGAAGAACAAAACAAAGCAACCGAAGGCGATGGAGATACGGTTGACGAATCGAAAATTGTCGGTGAACAGGAAGATGCTGATTGCGCGGCAGAGATCGCTGAGTTGACACAAAAGTGGGAAGACAGTGAACGCTTGCGCTTGCGTTTGCAAGCGGACTTTGATAATGCCCGGAGACGTTATCGTCAAGAGCGTGCAGAACTAAACGACAGCGCGCAAGCGAAAGTGATTACAAGTTTATTGCCGATTTTAGATGAGTTTGAAAGAGCCTTGTCACATCCTGTAGAAGGTGCTGATGAAAAATTTTTAGAAGGATTTCAACTGATTTATCGTAAGTTGGTGAATTTGTTGAAGGCTTATAAAGTGGAAGAAATTGTTGCTTTGGGCGAGCAGATGGATCCGAATTATCATGAAGCCGTCATGCGTTTGGCGACCGACGATAAACCGGAAGGGGAAATTACCGCGGTATTCAAAAAAGGTTACCGCATGAATGATAAAGTATTACGCGCAGCACAGGTACAAGTAGCGCATCAAGAAGACTAAGGGGGAAATTTAGAATGGGAAAAGTAATAGGCATTGACTTAGGTACAACCAACTCGGTAGTAGCGGTCATGGAAGGCGGCGAACCGGTAGTTATTACAAATGCGGAAGGCTCGCGCTTAACACCATCGGTCGTAGGTTTTTCGAAGACCGGTGAACGTTTAGTGGGACAACTTGCGAAACGTCAAGCGGTATCCAATCCGGATCGTACAATCAGTTCCATTAAACGTCACATGGGCACCAATTATAAAGTAAACATCGATGACAAAGCGTATACGCCGCAGGAAATTTCCGCGATGGTTCTGCAAAAGCTCAAACAGGATGCGGAAGCATACTTGGGTGAAAAAGTAGAAAAAGCCGTCATCACAGTGCCGGCGTATTTTACAGACAGCCAGCGCCAAGCTACAAAAGATGCCGGCGCGATTGCCGGTCTGGAAGTATTGCGTATCATCAATGAACCGACGGCAGCCGCATTGGCGTATGGACTTGATAAAGATGAAGCGCATACCATTCTTGTGTTCGACTTGGGTGGCGGTACGTTCGACGTTTCCATTCTGGATCTGGCCGAAGGCGTTTTTGAAGTTAAAGCTACACAAGGGAACAACCATCTCGGCGGTGATGACTTCGATAAAAAGGTTATGAACTGGATTATCAGCGAATTCAAAAAGACCAATGGTGTCGATTTGAGCCGGGACAAAATGGCGTTGCAGCGTTTAAAAGAAGCGGCGGAAAAAGCAAAAATCGAATTGTCCGGCGTGCTCTCTACAAATATCAACTTGCCATTTATTTCGGCCGATTCCAACGGTCAGCCGATGCACTTGGACTTGAATCTTTCCCGTGCTAAATTCAATGAATTAACCGAAGATTTGGTACAGGCAACTATGGAGCCGACCCGTAAAGCGATTGCAGATTCGGGACTGGCGGTAAGTGACATTGACAAGATTCTTTTGGTTGGCGGATCCAGTCGTATTCCGGCTGTTCAGGAAGCGATTCAAAAAATCTTGGGCAAAGAACCCAGCAAAGGTATTAACCCTGATGAATCGGTAGCGATAGGTGCAGCGGTTCAGGCAGGCGTATTAGTCGGTGAAGTCAAAGACGTGCTGCTGCTGGATGTTACCCCGCTTTCCTTGGGTATTGAAACATTGGGCGGAGTATTTACGAAAATTATTGATCGCAATACGACTATTCCAACCTCGAAGAGTCAAGTATTCTCGACCGCGGCGGATAATCAGCCGGCCGTAGACATCCACGTCTTGCAGGGCGAACGTAACATGGCAGCGGATAATAAGACGCTGGGCCGTTTTGAACTGAGCGGCATTCCTGCGGCACCTCGTGGAGTACCACAAATTCAGGTTACTTTTGATATTGATGCGAATGGTATTGTACATGTATCCGCTAAAGACTTGGGGACAGGTAAAGAACAGACAATTACAATTACGTCTTCGAGCGGCCTTTCCGACGATGAAATTGAGCGCATGGTAAAAGAGGCGAAATTGCACGAAGAGGAAGACGAAAAGAAAAAAGAAGAAGTGGAAGTTCGCAATAATGCCGACTCTTTAGTTTACCAAGGAGAAAAAACGCTGAAAGATCTTGGTGATAAAGTTGATGCGGCACAAAAACAAAAAGTAGAAACGGCGATTGCCGATCTGAAAGAAGCGCTGGCCGGTACTGATGTAGAGGCCATTAAGGCGAAGGCGGAAGCATTAAGCACACCGCTGCATGAGTTGGCAAGCAAGTTGTATGAACAGGCCAATGCACAACAGTCGCAGGCAAATAACGGTCAGCAACAAACAACGCAACAGGAGACGAATGACGGCACCGTCGATGGCGATTACAAAGTCATGGACGATGAAGATAAAAAATAATGACAGAGGAAGTTTGGCATGAGCGATCAGAATTATTATGACGTACTGGGTGTCAATAAGAACGCCAGTGCTGATGAGATAAAAAAAGCTTACCGTAAAATGGCTCGGAAATATCATCCTGATTTAAATAAGGATGATCCGAAAACAGCGGAAGCCAAATTTAAAGAGGTCAATGAAGCCTATGAAACGCTTTCGGATGAATCCAAGCGTGCGCAGTATGACCAATTTGGTCATACTGCGTATCAGCAGGCCGGTCAAACGGGCGGCTTCGGTGGTTTCGGCGGTTTCGGCGGAGCGCAAGGCGGATTTGGCGGATTCGGTGACCTGGGCGACATCTTCGGCAGCTTTTTCGGCGGTGGTGGAGCTCGGCAAACGGGGCCGATACGCGGCGCGGATTTACGCTACGATTTGGAAATCACTTTGGAAGAAGCCGCTGTGGGCGTAGAAAAAGAATTTAGTATTGTCAAAGACGAAGTTTGCCCCCATTGTCACGGCGATGGTGCCGAACCGGGAACCAGCGTGCAAACCTGTCCGCAATGTCACGGTACCGGGCAGGAGCAAGTCGTACGGAATACGCCCTTAGGTCAAATGATGAGTGTGCATACCTGTTCGCGTTGCCAAGGTCGAGGAAAAGTTATCGAGTCTCCGTGTCATGAATGTCGCGGCAGCGGTAAAGTTCAGAAAAAACGTAAGCTTCGCGTGAAAATTCCGGCCGGTGTGGACACCGATTCGCGGATCCGTTTAGCCGGTGAAGGCGGCTTAGGAGAACGCGGCGGGGAAACGGGTGATTTGTATGTGTATATCTATGTTCAGCCACATGCGCGTTTCCAACGTCGTGGTGCGGATCTTTTTTGTGAAGCGGAAGTCTCGTTTCCGACAGCCGCTATGGGGGGGACGATTCAGCTCGACACGCTGTTCGGCAAAGTGGAGTTAAAAATTCCACACGGCACTCCCGGAGGAAAGACATTTCGTCTTTCCGGTCAAGGACTGCCATCGTTGCGAAGCGATCGCAAAGGCGATTTAAATGTACGGGTCACGATCGGCGTACCGCGCAGTTTATCCTCCGAGCAGCGAGCGGCTTTGCTGAAATACAGCGAGTGCATGGGCGACAGCACCGTCAATAAAGAAGAACCGTCTTTTTTTGATAAACTGAAGGATAAATTGAATAATTAGTAAAAAACGAGACGCGGACGCGCCTCGTTTTTCTTGCATGCCAAGCAAAAAAACATTACAATGAATCAAATTACTAAATTGCGACGGAGAGGAAATCAATTTGAAGACAGTTTCGTTTTTAACCCTGGGTTGTAAAGTAAATCAGTATGACACCGATGCGATGCGCAGCCTTTTTTTGGCGCGCGGATATGAAGAGGTATCTGCGAAAGACAAAGCGGATATTTGTGTCATTAATACCTGTTCGGTAACGCATATCGGTGAACGCAAATCGCGTCAAATGATTCGTCGTGCCAAACGTTTGAATCCGCAGACAAAAATTATTGTGACGGGTTGCTATGCACAACTGGATCCGAAAACAATTCAACAAATTGACGGGGTTAATCTGATTATCGGTACGCAGGATCGAACCAAGGTGGTCGATTTGATTGAGGCGTACGGATCTTCCTCACAAGCGCATAATGCGGTGCATGATATTTTTGAAACGAGTCAATTCGAAGAATTGCATTGGGCGCATCCGGCTTCCGATCGTGCCCGTTCATACTTAAAAATTCAAGAAGGTTGCAACAATTATTGCGCCTTTTGCATTATTCCTTATACGCGCGGTAAATTGAAATCCAGAGGAGTGGAAGATATTTATCATGAAGCTCGAAGATTGGATGAGCAAGGATTTAAAGAAGTCGTTTTAACGGGTATTCATTTGGGGAATTACGGCGTAGACCTGGGACGACAAGTAGACTTGGCTGACGTTGTCAAGATGCTGCTCGAGCGTACACATATTTCAAGAATTCGACTCGGTTCCATTGAATCGGTTGAGATTTCTGAAGAATTAGTAAATCTGATTGCCACGAATGAACGTGTATGTCCACATCTGCACTTGCCCTTGCAATCGGGATCGGAAGAAATTTTGCGGAAAATGCGCCGGCATTATCATCTGCAAGAATATGTGGATCTTATTTCATCATTACGTGCAAGAATTCCCGATTTGGCAGTTACTACTGACTTAATCGTAGGCTTTCCCGGCGAAACGGAAGAGCTTTTTGCGGAAACGATGGCAACGTTGAAAGAATTGCGTTTTGCCGGGGTGCACGTGTTTCCTTATTCTAAGCGCAACGGCACTGCGGCAGCGACGTTTCCGGATCAAGTTTCTGAAGCGGTTAAAAAGGAGCGAGTGCATGCCGCAGAAAAAGTGGCGGAGCAAACGGCCACCGATTACCGGCGCTCTTTTATCGGGAAAACCACGAATGTTTTATTGGAACAACAAACGGAAGATGGTGCATGGAAAGGCTTTACACCTCATTATTGTCAGCTAACAATCAAAGGCGAGGGGCGGAAAGCAGGTATGATTTGTTCGACACGAGTCGTCTCTGACGACGGAGCCATGTTGATCGGCGAAAGAATCGAGGAGGGGTAACCATGAAAGACTGTATTTTTTGTCAAATTGCAAACGGTACGATTCCCAGTTCGAAAGTTTTTGAAAATGATGATTTTGTTGCCTTCAATGACCTTGCGCCAACGGCGCCGGTACATGTTTTGGTCGTACCTAAACAACATGTTCAAAGCATCAATCAAATTACGGATGCCGAAACGGAAGATCAATTTGCACATTTTTTCAGCACCGTACAAGCGGTGGCAAGTCAACTCGGCCTTGCCGAAAGCGGCTATCGCGTCGTCATCAATACAGGTGCTGACGGTGGTCAGACGGTACCCCATTTTCATGCGCATATAATCGGTGGCAAAGCGTTAGGTTGGCCTCCGTTTGCAGATTGACAAATGCAGCGTCGGGGCTTATAATTTTAATTAGTGCAATTGCACCCCATACGACTATTTGGAGGGAGGGATATCAATGTCTGAAATCAGAGTTAAAAAGGGCGAGTCTTTCGATAGTGCTCTTCGCAGATTTAAACGTTCCTGCCAAAAAGCCGGGGTTCTTTCTGAAGTGAGAAAACGCGAACATTATGAAAAGCCGAGCGTTCGTCGTAAAAAGAAATCGGAAGCGGCCAGAAAACGTAAATTTAAATAACGAGAAGGTGAAAGTTGATGACCATTCAAGAAACCCTGCAGCGTGACATGAAAGAGGCCATGAAGGCCAAAGAAGATGGCAAGCTTGCACTCTCGGTCATCCGCATGGCTCGCGCCGCGATTAAAAATGCTGAGATTGACAGTTCTGAGCCTTTAGCAGAAGAAGATGTCATAGGTATTTTAGCGAAAGAAATGAAACTCCGGAAAGATTCTTTGGCGGAGTTTGAAAAATCGGATCGTCATGATCTGATTACGCAAACTAAAGCAGAGATTGAAGTATTGAGTCGCTATTTACCGCAGCCTGTCAGTGCAGAAGAAGTGGGTAACATTGTTGTCGAAACCGCTTCCCAATTAGCACCTGAAGAACGAAATATAGGGACTTTGATGAAGGCTGTTATGCCTCGGTTAAAAGGCCGGGCAGATGGGAAAGTAGTCAACCAAGCTGTACGTGAGTGGTTGGCCAGCAATAAATAGAATATTCGGTCAATGGGGACCTCAACTCGATATCGTGTTGAGGTCTTTTTATTGAGGAGGAACCAAATGAACATGTTACGTGATGAAGAACTTCTTTATGTCATTCCCGCAGGCAAATACGGTAAAGAAGGTGTACTTTCGTTATTAGCACAGTACCCTGAAATTCAATATGTTTCCATTGTCGGGATTGATATGGCCGGTAACGATACCGATGAACGTATTCCGATTGAATTGTTTTTTAAAAATTATAACGACTTTTTCTCCGGTGATGCAGTGCAAACCGATGGTTCATCGGTGGTTCTTCCCACGATTGCTACACTAAATAATGCCCGAATCGATATGATTGCCGACCCAGACGTAAATTGGGTGGTCGACTACAATTACGATCATTTGGATCCACAAACGGGAAAGCCGATCGGGACACTCCGCATTCCGGCTTTTTTGATCCACAATGGAGAAATGGTAGATGCCCGTTCGATCTTGAAACGCAGTATTGCGTATGTTGAACAGGAGATTTTAGAGTTACTTTCGACGCATACGGTTCCGGGGATGGAGCACGTTAATGTTAAAGAAATTGACGAACTTTTATTTACCACAGCGACCGAACTTGAATTTTGGGTAAAAACGCCGAGTCAGCCGATCGACAGCCGTGCATTATCGGTTTCGCAGCGCATGAAAGAGCAATACTGGCAACGAACCCATGGAGCGGTTCGCACTGCAATGGAAGAATCCATTGAGTTGTTGAAAAAATTAGGCTTGCAGCCTGAAATGGGTCATAAAGAAGTGGGCGGTGTAAAACCGCGCATTGATGACAACGGGCGCCTTATAAACATTTTGGAACAGTTGGAAATCGACTGGAAATTCTCGTCCAATCCACTGCAGACTGCTGATAACGAACTGGAAGCGCGTATTATTGTTCGTGAAACATTTCGCAAACACGGTTTAGAGGTCACTTTTAAAGCGAAACCGATCCACGGTGTTGCCGGCAGCGGTAAACATACACATATCGGACTGTCTGCAAAAATGAAATCGGGCAAAGTAATCAACTTATTTGCGCCGAAAGATATGAAAGAAGACTTTGTCAGCGTACTCGGTTACGGTGCGATCATGGGCATTTTGAAAAACTACGAAGCAATGAATCCGTTTATCAGCTCCACAACGGATGCGTTAAATCGTTTACAGCCGGGCTTTGAAGCACCGGTTTGTATTGTTACATCCCTTGGTCAGGCGCCGGCGATTCCGTCGCGAAATCGCACCATTTTAATCGGTTTAATCCGTGACCTTAAGAACCCGCTGGCCACTCGCTTTGAATTGCGTGCACCGAATCCGTACACGAATACATATACTTGCATTGCCTTGTGCTACCTCGCCGCACTGGACGGTATTAAATATGCGGTGAAGAGCGGTAAAACAACCGATGAGTTGTTGGCAGAATTGTCGAAAGCCCCGGGAGATGACGCCGATTACTTGGAAAAAGATCGGGCGTATCGCAGTGAAGAAGATGTCTTTGAAATGTTCACCGAAGAGGAACGTCAGCATCATTTCTCGCGTCCGCCGGCAACCGTTTGGGAAAATATCAAAATGTTGCGCGAGAATCCTGGTAAGCAGGAGGCGTTAGCGGCAGGAGATGCGTTCTCGAAGCGACTGATGGAATCGTTCTTGACCGGGGTCATCAACCGTTGGAAACTGGAATTGCACAATCGCATTATTGATGAAGCAATGTACCGTTTGTGTTCGTATAAAGAATTACCGGCGGATAATGAGTTGGATCGTAAGCGTTGGGAAGAAATTGTTTCCCGTCGTAATGAACTTGCGAAAGACGATATCGGAAAAAAGAGTATTTTTACACAAATTCGCTCGTTGTTGGTGGAAGGCGATTATGATCAGGCCTCTGCAATGCAGATTGAAATGGATAAAAAGTTGCAGGAGCTGGATGATCTTTACCATACGTACAAAGAAAATATTTTTTAGCATTAAAAAGAAGCCGGGGCAGCGCCTCGGCTTCTTTTTAATAGATGCATAAGGAATATGTTACAATAACTGTACGTAAGGAGTGAATAATGAATTATCGACAATTTTTCAAACGGTTTTTATGGCCGCATTTTCCGGTCTACTTTTTGGGTATTCTACTTTTAATTGCAGTAGATGTATTGCAATTATGGGTGCCCAAATTACTGGGGGCCGCGATAGATGATATCAGTTTAGGGAAGACACATCTTGCCAGCTATGTGGGCAATATTTTGCTGTTGGGGCTGGCAATTTTAGTGTGCAAATTTGGCTACCGCCTTTGCATTCTCGGTCAAATGCGCAAAAGTGAATATTTAATGCGGGATGCGATTGTCAAAAAATCCATCCGATTACCGGTGCAATTTTACGAAAAACATGGTCCCGGCAAAATCATGGCTTTACTTATCAATGACGTAACGTCGATCCGAATTGCATTCGGTTTAGGGATGCTGCTTTTGGTAGATGCGATCTTTTTAAACGGTTTGGCGCTTTGGATGATGGCAAGTCAAATCACATTAGCGCTGGCGGTGCGTGTTTTATTGCCGATGCCGTTAATTTTGCTGGCTGCAGTTTTGCTCGGACGTGTGGTGCGTAAACGGTTTCGTCATGTGCAGGACCTATTCAGTAATCTGACCGAATATACGCAAGAGCTGTTTCTCGGCTTGCCTATCATTAAAAGTCTTGTCGAAGAAGCATCCGTGGCACGATATTTTGCAACATTAAATGAAGAAAATATGCAGGGCAACTTATCACTTGCCCGCGTGCAAGCTGTATTTATACCGATGATGCGTATTTTACCGATGATTTGCTATGCAGTTTCACTTTTTATTTGTGGCAGACTGGTTATCAACGATGAAATTTCCGTCGGTGATTTTGTTGCTATTAACGGGTATATCGGTATGTTGATCATGGCCACGATGGGAGTCGGCGGCTTGATTGCAGTGATGAATCGGGCCTTGGGCTCATATGATCGTTTGCGCGAGTATTTTGAGTGGCCGGAAGAACAGGCAACGGATGACTGCGCGGACCATCGAGACAGTGTGCCTGCACAAGCAAAGGTTCGAGCAGAACATCTTACCTTTACCTATCCCGAAGCGGACACACCGGCGCTTTGCGATGTGAATCTAACTATTCCCGAAGGGGCATTTGTTGGGCTCGTCGGCGCACCGGGCAGCGGCAAGACTACATTTTTCAAATTGTTGCTTCGCTTGTACAATCCGCCGGCAGGTACGTTGTTTATTAATGACAAAGATGTGCGTTCGTACTGTTTAGAAGACCTGCGTGCGCTGAGCGGGTTTGTTCCGCAGGAGCAAATTCTTTTTTCAAAAACAGTGGCTGACAATATCACTTTCCCCGCACCCGCGCAGGAGCAGGATATGGATTATGTCCAACAGTTAATGGATGATACGGCGATTTCACTTTCTTTGCAGGATCGTTTACAGGGACCAAGCAGCAAATTGCAGGAAGCAGGTACGGATCTCTCCGGGGGACAACGGCAGCGTATCGGAATTGCTCGTGCTTTATACAAACGGGCACCCTTGTTGCTTTTGGATGACGTTTTTTCGGCACTCGATTTTCAAACGGCTGCGATGATTGAAGAAAGTATTTTAAAACTGCGTCGAAAATATACGATCCTTTTTATTTCCCAGCGCATTGATGCCTTGCGTGATGCCGATATTATCTTCGTTTTTAAAGATGGACACATCGTTGAACAGGGCACTCATGAGGAACTGTGGAATCGGCACGGCGAGTATTACGTTTTATATCATCAGCAGGAGGCATAAGCGATGGCGAATAAACAACGAAAAAATCGCCGCGATTTGAAGCAACTCCGGCTCTTATTTAATTATGCAAAACCGTATTACGGTTGGTGGGTATTGGCCGGAATACTGGTAGCGGTGACAGTGGGACTCGATCTGTTGCGTCCGTACCTATTGAAATACGCAATCAGCGATATATTTCCCGTGAAAGATCTTACCGCTTTATATCGGGTCGGTTGGTTGTATTTGACAACGGTATTTCTAAGCGTCGGACTTTTATATGCGTTGAATTTTTCTTTGCAATATGTTGGGCAAAATATTATTTATCGCATTCGTCAAAACGTTTTCGAACGCATTTTAGTGCAGTCGGAAAGTTCGCTGAAACGCTACAAAACCGGTAATTTAGTCACCAAGGTAACGAATGACACAGATGCGATTCGCGCTTTTTTTATCGAGGTTTTAATTCCTTTTTGCGGTGACTTTTTAATGATGGTCGGCATCATTGTAATTTTGCTGCAAATGCATATGCGCCTCGCCTTGGCATCTTTGACGGTAATGATTTTACTGGGAATTGCGGTATATATTTTCCGCCAATACAGCCGTCGAGCGTATCGCAAAGTGCGTTCCTGTATTTCTGTTT
Organism: Negativicoccus succinicivorans; assembly: GCF_014207605.1. Classification (NCBI taxonomy): domain Bacteria; kingdom Bacillati; phylum Bacillota; class Negativicutes; order Veillonellales; family Veillonellaceae; genus Negativicoccus; species Negativicoccus succinicivorans. Next base: position 222,067 of record NZ_JACHHI010000001.1, on the reverse strand, counting down.
CCAACAGTTTTATTCAGGAAGCGATGAGCGGTATCATGATTGTCAAATCATACAATGCGGAAAAAGCAGTCATTAAAGAGTATGATACGATTAATCAGGCCTATGTCACGGCAGGAATTCAGGAGGTCCGTACATTTTCCGTCTTTCGACCGTTTGTCGATTTTACTTATTTTATTTGTGTAGTGCTGATTTTAGGTTATACCAATTTAGCCGTCGATATTACGGATGCGGCACTCGTGTTTGTTTTTATTCAGTATATTGAGAAGTTTTTTGCTCCGGTTCGCGGTATGGCAGAACGCTACAATACCTTGCAGTCTGCCTTGGCGGGGGTTGATCGCGTGGGCGAAATGTGGGAGCAAACGAGCGTGACGGAAATTGACGATCGCCCGGATTTTGAAGAGCCGTTCAGGTCTTTGGAGTTTGAGAATGTCTGGTTCCATTATGGTGACGAGGAAAAATGGGTGCTGAAAGATGTTTCCTTCTATGTCGATAATGGAGAGTTGGTGGGTATTGCCGGCACTTCAGGGGCAGGTAAAACGACAGTGATGTCGCTTGCATTGCGCATGTATATTCCGCAACGGGGGCGTATTCTTTTAAACGACAAACCGATTGAAGATTATTCGATCGCCTCCACTCGTACACTCTTGGGTTACGTTTTTCAAAATCAGCATTTGTTTAAAGGTACGGTGGCGGAAAATATCAGCTTACATAATCCGACGTTAACACCGGAGCGGATTATTCATGCTTTGCAAAAAGTAAATCTTTGGGATGAAATTCAACAACTACCGCAAGGTATTTATACCCAGGCGGGATATCTGGGAAGCTTTTTTTCGGCGGGAGAGCGACAGTTGTTATCGTTAGCTCGTGTGATGGCGCGACGGTATCCGGTGTTGGTTTTGGATGAAGCAACTGCGAATATGGATAGCGCTACGGAAGAAAGAATTCAAAAATCCCTAGCCGGTATTCGCGGTGAACGTACGATTCTTTTGATTGCACATCGCTTGTCGACGATTCGGAATGCGGATCGTATTTATGTATTTCGGGAAGGTCGGATTATTCAGACCGGCACCTATCAGGAATTGGCCAATACATCAGGATACTTTCGGGAGTTGTTGGAATCGTGAAAAAAGAAATTTCCAGCTTACAAAATCCGCATTGGAAACGGGTCTGTGCGCTATCACAACGTAAATATCGTGAGCAGCACGGTTCGTTTCTGGTAGAAGGCGTACGTGCTGTGGAGGTTATCTTGCAATCGGCCGGTTTGCAATATGAGATCTGGGCTACCGAGGCGGGGCTGCAGGCGAGCGGCCTTACCATAGCGGAAAAGGTGCCTCTTTTTATAGTGCCTTCGAAAATGTTCAAAGCACTCGCGCAAACGGAAGCCAGTCAGGAAATTGCCGCAGTTGTGAAAACAGCAAGTTTACCGAAGGAAACAGACATACAACCGGGTCCCATTGCAGTATTGTGCGGTGTGCAGGACCCCGGAAATGCGGGGACAATAGTTCGTCTTGCGGCAGCGGCGGAGTGTGCCGCCGTTTGGACAACGAAAGGTACTGTCGATTTATTTAACGATAAAGCGGTGCGCAGTTCCATGGGAACTATTTTACAAATTCCTGTGGTGCAGCAGATTATTCCGAAAGATTTATATGATGCGGCCCGCAAACGGCAGATGCCGCTTTGGGCTACCACACTTGGTGAAAGTGTATCGTATGAAATGATGCCTTCACAGCGCAATGTTTTTTGGCTTTTCGGTAACGAAGGTAAAGGCATTCCTGAAGAAATTTTACAGCAGGCCGATGCGCGTTTCCATATTCCGATATCGCCTACTGTAGAATCACTTAATGTAGCCATGGCGGCAGCGATTATTTTATTTCATCATCGCTTGGTGAGGGAAGGGACAGGCTATGACGGAACCTCTCGGGAATTGGCTAAAAGCATGGAAAAATAATGCTCTTGATTTGGCTGAATTGGAAAAAAACATTCGGGAGTATTATGGTTTTACGGATATTAATCGCCTTTGTTGGGATGATAATCGCGTTCAGCGACAGGGGTTTCCCGAGGTGGTATTGGCCAGCGGGAAAACGCAAGAACAGCTTACAGAGTTACTTTCATATGCAATAAATCAAAGCAAGCCCTTGCTTTTGACTCGATTGAGTAAGGAAATGGGCGAATATTTACATACACTCGCACCGCAAGCCAAATGGGACGAGATTGGACGTGTATTTTCGTACGGCCAATGTTCTCATCAAACCATACGCTCTTTCGTGGCGGTAGTAACCGCCGGTGCCGCGGATGAAAGTGTAGCTCGTGAAGCGGTGGCAACACTTGAGTTTTTAGGCATTCCCGTGAAAGCATATTACGATCGCGGTGTGGCGGGGATACATCGCTTGCTGGCGGTTTGTAAAGAACTGAAGGATGCACAAGTTTGCATTGCGATTGCCGGTATGGAGGGCGCACTCCCTACGGTGATAAGCGGATTAATTTCGGCTCCGGTGATCGGCGTGCCGACTTCGGCGGGGTACGGTGTCGCGCAAAACGGCATGACGGCTCTTTTCGGGATGCTTACCAGCTGTGCAGATAAAGTCGCAGTGGTAAATATTGATAACGGTTATGGTGCTGCTCGAGTAGCTGCAGCAATTTGCCGAGAAAAGGATCCGTCATGAAACAATTGGAGACTAATCTGGATGACATGACGCCGGAAACGCTTGCCTATGTGCAGGAACGACTTTTGGCGTCAGGTGCGTCGGATGTTTGGTATATCCCGATTGTTATGAAAAAAAGTCGTCCGGCAGTTACCTTGTGTGTACTTTGTGAGGAAAAGCAATCGCAAGCGCTGGTTGACTTCATCTTGCAGGAAACAACCAGTTGGGGAGTACGCGAATTTACGTGTGAGCGAACGGTTTTACCGACGCAAGAAACAGAGATTTTCTTATACGGTGAATCGGTGCGCGTGAAGTACGCTCGCGTAGGAAACGAGTATAAATGTAAGCCGGAGTATGAAGATTGTGCCCGTATTGCACGAGTGCAAAACATGCCGTTACGACAGGTGCAAGCGGAAGCGAAAATGAAAGGGGAAGATAGGCTTGCCAAATGAGTCGCCGGATGTTCTGCGTCAGAAATTGGCTCAGCGTCTGAAGCAATATGATATAATAATAACTAATACAAAAACGATCCCGTACGGTATCCAGTGGAAAGTTGTGCGCGCTGAAAAGACGGCAATTTTAAACACTTATCACGGTAAAAAAGGCTTCCGACTGGTGATCCAAACCAAGGATCCTGAATGGAAAGAAGAACTGGAGGCCCTGGCAACCAATCTTAATTCGTCCGGCGCGGAAGTAAAGAAAACCAAAGCGGCAACGGAAGATAGAAAAGTAATTGACACGTATGTGATCGGTTGTGATGAATCCGGTAAGGGGGATGTACTGGGACCGCTTGTTGTCGCAGCCGTGTACCTTACCAAAGATCAGGCTCGAGAAGTAGTATCATGGGGCGTTCGTGACAGTAAAGAACTGACCGATCTCCAAATTACGAAATTAGCGCAACGTTTTCTGGATCAATATGAGGATCAAGCTGAAGTCACAATACTTGTTCCGCAATTATATAATGAAAAATATGCCGCTTACCAAAAAAACGGCAAAAACTTGAATGATCTTTTGACTGATTTGCATTTCGCCAATATGAAAAAATTATTACAGTGTTTTCCTGCTGAGCAAATTATTTTGGATCGTTTCGCTCGCGAAGAACTAATGCAAAAAAAATGGGCGACGGCGCAAATTACCGTGCCTCTTTTGCAAACGCCTCGCGGCGAACGATACCCTGCGGTGGCAATGGCGTCTATCTTGGCCCGTGCCGCATTTGTAGATACGCTGGCAGAGTTGGGAAGAAAATATTATACGACACTTCCCAAGGGGGCGTCGTTTATGGTGCGCCGGTTCTTGGCAAGTTTTGCACAAAAACATGCACAAAAAGACTTACAAATGATCGGCAAATGGCACTTCTCAACGTTTGACCGTTATCGATAAGGAGCCAATATGAAATTTTTAATTGTGAATGCGGATGATTTCGGTTTACATCCGTCTGTCAATGAAGCGATTGCTCGTGGTTTTCAAAACGGGATTATAACCAGCACAACTTTATTAGCAGGCGGCGCCGCTTTTGAAGACGCAATCGCCGTAGCAGAAACGTTACCGCGACTCGGAGTGGGCATTCATACTGCGTTAGTCGGTGGGATAGACCCGGTGGCGGATCCGGCGGAAGTCAAAAGTTTGCTTGACGAAAACGGTAAATTATTGGCCGACTATGGTGAATTCATTCGCCGCGATTTGGCCGGAGAAATTGATTACAATGATGTGTATCGGGAGCTTTCAGCCCAATTTGCGAAAATTGCGGGAACAAAATTAACTATTACACATGTCGACGGACACCAGCATTTACATGTCTGGCCACGTGTCTTACCGATTGTGTTGACCTTATGTGAGAAATATCATATTCGTGCGATGCGCATTCCGGCCGAAAATATTCGCTACGGTAAACATCTTGCGGATTGGCGTCGCTTGTTTGGAAAAACGGGCCTTACCGTGTTAGCGAATCGGGCACGACGTAAAATACGTGCAGCCGGAATGGCGACGACCGAACATTTTTGGGGGATGATGGATGGCGGCCATTTGACGGAACGCAAATTGTTGCAACTTTTCCCGCAATTGCGAGATGGTTTCCATGAATTGATGTGCCATCCGGGCAGCAGCAACCTTCACCTGGGAGCTCAATATGGCTGGGAATATAACTGGGAAAAAGAGTACCAGGCGTTAACTTCGCCGAATGTTTATGAATTGTTGATGCATGAAGGCATTCACAGAATCAATTTTGGAGTGATCGGCGCATGAATCATACCGTCCGTAACGGTATTTTATTATTTGCACTGATTGCAATTGTGACCTTTTGCACGGTGTACTTTACCATCGACTTTACTACCTGGCACGCACTTACGTATTTTTCCGTTTCCAATATTATACTGGCGCTTGGAATTTGGAGTGTCGGTATGTATTTTGACGGTCTGCGTTTGCAACGTCTTGTGGCAATGAACGGTTATAAAGTGCGTCTGATCGGCATTATGCAGGTGATTTTCGGTAACTACTTTATGGGATTGCTGACCCCCGGCGCTGCCGGTGGTGCCATTGCACAAGTACTGATTTTGCGAAGCATCGGCGTACCGGTGGCTAAAAGCAGTATGATCGTTATCATCCGAACCATTTTTTCGATCCTGTTTTTAGTGTTTGCGTTACCGTTTGTCTTTTTCTTTGATCACTTGGACATTCCGTATATAGGTAACAGCACTTTGTTTTATATTGCGATAGCCTTTTTATTGGCTTGCTTATTCGGATTTTGGTTGTTCTCCGGTGCTTCTGGCAAAAAATGGACGTTTGTAATGCTACATACTTGCGGTTTTTCCAAGCAACGTATTCGAAAATTTTTACGTTTTTTGAATGACTTAACCGTTACTTTACAGATTATGAAAGATCGCCCATGGGATACACTTCTTGTGTTTCTTTATTCCGGACTTAGTTTGTGTTGTATTTACGGTGTTTTACCGGCTTTGCTTTGGAAAAGTAATACCGCAGTCAGCAACTTGTTCCTGTTAGGGCGTATGATCGTATTAAATTTTATGCTTTACTTCGCGCCGACGCCTGGGGGCACCGGTATTGCGGAAGGATTTTTTGTACTTTTATTTAAAGGGTACGTGCCTCGGGGTACGGTAGGTTTACTTGCCGTCATGTGGCGTTTCATAGCAGAATATATTCCATTCTTTTTAGGGATGTATTTTATGTTAACTTTGTTCGGGAAAAAATATTTGTTGGGTAAGACCCAAGATCCGGGACACTTACCCCAACGGTTGGAGGAGTAAAACGCAGTGGATAACTCAAAAGATACCCAGTTTTATTTGGTCGATGAACGTATATTGCCCGAAGCAATCAAAAAAACGATTCAAGTCAAAAACCTTCTCAGTAACGGCGAAGCAAAAACGATTCATCAAGCCGTGCAAATGGCGGATTTAAGTCGCAGCGCTTACTATAAGTATAAAGATCGTGTGGAACCCTTTTACGAGGCAATCCAGGGGCGAGTATTCAGCGTCTCCATTATGATTTCCCATGAGGCAGGGGTATTGTCTCGCGTATTGCAATTAATCGCACGGGAAAACGGAAGCATTATCACCATTAATCAGGGAATTCCACTCCAGGATATCGCCAATGTAACGATGTCATTTGAAACGAGGCATATGAAGATAAGCGTCGAGGATATTATCAAACGTATCGGTCGGATTAAAGGCGTCAAGGAAATAACTTTGATCGGGCACGAATAAGGAGGCTGCGATGGAATCAATATATATTGGTATTTTGGGACTGGGTACAGTAGGATCCGGCGTTTTAAATACCTTAGAAAAAAATCGTACGATCATTGAAGAAGATTTGGGCAGCCCGATTCGAATTAAACGTGCACTTGTCAAAAATGTTAATGGATACGGTCACTTAAATATTCCTTCCGATTTGACCATTACCGATGATATCAATGATATTTTGGACGATCCGGATATTTCTATTGTAGTGGAAGTAATGGGTGGGATTCATCCTGCCAAAGAGTTTATTTTGGAAGCCCTTCGACGCGGTAAAAGTGTAGTTAGTGCCAACAAAGACTTGGTGTCGCTGCACGGCCCTGAAATTGTCAAGACTGCCGTTGAAAACGCTGCGGACTTTATGTGTGAAGCAAGTGTCGGTGGCGGTATTCCGATTTTACTGCCGTTGCAAAAATCTCTGAAAGCAAATCAAATTACAGAAATTGTCGGAATCATCAACGGAACTACGAATTATATTCTTACTGAAATGACCGAAAAGAATATGTCGTACCGGGATGCGTTGACGAATGCGCAAAAGCTGGGGTTTGCCGAAGCGGATCCGACGGCAGATGTCGGCGGGTTTGATGCCGCCCGTAAAATTGCGATTTTAAGTTCCATCGGGTTCCGCGCTAATGTGACCAGCGACGACGTCTCTGTCGAAGGTATTGAAGCAATTGACAGTAAAGATATTCAGTTTGCTAAAGAATTCGGTTATGTCATTAAATTATTAGCTGTCGCTCGTCAACAACCAGAGGGCATTGCGGCGGCAGTATATCCAGCGTTTGTACCGCAAGATCATCCGCTGGCCGCGGTGCGCGGTGCGTATAACGCGGTCTACATTGTAGGCAATGCAGTCGATGACATTATGTTTTACGGCAAAGGCGCCGGTTCGTACCCGACGGCCAGTGCCGTATTGGGAGATGTGTTGGAAATTGCTGCTCATTTGCATCATCATACAACCGGCAAAAATGCGTGGCTGAAAGAGAATAATCCGGCACAGTTTATGGATCCCAACTTTGTACTATCATCGTACTATTTCCGTCTCATTGTTGATAATGCGCCCGGCGTTTTGTCGGAGATTTCGCAATGCTTTGCCCAAGACGGCGTGAGCATTAAAACGATGTGGCAACGAGGAAACTTGGAAGAGACAGCGGAAATTGTTATGGTTGTATATCCGGCAGGGGATACGGCTATTCAAAACGTACGGGCAAGGTTGCAAAATTTGAATTGCGTACGTGAAATTGCCAATGTTTTACGAGTGCTTGGGGAAAGCGGCAATGATGAACGTTAAAATTCGCATACCGGCGACGACGGCAAATCTCGGTTGCGGTTTTGATGTGTTCGGAATGGCACTGGACTTATACAATGAAGTTGCATTTATTCCCGGCGAGGAGACTCTTACCGGCGAAATACATGGGGAAGGAGCGGGTACGCTCATATTTAATGAGCAGAATCTTTTCTATAAGAGCATGAACTTTTTCGCCGCTCATTACGGAGTTGATTTACCCCATGGGCATCTGGTGATGAAGCATCGTATTCCCATGGCAAGAGGCTTGGGGAGTTCCTCGGCGGCGGTAGTAGGCGGAGTGTTTTTAGCCAATCAAATTACCGGTCTGCAGCGTTCAAAAGAAGAACTTTTGCCTCTGGTGGTGGAATTGGAAGGCCATCCTGATAATGTTACACCTTGCCTTTTAGGCGGCTTTTGTTCAGCGCATCATATTGATGCCGACTGGCAGATTTCGCAGTTCTCCGTGCCTTCCGACTGGCGTTTTGTAGTCGTATCGCCCCGCTCGGAAGTATCGACGCAAAAGGCTCGGGAGATTATGCCACAGACAGTTTCGTTGCAAGATGCGGTTCAAACCATTTCCGGAGCGGCTGCGTTGATCGGTGCATTGGTGAATCGGCGCCCTCAACTTTTACAAGCGGCATTTGCCGATCGTTTGCACGTACCGTACCGCCTGACGCTCATTCCGCATGGCAAAGAAGTACTGAAAGCTGCTTTGCAGGCAGGCGCGTATGCATCGACTATCAGTGGCTCAGGCAGTACTTTATTGGCGGTTAGCGATGAGAATCATGCCGCTGCCGTGGGAAAAGCTATGCAAATGGAATTTGGTGAAGAGGAAGCGGCGCAGGTGCATATCGTCACAGTTTGCGCCGACGGTGTAGCGTTGATTCCTCTTGACAAAGAGACGTAAAATTAATATTCTATAATAAGATGTCGGGACGTAGCTCAGTTTGGTAGAGCGCTACCTTGGGGTGGTAGAGGTCGCATGTTCAAATCATGTCGTTCCGACCACCTTAACTGGTCCCCTCCTTGTCAGAGGTACCGTGTCAAGGATACATCAGCCAAAGAGGACGGGCTAAGGTCTCTTTGGCTTTTATTTTTTGAACAAAAGGAGAATGATCTAAATGGAAAAAACATTAGTATTAGTAAAACCGGACGGAGTTCAGAAAAAAATCTGCGGCGAAGTGATCTCGCGTTTTGAACGTAAAGGCCTTTCGATCGATGCCATTCGCATGGAACAGATCTCGCCGGAATTAGCGAAAAAACATTATGCGGTACACGAAGGCAAACCGTTTTTTGACGGTTTGATTCAATTCATTACTTCGGGTCCGTTGCTGGCGATGGTAATCAGCGGTGAAAATGCTATTGCAGCCGTTCGCCAAATTAACGGTGCAACGAATCCGATCGAAGCGGTACCTGGCTCGATTCGCGGCGATTTCGCGACTTCGATTGATGAAAACATTGTGCATGCATCGGATGCTCCGGAAACGGCAGCACAGGAAATTGCACTCTGGTTCCCGGAACTGTAAGGAGGCTATTATGGCTAAGGTATACACAAAAACGGGTGATAAAGGGACGACGGCGTTATATACAGGCCAACGCGTTCCCAAATACAGCACTCGTGTCGAAACGTACGGGATTATCGATGAAGCACAGGCGGTTTTGGGCATGGCTCGCGCAGCGGCCCAACTGCAAGAAGTTAAAGATGATATTTACGCCCTGCAAAAAGATCTGTGGATACTGATGGCAGATACGGCCAGCCTTGGTAAAGATCCGGATATTACCGATGAGCGGGTCGAAGAATTGGAACAAATGATTGACAAGTACGATGCACGTCTGGAGCCTCTTACTAAATTTTTGGTTCCGGGTGAAACCGTGGCTGAAGCATTTCTGAACGTTGCCAGAACAGTAGTGCGTCGTGCGGAGCGCTCTTACTGGAAATTGCATACAGAAGAAGGCGAAGATGTTAACGAAGTCGATATTCGCTATTTAAATCGTCTTTCCGATGTATGCTATATTTTAGGACGTGCAGAGTCAGAATTGAAATAAAAAAACAACTCCCACAGGGAGTTGTTTTTTTATTTTATTTGTCATTTGCCGGTTTGCTGTTTTCCTGTTCTTTAAGTAAAGTTTCGGCCGGACTGGGATAGAAGAACAGGCAGTGTGTCGGTTGAAACTCTTCACTCGCCGATTTTTCCATAATGAAACGCGTAATTTGCTCTTCAAACGCTATAATATCTTGCGGTTTTATCACAGTATCTTCTACCAATACCGTGATATAATCTTTGACTTCCGGAGCGTTTTCGGGAACTTCTGCACGATCCAAAGGGATGCCCAGAATAATTCGGATCGTTGCGGCATACGCATCGTTCGCATCAAAAATAGTAGCGCGATACGTATGTTGCCATAGAGTGCGCATTAAATCTACGCGGTAGGTCTTGTTGTCTGCCATTAATTTCACCTCATTGATTTATTTTTATTATTATAGCCGATTTTACTTAAGATCGCCATAAAGGAGGAAGATGAGTGGGATCCATCACGATGATATTAGGCGGTGCCCGGAGCGGTAAAAGTGCTTATGCCGAAACAATTTTAGCGAAACATCCGGCAGTGAGCAAAGGTTATATAGCAACCGCCCGCGTTTGGGATGAAGAAATGGCTTTGCGGGTACGTTGGCACCGGGAACGTCGCCCCGATACATGGCAAACGTTTATGTATGATTCCCCTAAGTCAAAATCGTTAGCAGAGATCCTACAAGTTTGCGAAGTCTATCTGTTTGACTGTGTTACAATGTATGTAAATAATTTATTAATGGACCGTTTAACGGAAGAGGAGCTTACTCCCGGCAACAACATTTCAAAAGAACGCTTACAGATCGTCACGGAAGCAGTCGAGATGGAGATTCAAAAACTTATCGACACGATTGTTTCCAGTGACAAAGACTTTATTTTTGTTTCCGATGAATTAGGTCTGGGAATCGTGCCGGATAATCCGTTAAGCAGGGTCTATCGAGATTTAGTCGGTTTGGCCAATCAGCGTTTAGCTGCGCAAGCACAACGGGTTGAATTTGTGCTTTGCGGGATTCCGAAACGGATCAAATAAGGAGGACGCATGGCAAAAACAATTATGTTTCAAGGCACCAGCTCGCATGTGGGTAAAAGCATTTTAACGACAGCGTTGTGCCGTATTTTATTGCAAGACGGATATCGTGTGACACCATTTAAAGCACAGAATATGGCCTTGAATTCTTACGTTACGAAAGCCGGCGATGAGATCGGTCGCGCGCAAGTCGCACAAGCGGAAGCGGCAGGGATGGATCCCATCGTGCAAATGAATCCCGTGCTCTTAAAGCCATCCGGAAATCAGACGTCGCAAGTTGTCTTAATGGGGAAACCGGTTGGAGTTTACAGTGCACGTGAATATCATGAACACTACAGTCTGACTGCGTGGGATAAAGTCAAGGAAAGTATGGATTATCTGCGCAACCATTTTGATGTAGTAGTGATTGAAGGCGCGGGCAGTCCCGCCGAAGTGAACCTCAAAGCGACAGATATTGTCAATATGCGTGTAGCGTTGGAATTGGATGCGCCGGTTGTTCTCGTCGCCGATATCGATCGTGGCGGAGCGCTGGCTGCTGTGGTAGGCACTTTGGAATTATTGTCTTCGGAAGAACGTGCCCACGTAAAAGGTATTGTTATTAACAAGTTCCGTGGTGATATTAAGTTATTGGAGCCTGCCATCGATTTTTTGGAAGAGAAAACCAAAATTCCCGTGCTTGGAGTGGTGCCTTACCTGCAAGATTTGGGGATTGATAACGAAGATTCCGTATCCTTGGCAGACAAAAAGCTTTCAGCACAGGCAAAAGAACTTGAAATCGCAGTTTTACAAACACCGAAAATTTCCAATTTTACGGACTTTGACGTATTCAGTCATGAACCCGATGTAGAAGTGCGTTACGTTCGTCGCGGTGACAGTATCGGGCATCCGGATGTGATTATTTTACCGGGCAGCAAAAATACGACAGAAGATCTTTTGTATCTTCAACAGTTTGGTTATGTAGATGAAATTCGTCGTCTTGCTAAAGAAGGTACGCCTGTCATAGGAATTTGTGGCGGCTACCAAATGTTGGGCGAAGAGATTACGGATCCGCAACACGTCGAAAGTAAATACGACCGTATCGACGGAATCGGACTTTTACCACTTTCCACAGAAATGGCAGGAACTAAAACTACCAATCAGGTAAAATTCTCCTGTCGCGACTTTTCTTTTTTGGATCTACATGCGAATTGGGATGACCTTGCGGGCTACGAAATCCACATGGGAAAAAGTGTTTTTACCCATCATGATACGGCTGCTTTTCACATTACTGAACGCAGCCTGCATGAAGTTGATATCCAAGACGGCTTAGTAACCGCAGACGGTAATTGTTTCGGAACTTATATTCACGGTATTTTTGATAATGATGAGTTGCGTCGGGGTATTTTAAACGCATTACGAAAGAAAAAAGGTTTAGCGCCACTTCCGGTTCAATTTCGTTTACAGGAATATAAAGAATCCGAATATGACCGCTTGGCCGCCACAGTTCGCGAAGCATTGAATATGGATTTGGTGTATGAACTGCTGGAATTTGCACCAACGAAAAATCCCATAAAATGACCGCCTACTTATATTGCGCGGTGCCATTTTTGGCGCTGATAGTCGATACTTTCATCGGTGATCCCCGCAGTCGTTTTCATCCGGTTGTTTTGATCGGCAAAGCGATAAGTTTTTGGGAGTCCGTTTTTTTCCGTCCCGCAGCCGGTGCTAAAAAGATGATTTCTGACGGCGTATTTTTGGTTATCGCCGTTTTATTGAGTGTAGCTTTACCGGTGTATATGATTCTGTTCATTTTGGCGGAAATTCATTATACAGCGTATATTATTGGTTGTATTTTCATTCTTTACATCACGATTACACCGCATGCTTTGGCTCGTGATGCAAAAAAAATTTATCGCTGCCTTGCCGATAGAAATCTTCCGGAAGCACGTCGCCAAGTAAGTTGGATAGTGGGCCGTGATACAGCACACCTGGAGGAAAGTGAAATTGCCCGCGCTACGATTGAAACCGTAGCAGAAAATATTGTCGATGGGATCATTTCACCGCTATTCTATTTCTGGTTGCTGGGACCGCTGGGGGCCGCTCTATATCGTGCGATCAATACCATGGATTCGATGGTGGGATATAAGAATGAGCGGTATCTGTATTTCGGTCGCGCAGCGGCAAAGCTGGATGATGTGGTCAACTGGGTGCCGGCTCGTTTGACGGCAGGATTACTGTTGGTGAGCAGTGCCGTACTGGGATTTTCAGCTCGGCAGGCCTGGTTGATGATGCGTCGCGATGCGCATACACATCCCAGTCCGAATGGCGGTTACAGTGAAGCCACTGTTGCGGGCGCACTGGGGATTCGTCTGGGAGGCTATAATCAATACCAGGGGAAAACGGAATTTCGGAGTTACATGGGCGATCCCCATGAGAAAATTCAGCGCTTTCATATTCGTAAGACAGTGCAGTTAATGTACGCCAGTACTTTTCTCGGGACGCTTTGTATCACGTTGCTATTACTGCTGGGTGAATTATGAAACCTTTTTTAATCGGATTACAATTTTTAACACGTTTTAAAATCGTTCGTCAGGAAGTGTGGCCGGATGATCAATTCGGTGCTTCCGTTGCATATTTCCCCTTAGTCGGTTTGGTCATCGGAATTTTTCTTGCGCTGCTGTATTGGCTCACCGCAAGTTGGGTGGATTCGTTTTTGATGGCGGTATTGCTTGTCTTAGCCGAAATGATTATTACCGGCGGCTTGCACGCAGACGGATTTATGGACACATGTGACGGCTACTTTTCAGGTCGCAGCCGGGAACGAATGCTGGAGATAATGAAAGACAGCCGCGTCGGCTCGGAGGGGATTGTCGGCTTTGTTTTCTTAGTATTGTTAAAAATCGGTTTATACATGAACATCTCCGGACCGCTTTGGCCGTTACTCATCATCATGCCGCTGATCAGTCGCTGGCTGATGAGTTGGACAATTGTACGTTTTCCTTACGCACGGCCACAAGGAATGGGGAAGGCGTTTGCGGACAATGCTCCTGCATACACATTACAGGTAGCTACCGCTTTCCTTTTATTGGCCATCCCGGTGGCCGGACTTAAAAGCATTTTACCGATGCTTTTTGCCTTTGGTTGGATGCAATGGGCGAATATTCATTTCGTCGAAAAGTTAGGCGGCGTTACCGGTGATACCTACGGTGCCATTACAGAAACATCTGAAATTGTTATTTTATTGATTTGGTTATTGCAGGAACGGATCGGTGTATGGAATTTGTTGTAAAATCTCCGGGAGCATGCGGTGAATTAATTCAGGGGCAAATTGACGGCCAAAACTTTTTAGTTACCTGCCCGATTGAACGGTATTCCATTGCAACAGCATGGCCTAAAACGACCACTCAAACCCATGAGCTTCCGTATAAAGCGCAACAAGCTGTAGCGGTGACCAAAGAGTACTTAAGGATTGTGCGGGATATTGATGTGGTATTGTATTCCGAACTGAAGGACGGTAAGGGTATGGCCTCCAGTTCGGCGGATATTAGTGCCGTTTGTTTAGCGGTTGCCTTAGCTGCCGGACGACATTTGTCGATGCAAGAATTGGCGCGTTTAGCACTGTCTATTGAGCCCAGCGATGCCATCTTTTATCCGGGCATTGTTCAGTTTGACCATTTGCAAGGACATTTTTTACGGCCGCTCGGTCATTTTCCGGAAGCCTATATTTGCATTTTTGATCAAGGCGGAGTGATCGACACAGTAGAATTTAATGCCCGCGAAGATTTGATCAGTAAGCGCGCCGCTAAAGAAAAAGAAATACAAAAAGCCCTTACCTTATTGGTAGAAGGTTTACGTAAGGGTGATATGATAAAAATCGGAACAGCCGCCACAATGAGTGCCTATGCCAATCAGAGAATATTGCCGCGTCCGTATCTTGCAGATTTGGACGCGTGGGGGAAAGCGTTAGGTGCTAACGGCGTTATTGTTGCGCATAGCGGTACCGTTTGCGGTTTACTATTGACAGATCTCAAAAAGTTGGACGATATTCGCAAGGGTCTGTCGGTTGAGTTTGGCAATACACTGACATTTTTAGACTGTGTAAAAGTTTATAATGGAGGCATACATTTTGTCCGCAGATCTTGATGCACTATATACTTCGTTCCAACATGGCGGCAATATTTATGCATTGCCGCCATCTGTACGGGAGCAAGTAGAAGACTTCAGTGCCAATATCAATCCGTTAGGCCTTTCGCCGGAAGGCGTGGAGGCGTTACAGGATTGGCCAACCTTGGCTTTGCATTATCCGGAACCCAATAATAGGACGTTACGAAAAGCACTGTCCCGGTTTTATCAACACGATGAGGCCGGAGTTGTACTTGGCAACGGAGCTACGGAACTTTTATTTACTGTCTTTAGATATTGGCGGCCGTCTACCGTTTGGATCCCCGTGCCGACATTCAGTGAATATGCACGGGCGGCTATTTCGGTCGGAGCGGAAATTCGCCAAATTGCATGGGAAGATATCCCAAACAGTGTGACGAAGATGAGCAAGGGGGAAGTCCTTTGCATTTGCTCACCCAATAATCCGACCGGCGTATATACCGATGTCAGTCAACTAAAGAAGTGGTTACAAGCGGCACGCACACGTGGCGCACGTATTCTGGTGGACGAGTCGTTTATTGATTTTAATCCTGATCTGGATACGGCCAGAAGCCTTGTCGATAAACGGGATGACTTTGTGGTTTTACATTCGTTGACAAAATTTTGGGGCATCCCTGGCTTGCGGGCCGGCGTCATGTTTACTGCGCCGGAATTAGCGGAAACCATGCATGCTGATCTCGACATTTGGAATGTAAATGCTCTGGCGGCTTCTTATTTAAAAGCCGCCTTGAATGATATAGAGTATTTTCAAAATACGCAAAAATTTGTCTATGAGGAAAAAAAGCGTGTATATGAAAAATATACAGCGCTCCCGGAACTTTTTATATATCCGCCTACAGCTAATTTTATTCTGCTGAATTTGCAGAGAAAACTCACGGCTGCTGAACTTACCGAACGTTTATTGGCGCAGGGCTTAATGATTCGCAATTGTGACAATTATCCCGGCCTTGATTCGTACCATGTACGGATTGCTATTCGTCAGGCCGCCGCCAATGACAGGTTGTTTGCGGCTATTTCTAAGGAGGTATCGCAGTCCTCGTGATTACACTTTATTTGATTCGCCACGGTGAAACCGTTTGGAATTTTTCCGGTCAGTATCAAGGCGTGACGGATGTCGCGCTGAGTGATTTAGGGCGTCGGCAGGCACAATGTTTGGTGGATTATTTTGCCGATTTGCCATTAGACGCCATTTATTCGAGTGATTTAGAGCGTGCTGTGGAAACGGCACAACCTTTGGCCATATCCAAAGGTCTTACTGTTGAATTACGTTCGGGATTACGAGAAATTAATTTCGGTGACTGGGAAGGTCTTACCTATGAGCAGATTAATTCCAAGTGGCCGGGAAGCATTGAGCATATGTATGCCAATGCGTCAAGCGTGCGTATTTCCAACGGAGAGTCGTTTGGCGATGTTCAGCATCGTGCCGCGAAAACGATCGAAGAGATCACTCATAATCATCCGGATGAGGCGGTAGCCATTGTATGTCACGGCGGCACTATCCGCTGTATTTTGTGTACTTTACTTGGTTTAGATCTGGACCTCGCCTGGAATTTTCGGCAGGCGAATGCCAATGTTACCATGATCGAATATTATGGCGATCGCAACTTGTTGGCACTTCTCAATGACACGCATCATTTAAAAAAAATTATAAGTTAAAATCATAGTTTTTAAATACTTTTTATGGTAATATTATGTTGAATAAATATACAGGAAGGCGTTATACATGGTAGCTCAAAATCACCTTCCCAAACCACAGGATCATTCTGCCATTTGGGTGCATAAAGATGAGAACGTCAGATTTCTGAGTGATTTTACCGGTGACAGCACCGAACTTTTAATTACACCGCAAAGACATCTTTTAATCACCGATTCCAGGTATACGGAACAGGCGACGGCGGAGGCTGAAGATTGGGAAGTTGTCAATCATCAAGGACAATTATATGCCACCATCAGTAAAATCTTACAAGAGGAAAATATATCCTTATTATCGGTAGAAGCAAGTTCATTATCGGTAATGGCATATTGGAAGTTGCAAGAACAGTGTCCTGAACTAGTCATAAATAACATCGATTTAGATCCATTGCGTCAAGTCAAAATAGATACGGAGCTTTACTATTTAAAAAGAGCCGCACAAATGGCGGCGAATGCGTTACATGATATTTTACCGCAGATCGCAGCACAACGCACCGAAAATGAAGTACGTATTGCTTTGGAACAGGCCATGCTTGCGCATGGTTCGGAACATACCGCGTTTGCTACGATTGTTGCTTCGGGTAAACGTTCCGCATTGCCGCATGGTACGGCAACCGACAAGCGCATTGAGATCGGTGACTTCGTGACGATCGATTTTGGCGCAGTGTATCGCGGCTATCATTCTGATATGACACGCACCTTTGTGATCGGTTCAGCAAGCGATCGACAGAGACAACTATATGACGCGGTCGCACACGTACAAAGAGAAAGTGTAAAAAAAGTTCGAAGCGGTGTAGCGGCCCACACTATCGATGCATTTGCGCGACAGGAATTCGTGAAGGCAGGGCTGAATCAATATTTCATTCATTCGCTTGGCCATGGGGTAGGGTTGGAAATACATGAGTTACCTACACTATCACCGAAATGTGAAACCGTGTTGGAACCTAATATGGTAGTTACCGTAGAGCCGGGGATATATATATCCGGATATGGCGGTATACGGATTGAAGATACAGTAGTGGTAAAAGAGGGAGAACCTGAGGTAATCACGCTTTTCCCCCATGAATTAATGGAGCTTTAAAAGTCAATAGAGTATTTGAAGTGGAGGCTTAACAGATGATTTCTAGTAACGATTTTCGCCCGGGTGTAACGATTGAAATTGACAATCAAGTATGGCAGGTAGTGGATTTCCAGCACGTTAAACCAGGTAAGGGGGCCGCTTTCGTACGTGCCAAAATCAAAAACTTGCAAACCGGTGCGGTCATAGAACGCACCTTTAACGCGGGTGAAAAATTACCGAAAGCGCAAGTGGATCGACGCCCGATGCAATATCTTTATGCAGACGGTGACAGCTTCAATTTCATGGATACAGAAACCTATGATCAGGTTATGCTGACGAAAGATCAGTTAACGGAAGCTCTGAATTTTTTGAAAGAAAATATGGAAATCACGGTACTGTTCTTTAACGGCACAATTATCGGTGTTGAGCTGCCAAACTCTGTAGATTTGACGGTAGTTGAAACAGACCCGGGAATTCGTGGAGATACGGCTACAGGCGGAACGAAACCGGCAAAATTAGAAACAGGATATGTTGTAAAGGTGCCGATGTTTATTAATGAAGGCGACGTTTTGCGAATTGATACCCGTTCAGGCGCCTACATCGAACGCGCATAATTTTAGAAGTCTACAAAAGCGATGATTTTCATCGCTTTTGTTACATCAAAGGAGATCCATGTCACTTGCAGCAGAGCATACCGAGTGGGGAGATATTCAAATATCCGATCAGGCTCTCGCAGCTATTGTGGGAATAGCTACCAGAGAATTTTCGGATATCGTTGGCATGGAGTCCACATTAATCCATGACATCAGCTCCATGTTCGGAAAAGATCCGAATACACTGGGAGTATCGATTGATTCTAATGAAAACGAAGTAAAAGTGGACCTTTACCTTCGTGTGAGGTATGGTTTGCGAATCCCTGACCTTACTTTGCGATTGCAGGAGGCGGTACGCAGCACTTTGGAAAAGTATACAGGGGTTACCGTACTGGCCATCAATGTATATGTGCAAAGCATTGCTTTTGAACCGATGGAAAGCGTGTCAGACGATGGCACCAAATAACAAAACTACCGACGTAAATATGCAGTTGGCATATAATCTGATGGCCATGAAGATTCGTGATAGGATCATGGCCGAGCCGGGTGTCGCCGCCATTACAGAACATATGATGGATGAATTTATGACATCGCTACCAATGAGTCGCCGTAAGCTGATTCACGGCATTGTTCTAAGCAAACACAAGGATGGTTGGTATATTGCCGTTTCCTTGATTTTGTATTACGGTTATGAAATCATTCCCCTATGTCGTAAGCTGCAGTCAGAAATCATTCAAAAATGGAAAGAAGAAGAGGGAATTACCATTAAAGAAATACAGATTTATATTGAAACCGTTGTAAATGAGGAACCCATATGACCAGAAGACAAGCCAGGATTCAGGCTTTGCAATTGCTCTACAGTCATGAAATCAATCCTGAGGCGGAAAAATCTGTATTACCGGATCAGGAGAGTAGCGGTCATGATGAATATGCGCAAAAAATAATCACTGCTGTTGATCAAAATCAAACGGCGATTGATGTTCTTATCAATCGATACAGTAAAAACTGGAACACTGCACAAATGAATAAAGTGGATCTGGTGCTACTGCGGATGGCGATTGCGGAAAGTAAATATATTGAGGACGAGGAACTGACACCAGCTATTATCATCAATGAAGCGTTGGATTTAACACGCCAATATTCTACCGATGAAGCCGTACGATTTGTTAACGGAGTATTGGATGCTGCCATGAAAGATTCCTGATTATGCATGCACTCGGCATTGATACCAGTTGTTACACTACATCCGTAGCTATTGTCAATGAAAAATTCGAAGTCGTGACACAAGCACGACGCCTTTTAAAGGTTAAGGCGGGAAAACGCGGTCTTTCTCAATCCGAAATGCTTTACCAACATGTTCGTAATTTGCCGGAGTTGATCATGCAATTGCGGCAAGAATACGCCGGAAAGATAGATGTGATTGGCGTGTCCGCTGTTCCGCGTCGTCGGGAAGATTCCTATATGCCGGCTTTTTTGGCCGGATTAGGAACAGCGCATTCGCTGGCAAGTGTCTTACGTGTTCCTTTGTACCGCTTCAGTCATCAGGAAAATCACGTTTTTGCAGCCATTCGCGATTACCCGGAACTTTGGCAGGAGCCGCTTTATATGCTGCATCTGAGCGGCGGCACTACCGATTGGTTGGAAGTGAAATGGCAAACGGAGGGACTTGCCATTGCCGAGTTGGCTACGAGCGACGATATTTCTGCCGGACAGTTGATCGACCGCATTGGCGTCATGTTGGGCTTGCCTTTTCCTGCCGGACCTTCTTTGGAAAGGTTGGCGCAACAAGGGAAACTTTCGTATCGCTTGTCGCTACCGCGAAGACTGGATTCACTCAGTTTTGCCGGTGCGGAAACGCAATTGCGCAAAGTATATGAGAAGGGGGATCTCTCAAAGCAGGATTTAGCGGTATCCGTATTCGATTACATTTGTCGTATTTTAGCCCGTACTGCGAAGCGTTTAAATTTTGAACAAGGACGTCCCTTTATTGCGGTCGGCGGTGTATTTGCAAACATGTATTTGCGCAATGAGTTTTCGGAGATTTTAAGAAATCTTCATTTGCAACCATTTCTTGCAGCACCGGAATACAGTAGCGACAATGCCACCGGCAATGCGTTCGCCGCGGTGAGATATCAATTATGCGCATTCAAACAGTAGCGGAAGTAACATCCTACCTCGAGAAAAAAATAAATACGGATTATCTCCTGCAATCATTATGGATTGAAGGCGTAGTAGCGGAAACAGGACGTTCGGCGCGAGGGCATCTTTTTTTCTCATTGGAAGACCCTGCAACATCATCTCGTATCAGTTGTGTGCTTTGGGCAAGTAAAGCACGTTTATTTGAAAAGATGATCCAGGTCGGCGCAACGGTAGTTGTTTCAGGTAATCTGAACTATCAGTCAGCATACCAAAGCTTGAGGTTGGTTGCCGATCGTGTAAATATTAAAGGTAAATCCGCACAAACATTGGCACGAGAAAAAATGGTGGAAGACTTACGTGCTCGAGGCTTTTTCGCATGGGAACGCAAGCGAAAATTACCGACTCATCCTTCGCGGATCGGTATTGTGACTTCTCCGGAAGGTGCGGTTTTGCATGATTTGAAACGTATGATCAGCCAGCGTAATCCACTCGTGAAGATTACCGTATTTCCGACACGTGTACAAGGCGCCGAGGCGGCGCAGGAAATTGCGGATGCTATTATATCTGCCAATGCAGAAAAGGAACTTTGCGATATATTAATTATTGCTCGCGGAGGAGGTTCACAGGCAGAACTTGCACCGTATGACAATGAAACGGTTTTGACCGCAGCGTTCCAGTCGCGTATTCCGACGATTTCAGCAATCGGTCATGAAAACGACCACCCGTTGCTTGATTTGGTCACTGACGTTCGTGCCGCGACGCCGACGCATGCCGCGCAACTTGCTGTTCCTGCATTGACGGAGATCGCCGTTGCCTTTCAGCATACTCTGCAACGCTTGTTGACTGCTTGGCAATATTATGATAAACAGCGTACTTACCAATGGCATCAACTCGTTCGGAAGTTTGCTCAAACCGGAGTGACCCAAAGCCATTTAGTATCAGCTCAAATTTGGCAACGACAAAAATGGCGTTTATTTTTAGCAGCGCAATCATTATATGAAAAAGAAAAGAGTCGTCAACAGGAGCAAACGCGGAAACTGATGCAGTTGTCTCCTGAAGAAATGTTTCGTAACGGTTACTTTTGGTTGGAGCAAAACCAACATCGCCTTACCGCGCTTACCGAATGTCACCTTGGCGAAGAACTTACGATTATTGGTGAAAAAGTGAGCATCGTAGCGGAAGTGAAGGAGATTTTAAAGCGATGAATTCTGAATCTAAGGATTTTGAAAAAATCATGCAACGACTGACGGAAATCACTTCGACATTGGAAAGCGGTGAGCTCACATTGGAGCAGGCGCTTGCCTTATTTAAAGAAGGTACTGAACTTGCTCGTGTCGGAGACAGCCTGTTGACGGAATACGGTGAACTTGCGGAAAGCTACCGCAGCGAACTCACTGCTTTACAAAGTGTACAGGACGGAGTCGGCAATGATTCCATTTGAACATTATTTAGAGACACGAAAAGAGGCTGTTGAAACTGCTCTGTACACACTTTTGAAGCCGCAAGATGATGCCTATAAAGTGTTGTTTGAAGCAATGAACTATAGCCTCTTGGGGGGCGGTAAACGCGTTCGCCCCATTCTCTTCCTCAGCACACTGGAAGCATTTGATGTTCCCTTGGATCCGTATTTAAATATCGCTGCAGCCATTGAATGTGTGCATACCTATTCATTGATTCACGATGATTTACCATGTATGGATGATGATGATTATCGTCGCGGCAGGCTGACCAATCACAAAAAATTTACGCCTGCTATTGCGACGCTGGCAGGGGACGGACTGTTAACAGTAGCCTTTGAAATTATAGCCAAATCCGAAAACATTTTGCCAACTATCCGTTTACAATTAGTGCAAATTTTGGCAAAAGCAGCCGGTCCCGACGGGATGGTAGGCGGACAAATTATTGATATGCAAGCGGAAGGACATGCCCAAACTCTTTCGCAACTGCGATTAATGGATGCACTTAAAACCGGGCGCCTCATCACTGCTCCATTGGTAATGGCTGGCGTTATTGCTGCGATCGATGCAGAAGAACAAGCCAAGCTTGCTGCGCTAGGAGATCGTCTCGGCTTACTGTTTCAAATTGTCGATGACATTTTAGATAAAATCGGTGATGAAAAACAACTCGGCAAACGTATCGGTCAGGACGAAAAGCAGTCTAAGTCTACGTATGTACAGCTGCTTGGTTTGGAGGGAGCACAGGAACGGGCGCAATTAGAAGCGCAAAAAGCGGTTAAAATAGTAAGCAAATTGAATTTACAAAATACTTATTTAGCACAGTTTCCTGATTATTTGTTACGAAGAACGATGTAAGGAGAAATAGATTTGGAATTATACATTCGCGATATTGCAAGCAATGTCGTATTTCTCTCCGCTTTTAGCGCATGGCTTATTGCGCAAGTTATAAAAGTTATTTTATTTTTAGTAAAACATCATCGCTTTGATGTTGAGCGCTTGGTCGGATCCGGCGGTATGCCGAGTTCACATAGTGCTTTGGTAGTGGCTCTCTGCTGTTCGATCGGCATTCAGGAAGGAATCAGCTCCAATCTCTTCGCGCTGGCTTTCTTTTTTGCCACCATCGTGATGTACGATGCCGCCGGAGTGCGTCGTGCGGCCGGTAAACAGGCTAAATTTCTGAATGAATTAATTCATGAATTTATGGCAGGGCACCCATTTAATGATGTGAAGTTTAAAGAACTGCTTGGGCATACACCCTTGGAGGTTTTTGCCGGCGCATTGTTGGGAATTGCGGTAGCGTATTCTTACTACCTGTGGTATTGATATGAAATCCAAGGAACGATTAGACCTCTTGCTGGTTAATAAAGGTTTCTTTACAAGTCGTGAAAAAGCACGCCGGTATATTATGACGGGAGATGTCCTGGTGGACGATGTACCGATTGATAAGCCGGGGACGAAAGTCAATTTGACCGCAGCCATTCGTCTGCGCAAGCCGCCTCTTCGCTATGTCGGTCGTGGTGGGCTCAAACTGGAAAAAGGGTTAGAAGTATTTTCATTACCGTTGGATGGTAAAATTATGCTTGATATCGGGGCCTCTACCGGGGGCTTTACCGATTGCGCTCTTCAACATGGGGCGGCGAAGGTGTATGCAGTCGATGTGGGGTATGGGCAGTTGGCATGGTCCTTGCGTAATTCTCCGCAAGTCGTCAATCTGGAGCGCACTAATATGCGTGACGTTACCGCTGATCTGATTCCAGAGCCGCTTGATTTCGTTGGTTGCGATGTTTCATTCATTTCTGTCACAAAAGTATTGCCGCCCGCATATCCATTATTGAAAGATAGCGGCGATGCTGTGATTTTAATCAAGCCGCAGTTTGAAGCTGGACCGGAAAAAGTAGGTAAAGGCGGTGTCATTAAATCGTCTGCCGTTCATCGCGAAGTGCTGATTAACGTTTTATCGGACATTGAACAGTTGGGATTTTTCATTTGGGGTTTAACAGATTCGCCGATTCGCGGAGCAGACGGTAATCGAGAATTTTTAACATGGCTGCGTAAGGAAGTACCGTCACCGAACTTTTTTAATTGGCAACAGACGATCATACAGCTGACGCAGTAAGAAAGGTTAATCATTATGCTGGTAGGAATTTTTCCAAATTTATCCAAAAAAAATATAGAGCATCATGTCAATGATTTGTGCAAACACTTGAAGAATGCGGATATAGATTTCTACATCATTGATTCTTATCGTGAAGAAGCGCAGCAGCGAGAGTACCATTTCACCGATAATCGCTGGGCTTCTTTGCAGGAAATGCAGGACTCTATGGATATGGCATTTACGCTCGGCGGCGATGGTACATTAATCAGCGTAGCCAAGTTGTTACTGCCGTATGATATTCCGCTTTGCGGTGTTAATTTAGGAGAGCTGGGCTTTTTAAATATGATTGAACCGGACGAATTGGATACACGTCTGGAACAAATCAAAGCGGGCGATTATAAAATCTGGCACCGCAGTCTTTTAGCTTCGGCCATTCTGCACGAAAGCGGTCAAGTTCAGCAGCTTCCCGCCGCCATGAATGAAGTGGTAATCGGTCGCAGCCGGCCGGGACGTATGGCCAGATTGCGCTTATATGTTAACGACGTGTTTGTAGAAGAGTACCCCGCTGACGGCATTATCGTCTCAACCGCAACCGGCTCTACCGGTTATGCGCTATCCTGCGGTGGCCCGATCATGCATCCTAATTTAACTAATATGATGGTCATTCCGATTTGTCCACATCTTTTGAAGAGCTCGCCGCTGATGCTGAATGCCGATGACGAAGTCACCATCACCATGCCGGAACGGGAACGACACCTGTATGCATCCATTGACGGCAACGAATCTTTTTATTTCACGAATGAAAAGAAGCTTTTGATCACTAGACATCCAAATTCATTACCTTTTGTTTACTTTTCCAATCAAAATTTCTTCCGCTTATTATTCCCCAAATTAACCAAATCTATTTATCACGCTGCGCAATAGTTGCTATAGAATGGACGGGATTTTAGAACATGAAGAAAAAATATCGTTACGCGAAAATACGGGATATTATTCAAAAAGAAGTTATTGAAACACAAGAAGAGTTGGCAGCAGCACTTGCTGATGAGGGTGTCAGTGTAACGCAGGCTACGATCTCACGAGATATCAAAGAGCTGATGCTTATTAAAATACCAACGGAAGACGGTCGTTACCGTTATGCAGTTTCCCCCGAGCAGCCGGCATTATTTGCAAAAGATCGGTTTATCAGCTTATTTCAAGGAACTATTACCAGTATTCAGTACAGCGGTAATCTGGTCGTAATTCAAACGTTACCCGGCTCTGCCCAAGCAGTGGCCTATGCCTTGGATAATACCGATATTCAGGAAATTGTTGGTACGATTGCAGGGGATGATACTATCCTTTTGGTCGTTTCGGAAGGAAAAGATCCGAAGAAAGTAAAAGATCGTCTGTATTCATTTTTACGAGAGGCGTGAGCTGCTGTGCTCCAGTCGTTACATATTCGCAATTTTGCGCTCATAGAACAACTGGATATTGAATTTAAGGAAGGCGTAACGGTTTTTACCGGCGAAACCGGTGCCGGCAAGTCGATTCTTTTAGATGCATTGGGAATCGCATTGGGAGATCGCGCCGCCGTCGATTATGTTCGAACCGATACAAAAGAGTTTTTTGTGACCGCTCAATTTGATGTCACGGATATGCCTTCTGTTCAAACCTATTGTAATGAACAAAATATACCACTGGCCGATGACGAGCCATTAATCATTTCTCGACGTTTATCGCAAACCGGTAAAGGACAAATTCTGGTTAACGGTATGCTCACTTCCTTGCGAACCCTTGCAGGTTTAGGATCATTATTGGTCGATATTCACGGGCAAAACGACAATTTGAAATTGCAATCCGATCGATACCAGCTACATGTGCTGGATACCTTCAATCGTGACGGTCGACAACCGGAAGAAATTTATCACAAAGCCTATCAAACTTGGCAGCAAGCGGTCCAACGTCAGCGTAAATTTTTAGAGCAGGAAGAGGAGCGTGAAACACTTCTAGCACGTTTAAATAAAGAAGTAAGAGAGATCTCTGCCGTTAAAATCAATCCTGAAAAGGATACGGATATCGAAGCGGAAATTAAACGACTGACGCATGCGGAAAAGATCACGGCCGCATTGCAAATGGCAAGTCAATTATTGAATGCTTCCGGAGGAAGCCTGGAAACAATTTCACAAGCATTAAACGAGTTGCAAAAGGCGAGTAGCTTCGATGAGGCATTGTTGGCTTCCGTGCAGACCTTGGAGACTGCTTTTTATAATGTAGAAGAGGTCGCACGTAATTTACAGGAGAGTCTTTATACAATCGAGTACTCTCCGGAGCGGTTGGATCAGTTGCAGGAACGGGCCCAGCTTTTAAGAGACTTGCGATTAAAATACGGCGATACACTGGAAGAGATTCTTGTTTACCAAGCGATCATACAAAAAAAGATTATGGAGCTTGAAAATGCGCAGGAAACCGGTGACGCATTAGCACAAGCTGCAGCGGCCGCTTTTCAAGAGGCCCAGACGGCCAGAGATGCTTGGAATGAAACACGATATCGCGCTGCGGCGGAACTAAGCGGAGAAATCGAAATCGCATTGCGCGATTTGGATTTACCGAATGGCAACTTGTCATATTCTCTCATTCCCGGAGATACGTTAACTCCGCAAGGCTTAGCTGAGGCAGAGCTTGTGTTTAGCGCTAATGTCGGTGAGCCGCCAAAATCACTCAGTGAGGTTGGTTCAGGGGGAGAATTGGCACGAATTTCACTGGCCTTAAAAACGGTTCTTGCGGCGCAAATGGACTTGCCGACGCTTGTTTTGGATGAAATCGACGTCGGCATCAGCGGTAACGCGGCGCTACGCGTAGCAGAGAGAATTCATACTCTGGGACAGCATACCCAAGTAATATGCATTACGCATTTGGCACAGACCGCAGCAATTGCACAAACGCATTACCACCTTTACAAGGAAAGCAGCGGGGGACGTACCCAAACGCACTTGGTATCGATTCCGGAATCAGAACGTGCGCAGGAGTTGGCTCGGTTAATTGAAGGGGATCGGTTTACGGGCACAACATTAGATACGGTAACGCGCTGGTTGCAGTATTTCCGTGCAAAAAACAAATCATAAGAACCTGCTAAAAAAGCGAAACATTGTTTTCGCTTTTTTGTTTCATTTTTATTTACGGATTACCTTTGTATACAAGGATTTTCCGCGTAAA
The DNA here is from genome assembly GCF_014207605.1 of Negativicoccus succinicivorans. Lineage (NCBI taxonomy): Bacteria > Bacillati > Bacillota > Negativicutes > Veillonellales > Veillonellaceae > Negativicoccus > Negativicoccus succinicivorans. Next base: position 194,924 of record NZ_JACHHI010000001.1, on the reverse strand, counting down.
ATCTATGTTATAATATAGTATAAATGAGAAATAATCATGAATGAGGTGACAATTATGACCACTGTTTTAGTTTGCGGTGCCGGAGGACGCATGGGCCGCGAAGTGGTAAATGCGGTTTGGCAAGATTCAGAATTGCAATTGGTCGGTGCCGTAGACGTGTCCAATGCGGGTATGCCGGTAGCGGAAATTGTCAATAATGACGATTGCCAAGTAGTAATTATGGATGATTTACAAGCTGCATTGGAGGCAACAAGCCCCGATGTAGTTGTCGATTTTACAAGTCCGAAGGTTGTTTTTGAAAATGCCAAAACGACGTTACAGCATGGAACCAATATTGTCATCGGGACGACCGGTCTCACTGCTGACGAACGCGATGCATTAGCCAAAATTGCCAGTGAAAAGAGAGTAGGTGTTTTAGTGGCACCTAATTTTTCTCTCGGCGCAGTACTATTGATGCAAGCCAGTGAATTGATGGCAAAATACTTTCCGAATGCGGAAATCATTGAGTTGCATCATAATCAAAAATACGACGCGCCTTCCGGAACCGCGCGCCTTACTGCAGAAAAAATTGCCAAGGCAAGAACACAGGCACCGGCTCTCGACAAAACGCAGGAAAGTTTAGTAGGTGCGCGTGGTGGTGTCGTTGAGGATGTACATATCCATAGCGTTCGTTTGCCCGGTTACGTTGCCCATCAGGAAGTTCTTTTCGGTGGTACCGGCGAAATCGTCACCTTGCGTCACGATTCGTTGGATCGTAAATCATTTATGCCGGGAGTTTTGCTTGCTTGTAAAAAGATCAGTCAATTCCCGGGGCTGACATATGGTTTGGAACATTATCTGGGATAGGGAGGTCCTCCATGATCAGTAACGCACGTGTTGCTATTTTAGGTGCTACCGGCGCAGTAGGACAGGAATTTATTCAGCTTATTGAAGAACGTAATTTTCCATATAGCGAATTAAAATTATTGGCATCGAAACGTTCGGCCGGCAAGGAGCTTACCGTAAAAGGTAAAAAAATTATCGTAGAAGAAGCTACTCCCGATTCATTTAATGATATCGATATCGCTCTTTTTGCCGGTGGCAGTGTCAGCAAAACTCTTGCTCCGGAGGCGGCAAAACGCGGCGCCATTGTTATTGATAATTCGAGTACATTTCGGATGGATCCCAATGTACCTTTGGTCATTCCTGAAATTAACCCGGAGGACGTCAAAGCGCAACAAGGCATTATTGCCAATCCGAATTGTTCAACCATTATTATGTTGATGGCGTTGAAGCCGATTCATGATTTATCGCCGATTAAGGAAATTGTCGTCAGTACTTATCAAGCGGTATCCGGTGCCGGCAAAGAAGGCATGGAAGAATTGACAAAACAGGTGGAAGCTATCGTTAACGGCGAAACGCCCCAAGCAAATTATTTACCGGTTGCCAGCCTTGATACCCATTACCAGATCGCTTATAATTTGATTCCACAAATTGATGTCTTTCTGGATAACGACTATACCAAGGAAGAAATGAAAATGGTCAATGAAACGCATAAGGTTCTGCACGATGACACCATTGCGGTGGCACCGACCACGGTACGGGTACCGGTTATGCGTAGTCATGCCATGTCGGTTCGTGTAAAAACGGAAAAACCGTTGGAAGTTGCCGCCGTGCGAGAGGCCTTGAGCGCGATGCCGGGCGTCGTCGTCTGTGATGACCCGCAGCAGATGCAATATCCGATGCCGTTGGATACTTCTTTTAAAAACGATGTCAGCGTCGGGCGCCTGCGCAAAGACTTGTACGATCCCAATGCACTAAATCTGTGGATTTCCGGCGACCAGATTCGTAAAGGAGCTGCTTTAAATACACTGCAGATTGCGGAATACATTTTGGAAAACGATTTATTATGAATAAAGGAGCGGTGTCATGAAGTCATTTGGATCCGTTTTAACGGCAATGATTACGCCATTTACAGAAACCGGAGCAGTCGATTATCAAGCAAGCGCTCAGCTCGCCCGCCATTTAGTTACCCATGGTTCGGACGGACTTGTCATTTGCGGCAGTACCGGTGAAGGTGCTGTAATGACTGCGGAAGAAAAATTGAAGCTTTTCGCAACGATTCGTGAAGCGGTCGGTCCGGAAATATTTTTAGTTGCCAATACCGGCTCAAATAATACGCAACAATCTGTAGCATTTACCAAAGAAGCCGAAAAAACAGGGGTAAATGCCTGTATGGCTGTCGTACCGTATTATAATAAGCCGACGCAGGAAGGTTGCTACCAACATTTTGCGGCGATTGCACAAAGCACCTCTTTACCGATCATTTTATACAATGTACCGGGGCGCACCGCCTCGCAAGTGACACCGGAAACGATTGCCCGTCTGGCCAACGAATTTTCGAATATTGTTGCGGTCAAAGAAGCGAGCGGAAATCTGAATCAAGTTTCCGAAATTGCACGGCTTTGTCCGGAAGGATTTCTGATTTACAGCGGTGATGATTCTTTAACTTTACCGATTTTAGCTGTGGGTGGTTGTGGCGTAATTAGTGTCGCCGGTCACCTCGTCGGTGAACAGTTAAACCAAATGGTCACATCATTCTTGGCCGGCGATGTGCAAAAGGCACAACAAATTCATTATCAATTGCTACCGATCATGAAGAAGCTTTTCTTCATATCCAATCCGATTCCGGTGAAAGAAGCGGTGGGTATGATCGGTTTGCCGGCCGGTGAATTCCGTTTGCCGTTGGTACATGCGAATGAAAAAGAAAAAGAGTTTATTCGTGAATTTTTGAACGCCTACGATCTTTGCTAATAAAAAAAGAGCCTAAGGCTCTTTTTTTATTTCAATTATATTTTCGATATACCCCGATCACGCGGCCGACGATTTTCACATCTTGACTGATGATGGGTTCATATGCATCATTTTCAGGCTGCAGACGTATATGATCCGACTCTTTATAAAACCGTTTTACCGTCGCTTCCTCGTTACCGACCATAGCGACCACAATATCACCATTTTCCGCATTCGGCTGCTCTTTAACAAAAAGCACATCACCTTCCAAAATACCTGCATCCATCATACTGTCGCCCTTGACTTCCAACATAAATGCCGAATCGCTGCCAATGAATTGAAGAGGGAAGGGGTAGACATCTTCTACATTTTGCTCCGCAGTAGCAGGTAGACCGGCATGAACATTGCCTATCAAGGGAATTGGTGTCAATTCTTTTTGGCGCCATTCATCTTCCTCAATCAACACAATGGAGCGATTTTGCGAAGGCTCACGGCGAATATAACCGGCTTTTTCCAAACCATCGAGATATCCCTGTACGGTAGAAGGAGACTTCACACCAATCGCTCGTGCAATGTCACGAACGGAAGGGACATAACCGTTACGATACGTAAAATCACGAATATATTCCAGCACATCCTTTTGACGTGTCGTTAACTGCGGACGTTGGTTGTTTGTCATAAAATCACATCCTTTCTTGCATTATAACAAAATTTTCTCAGATAGGAAACAAATGTTCGAATTATACTTGACAGAACATTTGTTCGGCAGTATGATAAGCATAACAAAAGAACAAATGTTCGCTTTGGGGATGGTGAGTATTATGACAAAAACAATGAGCAACATTTTTATGGAATTAGGCATTTTAATCATTTTTGTCATCGCAGGTCTGATGTACTTTATGAGCAGTAAGCCTGTTTCACAAGTATATTATCAACCGATTCGCATTCAGAGCGGTGATACATTATGGAAGATTGCTTCCCAATACGCACCGGAGCATAAAGATATTCGTGAGGTAGTGTATGAAATTCAAAGCTATAATCATTTAGTCGATGCCGGTGCATTGCGTCCGGGGGTGGTTATTCATATTCCGGTAGAAGCTTCCTCTATTAATGACGAAATAAACATTGCCGCAAAATAAAAAACAGTGCTTAGCACTGTTTTTTTTATTTACTGCTGAACATATCTCGCAACGGGTTATGCTCAAATCGATCCGCTTCATTAATATAATGTCGTACCATTTCAACGGAATGATGTCGCGTTTGTTGCATAATACGCCGCTCCTCAATGCCGGCCAATGCGGCCGATGTAGCGAAGCCGTGGCGTAAGCTGTGCGCCCCGTAATCAGCCGGATCCAAACCGATTTTTTCCGCCCAGCGTTTGACGATGCGATTGACCATCTGGTCAGAAAGCGCATTTTTACGTAATTTCCCCGTTTTAGTCGGCGAGCGAAAAACCGGCCCGGAGGTAATTTTAGTTCGAGATAGCCAGCTTTTTAAGGTCGTGACCGGACATAATTCTTTTTGCGTTAAATTCGGCAAGGCAACAATATTACCTTCACCTTCCTGGTCAGCCTTGGAGCGGGGAATAAAGATTTCAATACCTTGCCGTACAAAATGAATATCTTCATACCGTATAGAACTTAATTCGCTTCTGCGAAATGCTCCCATAAAACCGATTACAAGAACCGTTTTATCTAAATGCTGGGTAAGATCTTTAATATCCATCATTTGCACGATAGCTTCCAAATCTTCTTTTAAAAGCGGTGATTTACCTTGCTGATAGGTACCGATTTTACGGCGAATACCTTTCATCGCGGCCTTTACTAACGGAGATAGGCAGGGATTATCTTTAATCAAACCGCCTGCCGTAAAATTTTCCGATAGAGCGCTTACACGGCGGGCGATGGTATTCGCTTTCGCATAAGCGGATAAATCATGTATATAATTGACAATCGTCTCAGGAGTCGCAGGGAAATAGTGAATGCCACGATAACTGCACCAATCACAGAAGTCCGACCAATCTGATTCATAGGCATCAATTGTCGAGTGCGACTTTTCCAACGTAAATAATTCCTTACTTCCGGAAGAAAGCAAAGAATTGTTCTGAATGCGTTGATTATCCCGTAAATAGAAGTGTTTAGCCATAATACACCACCTAAAAAGGCCTATAATAAATAACGATAATGTTAAATTATCGTTATTTATTATAGGCTATCACATTTTGTTGCTTATGACAAGTTGCTAAAGTACTCCTGCGCTTTTGTAATTTCACTGCGCAAACGCTCTTCATCAATGGTAAGCAGTTGGCGATGTTGCATAACAAGCTTGCCGTTGATCATAACGGTATCCACATCCGACGATTGTGCCGCATAGGCAAGCAATGACGTAACATTATACTGCGGTTGCCAATGGAAACCGCTGCGGTCGATTAAGATGATATCGGCCAAATGGCCTTCTTTCAATTCGCCGAGATCGCTATACCCAAGTGCATGGGCGCCCCCTGATGTAGCCAATTCCACCGCGGCTTGTGCCGGAATAGCAGTAGGATCGTAGGATACACCTTTATGAATTAATGCGGCTGTCTGCATTTCTTCCCACATATCAAGCTTATTATTGCTCGATGCACCGTCGGTAGCCAAACCGACGGTTATATTCGCAGCAAGCATCTGAGGAACCGGTGCCACGCCTGAAGCCAGTTTTAAATTACTGCGCGGATTATGTGCAACCCTTACATTATGCTCCGCTATAATAGCAATATCGTCAGCATCTACGTGTACGCAATGTGCGGCTAAGGTCGGTTGAGTAAACAGACCGAGTTGTTCCATATAAGCAATCGGACTGAGCCCATGTTTTTCTCGGCAGGTTTCGACCTCCCCTTGCGTTTCGGATAAGTGAATATGGATTTCGATATTGTCTTTACCGGCGGCATCAATGACTTTTTCCAAATATTTTGCCGGACAGGTATATGGCGCATGCGGTCCAAGCATTACACGAATTAAGCCGTTTTCTGCTTGATGCCATTCATGGAAAAGCGCCACATTTTCCTGCAGCGCTTCCTCTCCATTGGGAGAAGTTCCCGCCAAGCCACGTGCAATATTACCGCGCATGCCGACATCAACAGCCGCTTTAGCCACCTGAGGCATGTGCATATACATATCACAAAACGCGGTGGTGCCGCCCCGAATCATTTCCGCAAAAGCCAACTGTGAACCCCAGTAAACAACTTCATCGTTCAATTTTGCTTCCGCCGGCCAAATGTGGTTTTCGAGCCAATCCATTAAGGCAACATCATCGGCATAGCTGCGAAATAATGTCATTGCGACATGGGTATGACTGTTAATTAAGCCCGGCATGGCCAGCATTCTCTTGCCATTTATTTTATTGTCAACATCCTCACATTCAAGATTTTTCCCGATTTTTTGAATTCGTTGGTCGCTTACCAAAATATCAACGTCGATTTTTATTTCCTGCGGTGTCCAAAGGTCCACATGCTGAATTAATGTGCTCATTCGGCACTTCCTTCCTCATATAAGTAAGCATATTGTTCAGATGTCAATGTATCAATGGCATAATGCATCGCCGCTAATTTAATCCGTGCGACCTTTTCATCGATAGCTTTTGGCATGACATATACTTTCGGCGAAAGCCATTCCGCATTTGTCTGTACATAATCTAACGCCAACGCTTGCAACGCAAAGGACAAGTCCATGATTTCAGCGGGATGTCCATCCCCTGCCGCCAAATTGACCAGTCTCCCCTCGGCCAAAACGAAGAGAGTATTTCCATTGGCCAATGTATAGCCTTTAATATTTTGTCGGGCCTCGAATTCTTTGTCGGCAATTTCACTGAGTTCACGCACATTTACTTCCACGTCAAAGTGGCCTGCATTACATAGAATGGCTCCATCTTTCATTAACGGATAATGGGCTTTAGTGATGACATCCTTACACCCCGTTACCGTGACAAAAATATCACCGAGACGAGCCGCTTTTTCCATCGGTAACACCGTAAAACCGTCAAATACCGCTTCGATCGCTTTGATCGGATCGATTTCCGTGATATAAACATGTGCTCCTAATCCTTTGGCGCGCATGGCAACGCCTTTACCGCACCAGCCATACCCCGCAACTACCACATTGCGTCCGGCAATCGTCAAATTAGTCGTCCGAACAATACCGTCCCAAGCGGATTGCCCGGTACCGTAGCGATTATCAAAAAGATATTTACACAGTGAATCATTGACAGCAACCATCGGGAATTGCAGTTTCTTTTCCTTATCCCATACGCGCAAACGCTGTACACCGGTAGTCGTTTCTTCGGAACCGCCCAAGAGGCGCTCCTGCGCATCTTTACGACTATCCAGAACAAGCGCCGTCACATCACCGCCGTCATCTAAAATCAGATGCGGCTTGTGGTCCAGAGCGTGGTTTAAGTATTGTGTATATTCTTCATCGGTACAACCGTGCGTAGCATATACGGTAAGACCTCGTTTAACCAAAGCGGCGGCAATCGGATCCTGCGTAGAAAGCGGATTGCTGCCGGTGACAATGACCTTGGCTCCGGCTTCCTGTAAAACCGTCGCCAAAAATGCCGTTTTTGCCTCCAAGTGAATCGACATAACTATGGTTTTACCTGCAAATGCTTGCCGCTTTGTTAAATCTCGCCGAATTTCCTGCAGCACCGGCATATATCTTTGTACCCAATCAATTCTTTTTTCGCCTTCCGCGGCCAGAGATAAATCTCGGATGATAGAATTCATTGTTTCACCTTCTCTTTTAATTTGGTGATTGCCTGCTTATATGGTGCGGTTAACACACCTTTTTCTGTAATTATTCCCGTAACCAATTCAGCGGGAGTTACATCAAATGCGGGATTCCAAACGGCAACATTTTGCGGCGCACTGCAAACCCCTTGAAATTGGCGCACCTCTTCGGCAGCACGCTCTTCAATGGGAATCTGTGAACCGTCCTTAAGCGTAAAGTCAAATGTCGAGCTCGGCGCTGCTACGTAAAATGGAATATTGTGATAATACGCCAACACAGCCAAACCGTAAGTTCCGATCTTGTTAGCAACATCACCATGCATGGTAATACGATCCGCACCGACGATTATGGCATCTATTTTTTTGTTTAAAATAGCGCTTGCGGCCATATTGTCACAAATTAACGTGCAGGGAATGTTATCTTTCGTTAATTCATACGCCGTCAGACGAGCTCCCTGAAGCAGCGGGCGTGTTTCATCCATATAGACCGTGATTAATTTTTTTTGGAGATGCAATTCACGGATAACTCCCAACGCAGTTCCGATACCTCCTGTAGCAAGTGCTCCCGCATTGCAGTGAGTAAGAATCGTTACCGGTCGATCAAAAAGTGCAGCGCCGTGCTTAGCCATCTCTTTATTTTGTGCAAGGTCATCGCTATCCACTTTTTGCGCTTGCAAAAGTAATGCTTGGTAAGCTGCGTCATATGACGCATTTTGTGCAAGCAGTGTAGCGTACATCTCACGCTGCAAGTCCACAGCCCAGGCTAAATTGACAGCCGTCGGTCGCGCTTCCCGTAAAGCTTCGGTGGCAGCATTAAAGGTAGATTGTTGTGGGATGCTGTTTCCTGACGTTGCGCTTTCGGCAAATGCCAAGACGCAAGCATACGCCGCGGCGACACCTATGGCCGGCGCTCCACGTACAGCCAAGGTAGCTATCGCATGAGTGACATCGGCTGCCTTTCTGCAGGTGATATACACTTCTTCAGTGGGTAAACGTCGCTGATCAAGTAAGATGAGTGCGCCATTTTCCCAATATAAGTGTCTCATAACTTAATTCCCTGCTCTACTTTAAAGCCACCGTATTCTGCCATGGCATGCAATGCCGGACTATCAAATGCAGGGTCAAATGTCGTCATGACGGATTGTAGGAGTTTTTTCAGCTGCTCGCTATTTTTTTCCATAGCCTCTACCACTTCACTATGTGTGAGATTCTGTGGAGAAATACCGGCGGCAAAGTTGGTAACGAGCGATACGGTAGTATATGCGATTTCTGCTTCCCGAGCTAATGGGCATTCGGGGGCATTGGTCATACCTACGACATCACCTCCGAGCTGCGCATACATTTTAATTTCGCCGGCGGTTTCAAAACGCGGACCTTCTGTACATACATAGGTCCCTTTTTTATGTAACGGCAACTTTTCTTTCTTGGCGGCTTCTGCAATCATCTTACGTAATGTACCGCAGTAAGGTTCCGTCAAATCCACATGCGCTACCGGCAAAGGAGAGCCGTCATAAAAGGTGTGTTCACGCGATTTGGTAAAATCGAGCAATTGATCGACCAGTACCATTTCACCCGGCTTCATGTCCGGATTGAGTGAACCGACGGCGGTAGTCGCTACAATGGCAACAACATCAAGCATTTTCAAAGCATAAATATTGGCACGATAATTGATTTTATGAGGCGGAATCGTGTGATTGGCACCATGACGAGTCATGAAAATAATTTCTTTATCCATAAAAGTACCGAATGTATAAACGGCATCCCCATAAGGTGTCTTGATGGACGTTGTTTTCGTATTATTGAGAAACGCGGGGTCATATACTCCCGTCCCTCCAATAATAGCCAGTTTACGCATTAGGCCCCTCCTTTTCAGCAAAGGCAGCTGCTAATTCATCTTTGGTAAAAACATATTTTCGTTCGCAGTAGTGACAGACCAATTCCGTTTTATCTTCCTGCAGCAAAGCTTCCTGATCTTCTTTCGGAATTGTCTTTAACGCTGTAAGAAATTTTTCGGACGAACAGGTACATTCCCAAAGCACTGGTTTTTCTGCCAGTAAATCTACATGTAAACCATGGGAGAGAATTTCAATAATTTCTTCTTCCGTATGCGTACGCATCGCATTGGTAATTGGTCCCAGCTTTACCAAATTGGCTTCTATTTGCTGCAATGCTTCCTCATCACGATCCGGCATTGCCTCTACCAAAATGCCTCCGGCGGCTAATACCTGTACATCGCCACTTACCATCACGCCGAGACTTACCGCCGAAGGGATCTGCTCCGAAAGTGTTAGATAATAAGCCAGGTCTTCCGCGATTTCACCCGAGTGAATTTCAATAGCGCTTTGATAAGGCTGCCGCAAGAGAGAGTATCTTGTGACATACAGCATGCCCTGACCGACAGCTTGCCCGACATCTAATTTTCCGTGCTCGTTAAGCGGCAAATCGACCTGTCCGTTCTCCACGTAGCCGCGAACACGGTTAGTCTCATAGGCATCGACAAATACTTTGCCCAGCGGTCCGTCGCCGTCGAAACGAATACTTACGCCTTCCTGGTTTTTAAAATCAGTTGCGAGTAGCAATGCACCCGTCATCGCGCGTCCTAATGCAGCCGTAGCTACAGGAGAAAGATCATGCAATGCTCGTGCGCGCGCGACAGCAGAGGTCGTATACGCCACCGAGATTTTTAAACCTTCATGGGCCAGATAATGTTTAATACTATCTTTCCACATGTCATATCTCCTTCAATAAATTGCACATTTCCACGGCCGACATAGCGGCATCAAAGCCTTTGTTGCCGCTTTTAGTTCCAGCCCGTTCAATCGCCTGCTCCAAAGTATCAGCAGTTACCAAACCGAAAAGAATCGGTTTTCCCGAAGCAAGCGAAGTGGCGGCGATACCTTTGGCCGCTTCATTGCATACCAGATCGTAATGCGACGTAGCTCCTCGTAACACAGCCCCTAAGCAAATAACCGCATCTACGTCCTCTTTAGCAACAAATTTTTTAGCTACGAGCGGTAATTCAAACGCCCCCGGGCAGTACGCAATTGTAATGTTTTCCTCTTTCATGCCGTGCCGTTTCAGTGCATCCAATGCCCCGCTTAAGAGTCGATTTGTAATAAAATCATTAAAACGACCGACAACAATCGCCATTTTTAAATCGTCAGCAATCAAGTTTCCGTTGTATGTTTTCATATGTCACCTCGTTAAAAAATGTGCCCCATTTTATCTTCTTTGGTTTTTAAATATTCGCGATCAAAATCATTGGGCGGAATAACAATCGATTCTCGTGCAGTAACGGTAACCCCATTTTTTTCTAAATTATCGATTTTGGCGGGATTATTGGTCAACAACCGAATGCTTTTCACGCCGAGATCTTTTAAAATGCGTGCACTGAGCGAATATTCACGCAAGTCGGCAGGAAAGCCAAGCTGTTCATTAGCTTCCACCGTGTCGAAGCCTTCTTCCTGCAATTTATACGCACGAATTTTATTGACTAGACCGATGCCCCTTCCCTCTTGACGCATGTAGATAACGACACCAGCGCCTGCGGCCTCAATTTGACGCAATGCCGCATGCAGTTGTTCGCCGCAATCACAGCGGCACGAACCGAATACGTCTCCGGTCAAACACTCCGAATGAATTCTGGTTAACACATCCTCCTTGCCGTTAATATCGCCTTTCACGATGGCCAGGTGGTTAAACGAATCCAATGTGTTTTCATAGACATAAATGGTAAACTCACCGTATGCCGTCGGTAATTTTGCAGTAGCTACCCGACGTACCATTTCCTCGGATTGCTTGCGGTATTCATATATTTGCGCCACGCTGATCATGGTAAGCCCGTGTATTTTAGCAAATTGCTGCAATTCCGGACGACGCATCATCGTTCCATCGTCTGCCGTGATTTCACAAATCACAGCGGCAGGATATAAATCAGCCAACTCCATCAAGTCAATGGAGGCTTCCGTATGGCCAGAACGTACAAACACACCGCCTTCCCGAACACGAAGCGGAAACACGTGTCCCGGACGGCGAAAATCGTTGCCTTTGGCCGCAGGATTTAAAAGTTCTTTAATAGTGAGCGCGCGATCATGCGGCGAAACGCCGGTACCGGTATGAATATGATCAACGGAAACTGTAAAAGCCGTTTGATGGTTGTCCGTATTTTCCTCAACCATTTGAGGAATCTCCAAACGCTCCAGATCTTTACTCTTCATCGGTACGCAAATAATGCCTCGAGCGGCCTTCGTCATAAAATTAATAGCCTCGGTAGTAGCAAATTGAGCAGCCATTACCAGATCGCCTTCATTTTCCCGCTTCTCGTCATCTACCACTATAATCATTTTACCGCTTTTTAAATCATTTAAGGCCTGTTGAATCGAATCCATTTACCTTACTCTCCTCAATCCAGAAAACCGTTTTGTATTAAAATCTTTTGCAGGTTTTCATCGGTATTTTTTTGACTTCTCAACAGATGATCAATGTATTTCCCCAGTACATCTGTCTCAATATTTACGATACTGCCATTTTGATATTCTCGGGTATTCGTTTGTTGCCAGGTATGCGGAATAATAGAGATCTCAAAGTAATTTTTCCCGGTTTCCGTTATGGTCAAACTCATACCGTCAAGCGCAATCGACCCTTTGGGAATAATATGCCGTAATAGTGCAGGTTCCACTTGAACCCGTATGCGGTGCGCTATTTCATCCCTTCGAATTTGGCTGACTTTGCCGATACCGTCAATATGCCCGGAAACAAAGTGACCGTGTAAACGTCCGTTTACCGATAATGCCCGTTCTAAATTAACATGCATCCCCAATTGCCACTTGGCCATCGCGCTATGTTGTACTGTTTCCGGCATGGCAGTCGCACTAAATGCCTGTGCTTGCACATCGACTGTCGTCAGACAAATGCCGTTAACAGCGACGCTGTCCCCTGCTTTAAGCGGCTCATCCCACGGCAGATGCGCAATGGTCAGCAAGTAGCTGGTACCGTTTCGTTCCAGCCGCCGTATCGTGCCAACTTGTTCAATCAAACCTGTAAACATCCGAACTCCTTTACTTCATAATGCAGGCGAATATCATCAGCGAACATTTGGGTATCTATTAAGGTATATCGCGGCGCATTTTGCAACGCCTCAATTCCAGCTCCGGCACTAATCCCTTTAGCCATCGCTCCACCGAACATAAGTGGCGCTATATACAGATAAATTTCATCCAAAAGTGCGGCTCGTAAAAACGCATCGATAAGTGTGGCGCCGCCTTCTAATAAAACGGTTTGAATCTCGTACTTTTCCAGGAGTAATTTGACACCTGCTCGGATATCCGGTTCGCCTTCGGCATTACAGGATAATAATTCCACATTGACTCCCTGCTGACGCAGTGCCTCAAGTCGATTTGGGGCAGCCTCCTGTGTGCAAAATAAAATTGTTCGTTCAGGCAACTGTGTAACTATCGTGGCGGTAAGCGGTAATCGTGCCGTTTTGTCCCAAATCACACGCCACGGTTGTTTAGGGCGAGAAAAATCTCGCACCGTAAGCTGCGGATCATCGGCAAGTACGGTATTAATACCTACCGTGATGGCATCGCTAAGAGAACGCAAACGCTGCACATCATGACGCGCTTCTTTGCCGGTAATCCATTGGGATTCTCCAGTGACTGTAGCCGTTTTGCCATCCAGCGTCGTCGCCATTTTCGCCACCACCTGCGGTCGCTTTTGCTCAATGCTACGAAAAAAGCCGCGGTTAATTTTGCGTGCTTTTTCTTCACAAACGCCGCACACTACTTCTATACCGGCCTCTTCTAATATCTTGATGCCCTTCCCGTTGACTTTTGTAAACGGATCACAACATGCACAGACCACGCGTTTGATACCTGCCGTTATGATCGCTTGAGTACATGGAGGTGTTTTTCCGTAATGTGAACACGGTTCAAGTGTTACATATAAAGTAGCATCTCGCGCTGCTTCGCCTGCGTCTTGCAATGCCCAGATTTCTGCGTGCGGACCGCCTGCTTTTTGATGCCATCCTTCCCCGACAATCGTATGGTTTTTAACAACCACCGCCCCGACAAACGGATTAGGCCGTACGGCTATTGTCCCGATTTGTGCGAGTTGCAGCGCTCGCTCCATGTACAAAATATCTTCTGTCGATATATCAGCTTGCATAATATGCCTCCATAAAGAAAAAAGGACAACGTAAAAGTGTCCTTTTTTGTCCTTTCCCAGCCAGACTATACTGTCGGTTTCGAAATTTCATCGAATCAGCTTGCGCTTGCGGACTTTACCGCCGGTCAGGAATTGAGTCAATTGACCCTCACCTTGCCTCAAAGACACGACATATTAAGTTATTGCGAATTACGTAATGTACGAATCATCTCGGCACGATCTGCACTGTTAAATACAGCGGAGCCAGCGACTAAAATATTTGCCCCCGCTGCGATCAACGAAGCCGCATTTTGCGGTCCTACACCGCCGTCGATTTCAATCGACGCGGAGCTCTTCGTGCGTTCAATTAGTTCGGCTAAACGTTTTACTTTGGCAGTCACATAAGGAATGAATTTTTGGCCTCCAAATCCCGGATTGACGCTCATCAACAACACAAAATCAAGCGCCGGCAAAATATCTTGCAATACCTCTACAGGAGTAGACGGATTTAATACCATACCGGCTTGCATGTCGTACTTTTTGATCAGCTGCACTACGCGATCCGCATGTGGTTCTGTTTCATAATGAAAAGATACCATATCACAGCCGGCCTCATGTAGTGGTTCAATATAATCACTCGGTTGTTCGACCATTAAATGGGCATCAAACACTAAATCGCTGTGGGGCCGTAGCGCTTTGATCACCGGTGGACCAAATGTCAGATTCGGAACAAAATGGCCGTCCATAATATCCAAATGGACAATATCGGCGCCCGCTTGCGTTAGCATTTTCAACTCTTCCTGCAAGCGAGAAAAATCTGCAGAAAGTAAGGATGGTGCAATTTTTATCATCGATATCTGCCTCTCTCTTTTTCCAGCCACTCTTCTGCCAACGCTTGGTAGGAGTCATAGCGACTTTGTAAAATAGCACCGCTTTCTACCGCCCCTTTGACAGCACAGTGCGGCTCTTTTAAATGGCGGCAATCACCAAATCGGCATTGACCTAAGTAGGGCACAAAATCACGAAAACGTGCAGCAATATCAGTCACTTCACGCGGTAAGTAGGAAAGCGACGCAAACCCCGGCGTATCCATAATGAATGTATCCGGCGCCAGTCGCAGCAACTTGGCATGACGAGTAGTATTACGTCCGCGACCAATTTTTGAACTGACACTTTGCGTGCGCAGGGTGTCTGTTTGCGCCAAATGATTGATTAAAGTAGACTTTCCCACACCCGACGGACCGCAGCAGACGCTGATGTGTCCCTGTAGGATCGCTAGTAACGGTTCGCGTACCGGCTGATCATAACCGGATTGCAAAGTAATGTAGGGAACATTAGCATAGTCCGCTGTCAGACGTTTCGCTTTTACGTGATCTAAATCCACTTTTGTCCAACATATTAACGGATCCAAACCTTGCTTTTCCGCCATCATTAAAATGCGGTCGAGTAAAAACAAATTCGGTTCAGGCTGTGCTACTGCCATCACGGCAATCAAATGTGTGACATTGGCAACATGCGGACGCTGTAACGTCGTCTTGCGCGGATGTACGGAAATAATCATACCGGTTGTTTCCGTAAGCACATCAATGCTTACATAATCACCTACCAAAATGCCGGAAGATTCCAGTTTTAGTCGCCCCCGGCTTTTGCAGGTGTATTCATGTCCGTGAGAATCAGAAACTGTAAAATAACCGTTCTGATTGCGTGTCACAATTCCTTTTTGTTCCATTAGAGCTCTTGATCTTGCACGATAGCGTTATCAATCAACACTTGAACCCGTACCTGTCCGCTGCCTGTAACTCGCTGATTAATAGTAGCTCCTGCTTTTTCATTGGCGGAAAATACGGTATGCGTACCCGTGTCATCCGTGACAATAATTTCAACATGATGCGACTTTCCGTCGTTAGGTACACGAATACCGACATTCGCCTTTTTATCTTCCGATTTATCAAATGATAAATCTACGCTTGAGCCGCGTACAATGGCCTGGCCCGCCGATGGATTCTGCGCAGTCACCAAATCGCCATCCGCAGGAGTGACAGTTTTCCCGCCGCGCGTTAAAGAACCGACGGTCAAATCTGCCTGGGCTAAGATTTGCTTTGCTTCCTGCCATGTTTTGCCAACAACCCCCGGTGTTGTTGCACGGCTGACCATATCTTTTTTATTGACAACTACATTTACACTGGTGTCCGCTTCCACTTTATTCGGGGCCAGCGGTGACTGTCCGATGATAGTATCTAAGGGTCGACTGCTATCTTCCCTCTCTTCAATTTTGCCAAGTCGCAAGTGAATGCTGTTCAGCTTGGCAGTAGCCTGCTCAATCGTTAAGCCTGTTAAGTCGGGAATTAAAATATTGCTCCCGCCTTTGCTGACTGTCAGATGAATAATACGATGCGTTTTTACTTCCATTCCTGCGCTCGGCGTTTGCGAAATGACTTGACCGATGGGGACATCTTCACTCGCAATTTCGCTGATACGAACATTTAGTTTTTTGCTAGTCAACGTTTTTTGTGCCACTTCTACCTGTTGCCCTACCACATTCGGCAATGTTATTGAGTCCGGGCTCCAAAAATCGCCAAACATCCAAAAAGCAATGCCCGATGCCAATAAGAATAGTCCGGCAATGCCCAAAACAATCCATCGAACCGGCCAAGATAAAATCGGCGTCAACATACTTTCTTTCGGTTCCAGATCCTTCTTAGGAATCGGCCGGGTACGCGGAAATTGACCGGTAGAAAAATCATGTCGACCGGTTGCTGTGTTTTTGGGTGTTACTAAACCCTGCGCTAAACGTAATTCTGCAATCATTTCCGAAATATCGCTGAACCGTTTATGCGGATCTTTTTGTAGCGCTTTCATGACGCAGTCTTCCAACATTGGTGAAATGGTTGGATTGTATTTTACCGGTTTCGGAATATCTTCCTGCATATGCTTTAAAGCAATACTGACAGCGGTTTCCCCCTCAAAAGGAAGATGTCCTGTGAGCATTTCATACAGCACGATGCCCAAAGAATACATATCCGTTTGTGGTGTCAACGGATCCCCACTGGCCTGTTCCGGCGAAAAATAATGTACGGAACCGAGCACGGATTGCTTATTGGCAATCGTAACTGTATTGATCGCACGGGCAATACCGAAATCTGCCACCTTAATCCGGCCGGTTTTGGTAACCAAAATATTATGCGGTTTAATATCGCAGTGAATGATGCCGTTAGCATGTGCATGTTCCAATGCTTCTGCAATTTCTATCGCAATCCGGACAGCCGCTTCATTGGAAAGTCTCCCCTGACGCGCAATATAGTCTTTTAACGTTTCACCGCCGACGTATTCCATGACGATATAATATACTTCATTGTCTTTGCCGACATCGTAAATATTGACGATATTGGGGTGCGACAATTTTGCAGCCGCTTGCGCTTCTCTTCGGAATCGTACGACAAAATCGTTATCAGTGGAAAAGTTGCTGTGCAGTATTTTTACGGCAACGACACGATCCAGTAGCACGTCTTGGGCACGGTAGACATCAGCCATACCACCGCTGCCAATTTTTTCAGTCAGCTGGTAACGATTGTCTAAAAGCCGTCCAATCATATTATTTTACACCATCACTTTCTCTTACGTATTGCTGATTACGAGCACGGTTGCGTTATCTTTGGCCCCGCCGAGATATACTTCACGCATTATCGAGCGAGCACACGCTTCCGGCGCATTTTCATTCGTAATTAAAATATCACGTAATTTTGCGTCCGAAACCATATTATAAACACCGTCAGTGCACATCATAATCATTTCTTCCGGTTGCAGCGTCAATCGACCCGTGTCGACTTCCAAAGTATCCGTTGTACCGACGGAACGGGTAATTACATTACGCGACGGATGAAATTTCGCCTGTTCCTCAGTTAATGTACCTTCGTGAACCATTTCGGTAACCAAGGAATGATCTACTGTAATCTGGGTTAATTGCCCACGATAGTAGCGATAAATTCGGCTATCTCCGACATGCGCCCAAAAGAATAAATCTTCTTCGACACGCGCGACTAAAAGCGTTGTCCCCATACCGGCCAGATCCGGCTCGTTGTTAACACGTTCACGGATAGCGATATTTGCTTGATTGACAGCATCTTTTAATGTGACTTCGTTCCAAAGCTCCGAACGTTCACCGCTCACATAATCCGATACACGTTCAATGGCTATGTGGCTTGCGATCTCACCGGCAACGTGTCCCCCCATTCCGTCCGCCACAATAAAAAGCGATGGCAAAACGATGCGGAAAGCGTCTTCATTGGTAGGACGCACAAGACCACGTTTGGTGATACCAAAACTTTTCATGAAACCACCTTAACAGTAAATTTAATCAATATATGAATATCGTATCATCTATCAAATACAGCGTCAAACTAGGCATTATCCCTAACAAATTTCATTTTGAGTTGACCACAGGCGGCTTGAATTTCTGTTCCCATCTCTTTACGGATGGTAGCGGCTATTCCCTGCTTTTGCAACTGTTCACAAAATTCCTGTGAATGTTTCATTTCTGGTCGTCGGTAAGGAATTCCCGGGCTCTCATTTAATGGAATCAAATTTACATGCGCGCGCAACGGACGAATCATTTGCGCCAACTCGGCGACATGTTCCGGCTTATCATTGACTCCCGCTAAAAGGATATATTCACAAGTCACGCGCCGGCGAGTGGTTTGGGTATAAAATTGTAACGACTCCAATAGTTCCGGCAAGGGATACCATTTACTGATCGGCATGATTTGATTGCGGATTGTATCGTTCGGTGCATGTAACGAAAGCGCTAATGTAATCGGCAATTTTTCTTTAGCCAAATCATAAATTTTAGGTGTAATACCTGACGTCGATAGCGTCATATTTCGATAACTTATCGTTAATCCTTCAAAATCATGGCACATTTTCATGAAAGAAAGTACGTTGTCATAATTTTGCAAAGGTTCTCCGGAGCCCATCAACACGAAAGAGTGAATTTTGATATCATAGAGAAATTGCCACAAATAAATCTGTGCCAACATCTCTGCGGCCGTTAAATTACGTTGCAAACCGGTTAAACCGGAGGCACAGAATGTACAGCCGACCGCGCACCCTACCTGTGTGGAAATGCATACGGAATAACCGTACGGCTGGTTCATCAGTACTGTTTCAATCAATGAGTTATCGCTATAACGCAGCAACAGTTTGGCGGTTTTCCGGTCGCTGCTCCGTTGTTCACGCACAATGGTCGGAAAATCGATGACCCACGATTCTATCAGTTTGTTGCGCAATGCTTTCGGCAATTGCGCCATTTCGTCAAAATGTAAAATACCACGCTTATACATATAATCGAACAACTGCTGACTGCGGTATCCGGGAGCGCCAAGTTCCTTCATTAAAGTCCGTAATTCCGGGAGGTTTTTACCCCAAATATTTTGTTTCATATTTTGTTTTCCCAAGCGCAAATATAAAAACCGTCTGTTTTCGATTCCGGCGGCCAAAATCTATACTCATCTGTATTGATCGTATTTTCCAGCGAAATAGTGCACGGCTGCAATCGGGAGTGTGCTTGTGAAATTCTTTCTCTTACGCCTTCATTCTCTTCCGGATTCAGTGTACAGGTACTGTACACTAAGCGACCGCCCGGTTTTAAATACGTAACGGCACGTTCTACGATTGCCTGCTGCAAGAGCGGAAAGTCTTTTAATTCCTTTGACGTACGTCGCCATTTAAGATCCGGGCGACGTCCGATAACTCCTAATCCGGAACAAGGGGCATCAACGAGTACTTTATCAAATTTTTTTTGCCAATCCGGATTTTCTTTAGTGGCGTCCTGCACCACTGCAGAAACGATAGTTACGCCCAACCGCTTACAATTATCCCAAATCAGCTGTTGTTTGTGAGAATATAAATCACAGGCAATAATTTCTCCCTGATTTTCCATGATTTGTGCTAAGTGAGTGGTTTTGCCGCCGGGCGCTGCACATAAATCCAATATGGTTTCACCCGGTTGTGGAGAAACCGCATGTGCCACCCACATAGCCGCTTCATCCTGGACATATAAAATTCCGCTTTGCAGCTCTTCACGAATGGCGGCAATCCCTCCCCTGCTAATGGAAAGTCCTTCAGGAACGGCAAGTTTTACTACGTCTACACCGCGAGATGCTAATTTTCCTATAACCTCATCCCGTGTTTGCATAAGCGTATTCACACGCACAGTGAGTGGTGCCGGCTGCGTAAAATAAGCAAACAGCTCTTCCGTGCGCTCCATGCCCCATGTACGAACAGCCCATTGAGCGAACCATTTGGGCTGACAATATGTAAGACTTAAATAGGTAATAGGACCATTTGTCCGTTGGGGAATTTCAAACTCTTTTTGCTTGCGTAAATAGCTACGCAAGCAACCATTTACAAAACCCGCACTGCCACGATGCGATACTTTTTTCGTCATCTCGACGGCTTCGTTAATGGCCGCGCGCGCAGGTACACTGTTTAGAAAAATAATTTGATATAATGCGCACAACAAAATGAGTCGTACATCCGCATCCAATTTTGCCAACGGCTGGCGACTTAAACGGCCTAATATCCATTCCAAATAATTTTTCTTACGAATTACACCGTAAATAATTTCGGTGGCAAACCGGCGTTCGCGATCTTCAGCAGGCCATGTGGTAAATACTTGTTGCAAGGCAATATTTGCATAAGCCTCTTCCACAAGCACCTTACGCAAGACGACGAGCGCTATTTCTCGAGCAGTTTTCAACAGACTTCTTTTCTCCTAACAAATGAGCTAATACTTTATCTACTTTTTGCAGATCCACTTGGGTATTGAAACAGGGACCATAGGGACGACTATTTAAAACTCCGAACACTAAAATCGGAAAAACATCTCTCATTCCCAAAACCAGATCTCTCTCACAAGCGATCGCAATAATCGCTTTAGGACGATGTTTTTTTACTAAAAGGCGCGCAAAGGTTCCTCCGGTGGCGATATATAAGGAAACTCCATATGTTTTGGCAAGATGAACCAGCCCTCCCACCGGACAACGCCCGCATTCACGACAGGCAAACGCATCGCGCGTTACTTTGATCGGACAAGTATCATTTTGCAAGCAATGCGGTGTCAGCAGCATAATATCTTCCGGCTTGAGTTTCGGCAAATAACGCTCTGACAACGTATTAATTAAATCTACCAACGACTGGGCGACATGTTCTTTCGGAATACGGAATACTTTGCCCCACAAAATGCAATACGGTAAAAACATATGTACCGTTTTACTGGCGCTACGCAAAATTCCCAAGGGCAATTCGTGATGGGTTTCCAACGCCACGCCGATGCATGCAATCAGGCCGCCGCTGAAGATCACGCCCGCTGCCGCCAAAACGTATGCAAGATTCGGCAAAATAGGATGCAGCAAAGTTAAGCCGGGCGCCAATAAATACGCAATCGCAAAAACGATCGCGCCTAATGTTACCCACGTCAACAAGGTCAAACGCAGGTAGAGATTGCGATTTTGTAACGTTTCGTCAATCTGTTTGTTCGCCAAGGACTTCACCTGATTTTATTTGGTATCCGTTAATAAACTCAGCCGTCTGCATATTCCGTTTGCTTTCCGGCTGCACTTGCAAAAGCTGCAAGCTCCCCTCACCCGTACCGACAAAAATATCCGTACCGTCCACCAATAATTCGCCCGGTAAAAGCCTCGCATGCGCTTTTGTCAGAACGGTCTGATGAATTTTCAAACGTTTTTCGCGGAAAAATGTATAGGTTCCCGGATTCGTATGCAATGCACGCACTAAATTATGAATGGTGCGCGCATTTTTACTCCAGTGGATTCGTCCCCATTCTTTAGCAATTTTCCCGGTATATGTGGCCCGATCGTGTGCTTGCTGTGTAGTATTACCAATCGCTGTAGCCGCGTCAGCCAAGACCTCTTGCAAGGCTTCTGCACCAAGTATGGACAAGTGCGCAGATAATTGATTGAATTCCCAATCAATAGGAATATCAATTCGACGTTGTAAGATGATATCGCCGGTATCCATGCCTTCATCCAAATGCATAATAGTGACACCGGTCGTCTCATCGCCATTGAGCAGACTGTACTGTATCGGTGCGGCGCCGCGATACTTGGGCAATAATGATGCATGAACATTGATCGCACCAAGACGCGGAATTTCAAGAACTTTCGCCGGAAGAATTTGACCATAAGCCACCACGATCAAAAGTTCCGGTGCAAGTTTCTGTAATTCTTTTTGCGCGTCGGCATCGCGCAGTGTTGCCGGCTGATACAACGGCAAATCATGCGTAAGGGCACACTCTTTCACCGGTGAAAAGCTCATTTTTTTACCGCGACGATTGACCCGATCCGGTTGGGTATATACGCCGACAATTTCCGCTTTCGGATGTGTTAGTACCGACTCCAGACAGGGTACAGCAAATTGCGGCGTCCCCATGAAGACAACTCTCATTCGATCGTTCCTTCATTTTCTTTGTATAGATTTTTCGCACGTTCGATGTAAAGAGTACCGTCAATATGGTCATTTTCATGTTGGATGGCCTGCGCCAACAGGCCCGTTGCGCTTACCTCATGCGTACGCCCATTTCGATCTTCATATCGTACGGTAACGCCGGTAGAGCGCTCGACCACTCCCACAAAACCGGGAACACTTAAGCACCCCTCCGTCATTTCTTCTTTTTCATCAGATAAAGTAATAATTTCCGGATTAATATATTCCACATAACCGTTGCCGTCATCAATGACAAAGATTCGTAAGGATTCACCGACTTGTGGTGCTGCAAGGCCCACGCCGTTGGCATCATATAACGTATCTTTCATATCTTTCAGCAAAGTTTTAATCGATTTTGTCATTTTTGTAACAGGTTGCGCCTTTGCTTTCAGCACGGGCGCACCCGCCAACACAATTTTTCGGACTGCCAATCGTGTCACCTCTTTTGTATATTAACTCATTTCCATATCTATTATTATACCATTTACTTGCCATAGAGCGCTTTGCTTCATATGCGCTCTAACCACGTCAAGATTTTTGGCTGCTACTTGAAAAGACATATAGAACCGGCCACGCAATTTAGCCTGATAGTCAGGATAAATATCCGTATATTCCACTTCTACCCCTTTTTCTGCAAGGATTTTTACAAGGTCATCAAATAGAACTTGTAAATGACTTTGCGCTTTTTCTTGGCTCTCCGCAAAAGCACTGATTTTAGCGCGTTTAAAAAACGGCGGGTAATGCAAATACTCGCGCAGTTCAAGTTCTTCGGTATAAAAATTCTGCCATTCATTGGTGCAGGCCGCCTGCAATGCATAATGCCCCGGATGGTATGTCTGCACAATGACGCGCCCGTCACCGTCTTTACGTCCTGCGCGTCCGGCTGCTTGCACAACCAATTGAAATACCTGTTCCGCCGTATTATATTGCGGGCGATTTAATAATGCATCGATGCTTAAAATTCCGACACAGCCGACATTAGGAATATCATGGCCTTTCGCCACCAGCTGCGTTCCCAACAAGATATCGGCTTTCCCCTGCGCAAAGGCATCTAAAATTTCTGCGCGCCGCCTTGCATTCCCTGCATTATCCGTATCCAAACGCAGGACTTTCGCCCGAGGAAATGCTTCCGCTACCACTTTTTGCGCGCGTTGCGTGCCGAGTCCAAAATATTTAATCGCTTTACTGGCACAATTCGGACAGCTTGTGGGCATCTCCCTTTCACCGCCGCAACGATGGCATTGTAAAGTATGGGTTGGTAAATGGTAAGTATAAGGCAAGTCGCAATGAGGACAGGTTAAAACATAACCGCATGTCCGACAGGAAACATGAGTGGCATAGCCGCGTCGGTTTAAAAGCAAAATAATTTGACGTCCCTGCGAAAGCATCGTTTGCATCGTCTGATACAATTCCCGTGAAAGAATGGAACGATTCCCCGCCTCCAGCTCGCTGCGCATATCGACAATATGCATTTTCGGTAAGGATACACCGCCGATACGTTCCGGGAGCAGTAGTGTAGCGATTTCACCATTTTCAGCGCGATAATAACTTTCCATCGAAGGTGTTGCCGCGCCTAAAACGAGCGGACAATGATGCCAACGTGCACGCCACTCCGCCACACGTCTAGCATGATACCGTGTCTGCTCACTTTGTTTGTAACTGGCATCGTATTCTTCATCGATAACAATAAGGCCGATTTCTTCTGCCGGCATAAATATGGCGGAACGAGGTCCGATCACAATATTTCCCCGGCCCGCACGCACACGCCTCCAGTTATCAAAGCGTTCCCGCTCCGTCAGGCCGCTGTGTTGGCAAAATATTTTTTCCGCTCCGAAGCGTGCCGTAAATCGACGAACTAATTGATCCGTTAACGAAATTTCGGGCACCAAAACCAAGACATTCTTGCCTTTCTCTACGGCGTTAGCGGTAGCGCGCAAGTATATTTCCGTTTTGCCGCTGGCCGTCACTCCATGTAGCAAAAACGTTTCGTGCCGTTTTTCGTTTAGCGCTGACGTGACGTTTGCCAACGCTTGCTCTTGTGACGATGTAAGTGAGGGCAAATGATCCCGAATAACGGCATGAGTGTTACACTTTTCGTGAGTACTTATATATCCATTGCTGAGTGCCGATTTGCGTAATGCGGCAGAAAATCCCGCGGCATTTAATTCTGCCGATGTTTGCTCAGGATGCTCTGTTAAAAAGAGAACCAACTCCTGCTGACGAGGGGTACGCATAAGTTGTGATAGTGCGGGATCAATGGCTGCGTCCCAAACGACTTCACTCGCAAATCGTGAATCACTCAGCCGTTTTAGTTCACCTTTAATCCAGCCATTGGCAAGCGCCTCCAGCATATTGGGAAAATATTCCTTCAGAAGTTTTTGATGGTTTGCAGGAATATTCCCCAGTGCTATTTTTTTTTGCCCTGATACCGTCAAAGTATAGCGAGTTTGGCTTTTGACTGTTTTTTTATCCACTAAAAACAAACGCAAAGCTTCGATCAAAGGACATACATAGTAGCTTGCAATCCATTCTGCAAGTGCCAGCATTTCCGATGTAAACCAAGCAGTATCTCCTATTGTCACAAAAACACTTTTTAGATCAAGCGCTGCATCCTCAGATATTTCCGGTCGAGTCT
The DNA here is from genome assembly GCF_014207605.1 of Negativicoccus succinicivorans. Taxonomy (NCBI): domain Bacteria; kingdom Bacillati; phylum Bacillota; class Negativicutes; order Veillonellales; family Veillonellaceae; genus Negativicoccus; species Negativicoccus succinicivorans. The sequence continues at coordinate 170,112 of NZ_JACHHI010000001.1, read as the reverse complement.
TCCAAACGATACCCTCTTCGTGACCGGTTCCCCATGGAACGATCACTCGCCAACCGGGAGTAATGTATTCCATGTGGGTAGGAATACGATATGAAAAACATTTTTGCAAATGTTTAGTCGGTCGATTAATGATAATTTCCGCTACCGTCATAGCTTCTCCTATGTGAAAAAGAAGACGGCATGTACCGTCTTCTTATAATCCCGCATCTTTACGCAATTTATCTGCCTTATCGGTGTGTTCCCAGGGTAAATCAATATCCGTTCTGCCAAAATGGCCATACGCCGCTATCTGTGCATAAATCGGTCGTTTTAAATCAAGATCATGAATGATCGCTGCCGGGCGTAAATCAAAATGAGTACGAACCAGATCTGTGATTTTTTCGTTGGGAACTTTACCCGTGCCGAAGGTGTTAACTAAAATCGATACCGGGTGTGCTACACCGATCGCATATGCCAGCTGAATTTCACACCGATCCGCAATCCCCGACGCAACGATGTTTTTCGCCACATAGCGTGCTGCATAGGCAGCCGAGCGATCCACCTTTGTCGGATCTTTACCGGAAAATGCACCGCCGCCGTGACGAGCCATCCCGCCATAGGTATCCACAATAATTTTACGACCGGTCAAGCCGGCGTCCCCTTGCGGACCGCCAATGACAAAGCGCCCTGTAGGATTAATATAGAGCTTCGTTTTATTGTCATACAAGTTATCCGGCAAAATAGGCTTGATGACCTGCTCGATAATATCGTCACGTAATTCTTTTATCTCTACTTCGGGGCTATGCTGTGTCGAGATAACGATTGTATCAATATGTACCGGCTTACCATCCACATATTCTACTGTTACTTGTGTTTTACCGTCCGGACGCAAATACGGCAAAATACCGTCCTTGCGAACTTCCGCCAAACGTCGCGCCAAACGATGTGCTAACGAGATCGGCAACGGCATCAATTCAGGCGTTTCGCGAACTGCATAGCCGAACATCAGGCCTTGGTCCCCGGCACCGATTTCGTCAAAGCGGTCTTCACTTTTTTCTTTTGCTTCCCACGAGCTGTCTACACCGATAGCGATATCTTGCGACTGTTCATCAATCGACACCAACACCCCGCAAGTATCCGCATCAAATCCATATTTCGCACGATCATAACCGATGCGCCGAATCGTTTCACGAATAATTTTATTGATATCAATATCGCAAGATGTTGATATTTCACCAACAACGTGTACTAAACCGGTGCTGACTACTGTTTCACAGGCAACTCGTCCATCCGGGTCCTGTGCCAAAATCGCGTCCAAAATATTGTCTGAAATTTGATCGGCAATTTTATCCGGATGTCCTTCCGTTACCGATTCCGAAGTGAAAAATTCTCTTTCTGCCAAAATATTCGCTCCTTTTGCATAAAAAAATCCCTCCATGAGGGATTTCCCTCATCTTCCAGTTGCCTGTCGGATGTAGCACCGAATTGAACCGGTTGCTGTGGCTTCTGCGGGCCGAATCCCTCCACCACTCTGGATGAGTACAGTTATTATTTTATGATATTATGCTATTTTTTGCAAGCGCTCACCAATTCCGCGGCCCGTTTAATGATCTCTTCCGCTACCCGGTCTTTAGTCATGATATCCAAAGATTCGTGACTGCCGTCACGATAGACGAACGTTACGATGTTAGTATCCGTCTGGAAGCCGGCGCCGGGGGCCGCTACGTTATTGGCCACCAACATATCCAGATTTTTTTTGATCAATTTGCCCTTGGCATATTCCAAAACATTTTGGGTTTCCGCCGCAAACCCGATCAAAATTTGTTGCTTTTTACGTTGGCCCAGTTCATATAAAATATCAGGATTGCGTACCAGCTTGATTTGCATATCTTCGTCCTGTTTTTTGATTTTTTGAGATGCGGTTTTCGCCGGGCGATAATCCGCAACAGCTGCCGCTTTGACGACAATATCGGCAGTATCAAATTCGGCATCAATGGCGTCCTTCATTTCCCGCGCGCTATTGACATGAACGGTACGTACACCGGGAACTTCCGGCAGCGATGTTGTCGCACTGACCAAGACCACTTCGGCTCCCTGCCAAGCTGCAGCAGCGGCTACCGCATACCCCATTTTGCCACTGGAGCGGTTGGAGAGATAGCGTACCGGGTCAATAGCCTCGCGTGTTCCACCGGCGCTGACAACCACTTTTTTACCTCGTAACAAACCTTGCGATGCCACTCTTTCAATGGTGGCAACAATTGTCTCTACGGCCGGGAAGCGCCCCTTACCGTTTGTGCCGCAAGCCATATCTCCCGATTCCGGTTCGATGACGGTATAGCCCGCACTGGCCAACTTTTGTAAATTGCTTTGCGTAAAAGGATTTTCATACATCCGGGTATTCATCGCCGGCACGACAACTACCGGGGCAGTTGTTGCCATTACGGTTGTCGTCAGCATATCATCGGCAATCCCGTTGGCTACTTTGCCAATTAAATTTGCGGTCGCCGGTGCCAAGACGAAAACATCTGCCAAGTTGGCCAGAGCAATGTGCTCTACATTCCAATGGGTAATCTCTCCCCACATCGTTGTCGTAACCGGCTGACCGGAAAGTTCACGAAAAGAAAGCGGCGTCACCAACTTCGTTGCGTGTTCCGTCATAATCACATGAACTTCCGCGCCATGTCGACGCAGCTCTCGAACCAAAAAAAGTGCTTTATAAGCAGCAATGCCGCCGCTTACACCAAGAACTACTTTTTTCCCTTGTAAGCGTCCCATTATTGTATATTTCCCGCCGGATGGGTAGCCGCTTTCTTGACTTTACCGTAATAAATTTCTTCTAAAGCAATCGTTGTCGGCTTTTTCGCATCCGCTTCTACCAAGGCCTCAGCGCCTTCGGTAAGTTCGCGTGCTCGTTTAGCCACCATAGAAACTAAGGTATATTTACTATCTACACGCTTCAATAAGTCATCAATTGATGGGAATACCATAACTACATAACCTCCCTGGTAATATACTTTTCAAAAATAGTATCGATTTGCTCTTTATTACGAGACAGTTTACAACGCTCTGCCACCATAATGGCGCGAACCTTGTCTACGGCCTCATCCAATTTATCATTGACAACGATGTAGTCATATTGGTGCGCCAACTCAAGCTCGCTAATCACTTTCGCAAGACGCATTTGGATCACTTCTTTGGAATCAGTATCCCGAGCATATAGACGATGAGAAAGCTCCTGTAAAGACGGCGGGACAATGTAAATAAAAATCCCTTCGGGATATTTTTTCTTGACCTGCATTGCGCCTTGAATATCGATCTCAAGTAAGACCGTTTTACCTTCATGAACCAAATCAAGTACTTGCTTTCTCGGTGTGCCGTAGTAATTGTTATAAACTTCGGCATATTCAAGGAAGGCATCTTGTTGCAGCATATCTTTAAACTTATCGACGGAAGTAAAAAAATAATTGACCCCGTCAACCTCACCTACTCGTTGTGGCCGAGTAGTGACCGAAATAGAGTAACGAATTTCCGGATGAAGTCGGCGCAGCGCATCACAAATCGTGCCCTTTCCTGCACCGGAAGGACCGGAGACCACTAAAAGTACGCCTTCGTCATGTTTGTGCGCCGCACTCATTCTTTTTCTTCATCCCATTCTTCGCCGAATTCATGTAAGCGATTGGCAATTGTTTCCGGCTGGATGGCCGATAGAATAATCTGTCCGCTGTCCATAATCAGAACGGCGCGCGTTTTCCGGCCATACGTTGCATCCACCAGAATGCTCTCTTCGCGGGCTTCTTGGATCATACGCTTGATGGGAGCTGATTCCGGACTGATAATTGCCATCAGTCGACCGGCAGATACCATATTGCCAAATCCGATATTAATTAATCGTACATTTATCATCGTTTTCTCCGATTCCTTTATATTCGCCACTGAATACCTCTACTACCGGACCTGTCATTTGTACCGGCTTGCCAACACCCGGCCAAGTTATTTGCAGCCGTCCGCCGTCTAAAATTAACGTCGCTGTATCTTTTATCAGTTGGTTGGCAACAGCTGCTACCAATGCTGCACATGAACCTGTTCCGCACGCTTCCGTAATGCCTACACCGCGTTCCCAAACACGCATGCGGATTTCATTCGGAGATAAAATTTGCGCAAACTCCACATTCGTTTTTTCGCTAAATAGCGGATTGGTTTCGACCCGAGGCCCCCAATCTCCCACCGGCACTGTATCAACATCATCAACGAATGTAACAACGTGCGGATTTCCCATAGAAACACCGGTAAATGTAAGCGCCTTTCCGTCGAGATTAATTTGAATATTTTGCGCAGGTTGCTCCTTATCCGCAGTTATACCGATGTCACCGCGTCGTAATTTAGGTACGCTCATAATCACGGTAACCTCTGATTCCTGCGGCGTATGGTCAATCACATCCGCTTGCATGACTCCGGCAACTGTCAAAATACGCCAATGCTTTTTGTCCGGCTGCTGCTGTGTTGCATAGGCAGCCACACAACGGGTTACATTGCCACACATTTCCGCAATAGTTCCGTTCGCATTATAAATCCGCATTTCCAAATCATAGTGAGAATTTTCGGGAGGCAGTATGATCGCTACACCGTCTGCGCCGATGCCGCGTTTACGATCGCATAGTTGGCGTGCTAAAGAAGGTGTTATCACCACTTCTTCAATAAGTCCGTCCAGTAAAACAAAATCGTTTCCCAAACCATGCCACTTTGTAAACTGCATACAATACCTCCATTTAAGCTATTTTACCATTTTCAGTAACTGATGTAAAATGAAGAGACTTAGCAGATATAGACGGAGGAAATGGAAGGTTTAGATGAATATTGACAGTTTGCTTTTTACAAAATGGGCTTTACTTGCAAAAGAAGAATTACAAGGCGCAAAGCTCGGCAACATTCGAATTTTAGATACATCCACGTTCAGCTTAACAATGCTTTTGCCTAGAGGTACTCGCGCCTGGCAAGTCTCCTTACAGTCATCGCCACGAACTTGGTGGAGTCATAAAAAGCCGGCAGGAAACAATACTCCTACCAACAATTTTTGCATGGTTTTACGCAAACATCTGGAGGGCGCCACACTTACGGAAATTGCAGCACGCTATGGTGATAAATGGGTCACCGCCACATTTCAGCGCATTGAAGCCCAAGGAAAAATTGTCTCTAAAAAGCTCGAATTAGAACTGATTCCGAATGCACCAAATCTGGTATTAACTGTTGACGGACAAGTTATCGATGCGTTACATCGCAAGCCCTCTTCGCGCCGTGACCTCACTCCCGGTCAAACCTATAGTGAACCGCCGCACAGCGAAAAAATATTCTGGCTCGAATTGACACCACAGGAAATATTGAACTTAATCGACGAATTACCACAGGAGCTCACTCTTACACAAACACTTGCCACTTATTTTAACGGTTTTTCTCGTCCGTTAACCAGGCTGTTAAACACACGCTTACAACTCGTTCCGGAAATGACGTTGGCAGAGCTTTCCTCTGCGTCAAAAAAAGAGTTGATGACATGCTTGGCAACATTGCAGAAACTTTTCATGACGCAATCTAACGTATATTTTTATAAGCGTGGCCGCGAAGCGTGGCTGTCCCCTTTCCTATTTTCGGAATGGCAGATGGATAAAGTCGCAGAATTTTCCAATCCTAATCAGGCGTTCGCCTCTGCAGAACTTTTTTCGCAATACGAAGAACGCATCCAACGCCTGCGCCAACGTATTCGCTCTATGCAAAAAAAGGAGCGCACTAAGCAACAAAAAATCCGCCGGGAAATGGCGGAAACGGATCGTCTTGAAACTGACAAATTATACGGTGATCTTTTGTCTATTCATGCGTATTTACCACATGAATATCGCACAAAAATTACACTTCCCAATTTGCTTTCCGATCAGCAGGAAGATGTTACCATACCTCTGCGCGCGGAATGGTCGCTGGCGGAAAATGCGCAACTTTATTACAAGCGGTATAATCGTTTGAAAAAAAGAAAAACACAGGCTTTGCCTTTTTTGAAAAAATCGGAGCAGAATCTCCGGTATTTAGATTCCCTTGCGTATTTTCTTGAGGAGTCTTTGCAAGTACCGGAACTGACCGATTTAGAAAACGAATTGGATGCCTTGCGGCCTAAAAAGCAAAAGAATCACAATCATCGTTCATTAAACACAAAATCGCAACCGCTGTCACTGAACTACGACGGTTACCGGATTGAGGTCGGACGCAACAATGTGCAAAATGAAACCTTGACTCTCAAAACGGCAGGTCCTGATGACCTTTGGCTCCATGCCAAAGAAATTCCAGGCTCGCACGTTATCATTTTTGCCAATCCCGGTGAGTCCTTCACCGAGGAGGTCATTACCTATGCGGCGCAACTGGCTGCGTACTACAGCAAAGCCAAAACAGCCCCGAAGGTCGAAGTCGATTATACCTTGCGTAAATACATCAAAAAGCCACAAGGCGCGCCACCCGGATTTGTGCATTATACTCACCAAAAAACGTTGCTTGTCCCACCGCAAAAAGAAAGTTAAAGAACCGTATCAATCGGTTCTTTTTTTGTAAATTATTTTGTCCTATTACTAAGGCTTCATCAACTCTAAGAACAAATTTCTTGCTACTCGTAAAACTTTTATATCCTTAATAAATTATTGATTTGAGCATATTACAACACGCATCATGTCATTGTGTATTTATGATGCGTGTTGATGTCACTCAAAATCGTTTCTATTAAAAACTTCGGCTACGATTTTTGATTCGCAGCATATTTATTCGTGCCATTTGGGGCAACAAAAAAACCGATTCGCATGAATCGGTTTTTATTTCGTAATAAATCTTATGACCAAAAATTGGTGCCGAGGACCGGAATCGAACCGGTACGAATCTCTCGATTCGACGGATTTTAAGTCCGTTGCGTCTGCCTGTTCCGCCACCCCGGCAAATGTGGAGGCGGCACCCAGAATCGAACTGGGGATAAAGGTTTTGCAGACCTCTGCCTTACCGCTTGGCTATGCCGCCACAATGGAGCGGGAAACGAGATTCGAACTCGCGACCCTCGCCTTGGCAAGGCGATGCTCTACCACTGAGCTATTCCCGCATGATGGTGCCTCAGGGCAGAATCGAACTGCCGACACGAGGATTTTCAGTCCTCTGCTCTACCGACTGAGCTACCGAGGCAAATAAAAAAAGAAAATGGCGACCCGGATCGGATTTGAACCGACGATCTCCGCCGTGACAGGGCGGCATGTTAACCACTACACCACCGGGCCGCAAGACTTACTTTGATAGTATATCGGTTTTCCTGTACAGTGTCAAGATTTCATTACAAGTAGCGTCGCTTTTTTGCATTCTGTAAGCGCTTTTTGTCTTTGCGCAAAAAGTTCGACCAAAAGCCGGGATGCAACATGACCAGCAAGGTCAGTAGCTCTAAGCGTCCCAACAACATGTCGACAATAAATACGACCTTGGCCCAGGGATGTACCAATGCATACGAACCGGTCGGTCCTAAATGGCCGAACGCCAAGCCGACATTACCCAAAGTACTGGCAACTCCCGTCAGAGATTCCATAATCGGCATGCCGGTCAAGGTTACCAATAATGTCGATGTAAACAAAATCAAAATGTACAAGATGAAGAAAATAAGCGTTACCATAACTTTTTTATTCGGTACCGCCTCCCCATTATATTTGACTACTTTTACCATACCGGGATGAATCATTTGCTGCAAATAGGCCCAAATGGCTTTACCGATATAAATGTAGCGAATCACTTTGACGCTGCCGGTCGTGGATCCGGAACAGCCACCGATAAACATGACAATAAATAAAATAGTTTTGGCAAACGGGGGCCAAAGATCATAATCAGCTACTGCAAACCCTGAGCCGGTTTGCATGGATGTCATGGTGAAGAATCCATCCATTAAACTCTCTAAAATCGTAGTATTTTGCTTGAAAAAGAGTGTGCTCGCAATAACTAACGCGCCTACACACAAAATGGAAATATACACTCGAAATTCGGTATCTTTAAAAATGAGGCGAAACCCTTTTTTCCACCCTAAATAATACAGACCGTAGTTACCGCCGGAAAGAACCATAAATAAAATAAAAATTGCCTGAATGACATAATTTTCTTCATAAATAAACGTTCCGGCGCTGCGAGCCGCAAAGCCGCCGGTTGCAATAATCGACATAGCATAATTCAGCGCTTCAAAAATCGGCATTCCCGCCAAACATAAGAGCCCAAACAATACGGCCGAAAAAAGGCAATAGATTCCCCACAGCGTAATGGCGTATTTGCGAATGCGCGGCATAATTTGACCATAGCCGTTAATCGCTGCTTCGGCATTAAAAAGGTTCGCTGCCTCCGGCCCTAAGCTGCGCAGAAACGCGAGCAAAAGAATAATGATCCCCATACCGCCAAACCAGTGTGTCATACTGCGATACAACAGTAACGGACGTGGCATCCCGTCGACGTCCAAAATCACGGTAGCACCGGTCGCCGTATAGCCGGAAACCGATTCAAAAAGCGCATCCACGAAACTGGGAAGTTCATTCCACATGTAGTAGGGCAGTGCGCCCACCAAGGAGGCTAAAATCCAAGTAAACGAAACCAGTACGAACCCTTGACTAAGTGAAATGGATGTGATTTTTTGACCGTTGCGGTCAATCAATATTCCCAATGCCAATGTAATTAAAGCACTAAAGAAAAGCGGCCAAATCCACTCGTTAATACAAATGCCATAGAAAAAAGGCACCAGCATGACAAGGGAAAACACCATAACCACTTTCCCTAACAAGGCACAAACGGCTTTCATCTTTTTATTCATACTATGCTTCCATATACGAAATTACCGCATCACTATATTCCGGCAGTGTGAATAGTACAATTTGATCGCCCGGCTCACACACCGTACGTCCATTTGGTACTATCGTTTCCTCACCGCGAACAATAGCTGCCAGTAAGGTTGTCCCCGGCAAATTAATTTCCGCCAACGGACGATGCACAAGAGGATTTTGCTCGGTTACTTTCAATTCCAAAGCAACCGCCTTCGAGTCCTCAAAACTACTGATGGAAAGCACTTCCCCTTTGCGAATCTGTCGTAAAATTTCGTTCGAAGTCAGTAAACGCGGCGAAAATACGATATCGATCCCAACTTGTTCCATCAAGTCTATGTATTCGGGTCGTCCGACACGTACAAGAGTTCGTTGAACACCAAAATGACGTGCCATTAATGCGACGAGTAAATTGAGTTTATCATCATCGGTCAAACAAACAATCGCATCATAATCGCCCACTTCCTCGTCACGCAAAAGATCGACATCAGTGCCGTCACCATTAATGACGATCACGTTGTCGGTTTCCGCCGAAAGGAGCTCGCAGCGCTCATAATCTTTTTCAATAACTTTGACATGATAATCGGCTCTCTCTAAAAGAATAGCCAAATTACGGCCAACCAGTCCTGCGCCCACCAGCAAAACATTTTGGATTCGCGTACGAGTCGTCGCCAGTTCTTCTTCAAGCCCTTCGATCGCTTTGCGTTCGCCAAGGAAGAAAACGTTATCAAGCATTTGAAGCGTATCATCACCGTTCGGAATGATCATACGTCCATGCCGAAAAATTCCGCCGATAAGAACCTTATCGGGAATTTCCAAGTCGCGAATTCGTTTACCCAACATGTCTTCATTATCGCGTGCTTTAATTTCCAAAAGTCTAACTTTGCCATTCGCAAAGTTTTCAACATCCAAGGCATTCGGCATCTTGATAATCTGCATTACTTCATTGGCAGTAACCATTTCCGTGTTAATAACGAGATTCAGACCAAGTGAAGCCAACGCCGGATTATTATTTTGCAGGATGTATTCTTTGGCACGAACACGGGCAATGGTTTGTGTCGCTCCCAATTGCTTAGCAATATAGCAGGATAAAAGATTTACTTCATCACGATCGGTCACCGCAACAAAAAGTTCCGTATCTTCCATACCGATATCCATAAGCAGGCCGGGATTAGCTCCGTTGCCTACCATTAGCATGGCTTCCAGATAACTGCGAATCAAATCAATCCGCTCGGAATTTTCATCTACGAGGATGACATCATGATCTTCTTCCGTCAAGCGCTGGGCAAGCGTGTATCCCACTTTGCCGGCACCGATAATCACAATCTTCATAATTCACTCCACTAAGCGTGTCTGCGCATTATCTTGCGTAATTTTTCCCTGTTTCATTAAGTGCCCGAGCGCACGTTTAAACGCACTTTTACTGAGTTTAAACTGTCGGCGAATCACTGTAGGATCGGTCTTATCCGTATACGGCATGACGCCACCGCGCGCCTCCAAATAGGCAAGGATCGTGGCCGCATCCGTGGTCATGGCCGTTTCTTTTTGCGCTCGTAACGAGGCATTCAAGCGACCGTCTTCGCGCACGAACGTAACCCGAGCCTTGACCATTTCTCCTACCAAAATCGTGTGGTCCCATTCATCGCGATGAATAAAGACCAAATATTTTTGCGGCGTGATTCCCAATGCTCCGTCGGCGGTAATATTATAAATCGCCGCCGTCACTTCATCGCCTCGTTCAATCCCTTCGCTGGGTTTGGCAATGGATTGCATGGCTAAACCTACATCCATGCTCACCGCCAGTCGACCGGATTTATCCTCGTAAAGGCGAATCCAAACACGATCACCTTCCTGGAGATTTCCTTTCATTTCGGCAAACGGCAAAAAAATACCGCGCTCGGTTCCCAAATCAACGAATGCTCCAAAGCGCGTCCGTTGAATTACTTCAGCATATGCAATTTGGCCCGGCTGAATGCGGGGTAAGCGCATGCTTGCGGTCAACCTGCCTTTGGGATCATGATACAAGAAAACATCAACAATGTCTCCCACTTCGACCGGAGCCGTTTGTTGATCATGATGCAACAGAATATCATCCGAAGTATTTCCGGTGCCGGCATCCAAAAAAGCTCCCAGTTCACCGGTACGCGCGACCTTAAGAGAGACAAGTGTGTTTTCTTTTAGCGTTACGTTATTGGGCCCCGCTGATTTGCTGCTCAATTTTGGCGTCTCCCCACATTGTGTCCAAATCATAGTAAGTGCGTTCTTCCGGCACAAAAATATGGACAATAATCGATCCGAAATCTTGCAAAATCCAGGTTCCTTCACGGTATCCGTTTTCTCGCAAAAGTTCCACATTATTATCAGTTAACAACTTAGTTACTTCGTCAGCCAATGCCTGTGAGTGCTTTTTATTACCTGCATTTACCAAAATGAAATAGTCGGCCAAGGCAGTGATGCCTTCCATATTTAAAACTTTGATTTGTTTGCCTTTTTTGCTTTCCAGTAAGGTTACAATCTGTTCCGTTAATTGCTTAATTTCCATATTATCTCCTTCCTATTCCGCCATATTCGTAGTCAAGGTTTTGCCGATCAACGTTTGACTGCCAATCGGATCTACCTGCCAGTAATGGATTTCTCCTGCTGTTTGCGGTTCTCCCGGTACGATGTAAAAAGCAATGTTTTCAGGTGGCATTTTCGTCAATTCATACACCAGCTTCGCTCCGTCACCGGCCGAAATATTGCTAGCGAAGTGATGCCACGAAAAATACGTATACATGTAATTTACCCAACTATATTGCTTTTGCAATTGCGCAAGATATGCTTTCAAAAATCGTTGCTGACGCTGGGTACGCCCCAGTTCACCGGCAACATCGTCGCGATAACGTAAGTAGGCAACCGCTTGCTTACCGTCGAGTTCCTGATAGCCTTGTGCCAAGCGAATCGGTGTAGTCACGCCGTCATCGTGTTCCATGTTTTTTTCCACATACAGTGATACCGGGCCCCGAGTATCAAGCCAAGATGCAAAATGTGCTTCGTCAAGTGTCACATAATAGGGAATAAAAATCTGAAATGAGCGCTCTACCTGTTCTTTTAATGCTGCTATCCCGCCCGCCGTATACGCATCTTTTAAAAGCGGTACATGTCCGTCTTCGGTAGGTGTTCCCATATTTGGGAAAAGGGAAATCACGGCCGCGGTTTGTTTTTGAAAGTTAACGGCAACGAGCATAATGGTATCCGCCGCTTTCGGGTCGCTTTGGTCAATCCCCGTTGCCAAAATATAAATCGGTGTATCTGCCGTTCCTTGCTCCAGCTCTTTCGTGGCGTTACCAGGTGCTTTTTGCTGTCCGAACCAATATACTGCACCGATCAAAAACAAAAAGAGCAACAAGATGACCATCCATTTTAACCGCCAACGCCAACCTCTGCGTTTCTTACGTCGCCGCTGCGGATGCTTTATTCTTTTGTCATTCATGCGTGCTGCGTTTCCTTTATTAAATAATTACGCACGTCTACTGTCGGCGTATAAATTTCCTGTCCCAAATTCAAAAGATGACGAATAGTCGAATCGATACCCGCTAAAGCAGCCTTGCGCAAGTCCGTTTTGGCTATTGCGCGGATCTGTTCAACACCGTCATATTCACGCGTCGGTTCAATGTAATCGGCTACAAATATAATTAATTCAAGATGGCTCATCGCCTCTCGCCCCGTAGTATGATACGCAATGGCGGCCAATTCTAAAGGGTCCGTAAAACCGAAATTATTTTTTGCGTATACAGCACCTGCAGGACCGTGCAGTAAGCTGCGCATATGCCACATCATCGGCGAAATTTGTTGCTTTTGATCTGCCAATAACTCCTGCATTTCTGTAAGTGACATTTCTTTTGCACAGTCGTGAACCAGGCCGCAGCGTTCCGCCTGTTTGGGATCGCCGCCGAATTGCTGCGCCAGAACGCTTGCCGTGTGAGCTACTCCCAGAGAGTGACGATATCGCTTCTCGGAAAGTAATTCTTTCATTTTTTTACGAAGTTCTTTCGTGGAAACTGTTTTAACAGTCATAAATTCCCTTTTCTGTCAGCCGGCGCCGTACGGGGTCCGGCATTAAATAGCGTACAGACTGACCTCTGCAAAGACGCCTGCGCAAATCTGTCGCGGAAATTTCCAATTGCGGCGTTGCCAAATAATGGATGCGAGTTTGCGCCAAATCCCCAAATCGTTCCGTAAGATGTTCCCGGTTGACCTGGTAATGAGGCCGCAACGCGCTCACAAAATGGCATAATTCAATCAATTCATCTATGTACTTCCAGGTCGGTAATTGTTCCAATGTATCCGTACCGATAATGAAATAAAATTCGGTGCCGGCGGGATATTGCGTGTGAAAATACCGTAACGTGTCTACCGTATAAGACAGTCCTTCACGTCGCAATTCGACATCGGAAATGTCAAAATGCGGGTTGTCGGCGATCGCCAAACGCACCATCTCATATCGCAGCTCATTCGGCGCGACATCTGAGTCTTGCTGTTTGTGCGGTGGATGCGAAGCCGGAACAAATACCACTTTAGCCAAGTCATATTCTTGCCAGGCCGCTTCCGCGATTACTAAATGGCCAAGGTGAATGGGATTAAATGTCCCACCGAAAATTCCGATTCGTTGCGGCATTGTCATAAGCTATCTTCCTATCCCCAAAATCACAATCAACAGTACCAAAAAAACGATGAGCAGTATGTATTCTTTGGCATCATGACGACCTTTTTCAGTTCTGAGGTGATAGTTCCACCAAATCTTCCATCTACGCAACATCAGGACCTTACTTGTCCTGTACCGTAAAGACAATACTTATATGTCACTAAAGCTTCCAATCCCATAGGGCCGCGTGCATGTAGTTTTTGCGTACTGATCCCGATCTCCGCGCCCAGGCCAAATTCAAAACCATCTGTAAAACGCGTGGAAGCATTCGCATACACTGCTGCCGCATCGACTTCGCGTAAGAAACGTTCGATGGCATGCCTATCTTCACTGATAATGCATTCACTGTGGCGCGTACCGTACCTCGCAATGTGAGCAAGTGCAGCATCCAAATCATCTACTACTTTAACGGACAGAATCAAATCATTATATTCGGTCGCCCAATCCTCGGCGGTAACCGGCCTGCATCCGGAAACGTATCGGCATGTTGCTTCATCCCCCCGCAGCTCCACTCCTGCTGCAGTAAGTTTTTCTGCTATAACAGGTAGCCACTGCGGCGCTACAGCACGGTGTACCAGCAACGTTTCCAGTGCATTGCAAACCGAGGGCCGTTGGGTTTTGGCGTTCATTACAATCGCCGTTGCTTTCATCGGATCCGCCGCTTTATCCACATATACATGACAAATGCCGCTTCCGGTTTCAATGACGGGAACCGTGCTGTTTTCCAGCACAAACTGAATCAAACCACGTCCACCGCGGGGAATCACCAAATCAATGGTGGAACGCTCCCGTAGAAGTTCTCCCACCAGGCTGCGGTCGGTAGTCTGAACATATTGTACTATATCTTCCGGCAACCCGGCGTCGTGCAAAACGTCCCTCACACATTGAGTCAACACCAGATTTGTATGTTGCGCTTCTTTGCCACCTCGTAAAATCACCGTATTGCCCGATTTCAAAGCCAACGCCGCCGCATCAATCGTTACGTTAGGACGTGCTTCATAAATAATCGCAATCACACCAAAAGGAACGGTGACTTTATATTGAGTAAGACCGTTTGTAAAGATACGTTTTTCTTGTGCATCAGCTAACGGATCCGGCAATGTTGCTACCTGCTCTACGCTCTGTGCGATCGCTTCAATTCGTTCGGCAGTTAAACGCAACCGATCCTGCATTGCACTGGAAAGTCCATGAGTAGCGGCAAGATCCTGTTCGTTAGCCGCCAGAATTTCGGCCATCGAAACTTGTAAACGTTCTGCGAGAGCACGTAACAATTCATTTTTAGTTTCCGTAGTCAAGCTTGCGCAATGATTTTTGACCGCCTGTGCACGCATTCCATAGTCTGCCGCTCGCATATTACCCCTTCCGCACCAAATTGTCTCGGTGCACCGCAACCAAAAAGCGCGGCGTATATCCCAATCGTTTTTCAATATCAGCTGAATGTACACCCTTGACCTGCATCAATTCTTCACTGGTTAATGCAGCTGTTCCACGAGCGATCTCCTGTCCTTGGTAGCGAATTGAAACGCCGTCACCTTCTTCAAACGTTCCCTCGACCCCGATAATACCGATCGGTAAAATGCTGGAACCATGTTGCAAAATAGCCTCTTTACAACCTTCATCCACAAACAGTGTGCCTTTCATCTGCGTACCAAACAGTAATTGTCGTTTACGCATTTGGGGATGGACTTTACGTGCTTTAAACCAAGTGCCGATGTTTTCTCCATGTACGGCACGCGTTACTACATGCGGCTCATCGGATGCACAAATGAGCATATGGACGCCCGAATGAATACAAATATCTGCCGCTTCCAGTTTAGTAAGCATGCCGCCGGTTCCACGATTGCTCCCTGTGCCCTGTGCCAATGCCAAAACCGCCGGCGTAATCTGCGTAATTTCAGAAATAAGTGTACTTTCAGGATCTGTCATCGGATTGGCCGTATACAGACCATCTACATCCGATAAAATAATGAGCATATCCGCGCCGATAATACTCGCGACCATCGCTGCCAAATTATCATTGTCGCCAACCTTAAATTCATCGACGGCAATCGTATCGTTTTCATTGACGATCGGCAAAGCACCAAATTGCAACAAAGAGTGCAATGTTCGTTGCGCATACATATATCGCCGCGGATGTAAGTAGTCTCCTTTGGTCAAAAGAACTTGCGCCACGGTAATACCATAAGCCTGAAACGCTGCCTCATACATATGAATTAAGAGTCCTTGCCCGACCGCTGCCGCAGCTTGCTTTTCTTCTAAGCGCTGCGGCCGTTCAATCATTTTCAATGCCGGCATCCCTGCCGCAACAGCGCCGGAAGACACTAAAACCACTTCATAGCCTTCCGCGGCAAGCGTTGCCAGATCATACACCAGCGCATTAATCTTAGCCAGATCGATAATGCCGGTTTCATGTGTGATAGAGCTACTGCCCACTTTCACAACAATGCGTTTACCAGCCTGAAAGTCCCGGTTCATGACTCAGGCAACTCAATCTTGGAGTCTTTTTCTTTCGCGCGAAAAAACACACCTGTCCCACCGATCTGTTGTACTTTTTCAGCATGTAACGCAGACGCTAGCACATTCATTGTTTCTTCTTTTTCCGCCGGCGAATTCTGATGGATTTTAACCTTAATCAATTCGCGTTTGGCAATGGCCTTACGCGCGCTTTCAATGACTGTGTCCTCCAAACCGTTTTTACCGATTTGTACCACCGGATCTATGTTCATGGCCAATTTTTGTAAAAATTTTTTCTGCTGATTTGTTAGCATAATTACTCCTCAAAAGTAAATTCTACTTCACCGATGCGAATGGTGTCGCCTTGCTTCACGCCATGCTCACGCAAAAATTCATCAAGTTCCATATAGCGCCAAATTTTTTGGAAACGCAATACGGAGTAATCATCGTCAAAATTTGTCATACCAACCAGTCGTTCGATCCGTCGACCATGTAATTCATAAGCAGCATCATCACCACGCGTCACCGTAAAATCGGGTTGCGGTGTTTCATCATATATCGCTTCATCAATGACGGCCGGCTCTTCCTGCGCTTCCATTGCGACCTCTTGCAAAACTTCCCAGGTCCGCTGCAGCAATGCGGGAATCCCTTCGCCGGTCACAGTGGAAATAGGAAAAACCTCGCGCCCTTTTTCTGTTTGTATTTTCGTAAAATTCCTCAGTTCTTCAACGTCGGACAAAGCATCAATTTTATTCGCAACAATTAATTGGCGTTTTTGGGGCAGCAGATCACTATATAATGCCAGTTCGGTGTTGATAATTTCAACATCTTCTAATGGATCTCGCCCTTCAGAACCAGTGATATCCACCATGTGCAACAACACTTTACTGCGCTCCACGTGACGTAAGAACTGGTGTCCTAAGCCGACACCTTTGCTGGCACCTTCGATGAGGCCGGGGATATCGGCCATTACAAACTGTCTCTCTTCATCCAAACGAACGACACCTAAACTCGGCGTAAGTGTAGTAAACGGATACGCGGCTACTTCCGGTTTAGCGGCGGATACTTTACGAATCAGTGAGGATTTACCCACACTCGGATACCCGATAATTCCCACATCGGCTAAAACTTTTAATTCCAAACGCAACCAACGTTCCTGTCCCGGTTCCCCCTGCTCCGCAAATTTTGGTGCCCGATTGGCGCTGGTAGCAAAGCGCGCATTTCCGCGGCCACCGCGTCCCCCCTTAAGTGCAACATACTCTTCGCCGTCCGCTACTAAATCGGCCAACAACTTGTCACTTTCATCATCATACACAGATGTTCCCAAGGGAACATCAATGTATAAATCATTGGCATCTTTTCCGAATTTATTGCTTGATTGCCCGTTTTCACCCGGTTTTGCTTTGAAAATCCTGCGATAGCGAAAATCAATCAACGTGTTCATGTTGCGCGTTGCACGTAAAATGACAGCACCGCCGTGCCCGCCATCACCACCACTCGGGCCGCCTTTGGGTACATACTTTTCACGACGGAAACTGCTCATCCCGTTGCCGCCGGAACCTGATTCTATTAAAATTCTTGCGCGGTCGATAAACATCTTGTTCCGCCTTTCTTGAAAGCGCATGAAGCGCTTAATGTAATAGTTTCTACTAAATTAATTTCATGTTACATAATTCATTCAAAAAAATCAAATAGAGGCACCTATCGCCTCTATTTGATTTTTTTGACTTCTTCAATAGCTATCTGCAGTGCTTGCGGTGTATCCACTTTTTCTCCCAAGTCGATATCAGGCGTGACACCATACCCGTTGATACTGCTTCCATTCGGGCTGTAATATTCTGCGATCGTCAAACGCAGTCCTGTCTCATCGGAGACCGGCAGCACGCTTTGTACGGTCCCTTTCCCATACGTTGTCGTGCCTATCAAGATGCCGGTTTGGTGATCCCGAATCGCTGCTGCTAAAATTTCACTGGCGCTCGCACTGTCATGATCAATTAAAACCACAAGAGGCACGCGCTCGTTGCTGCCGTTCACTTTGATAACCTCGGTTTTACCGGAACGCGGCACAATTCGTACCAATTCCCCCTGCGACACAAAGTGATCCGCCACCGCCGTTACGGCTGCCAGCGAGCCTCCCGGATTCTTGCGTAAATCCAAGACCAGACGCTGCATACCCTGATATTTTAATTCCGTCAGCGCCCGGTTTACTTCCTCCGGGGTATGTTCCGTAAACTGACCGATACGTAAATAGCCAATCTGCTCGGGCATCATCTCATGCGTTACCGTCGGAACAGAAAACTCTTTACGTTTCAACGTAAAATCTCGGTCCCCGTTATCACTTCGTACCGTAATCGTTACTTGTGTATTCGCAGGGCCGGTGATTTTTTCCACTGTTTTAGGCAATGGCATTCCCTTAGTTGTTTCCCCATCTACAGCAACAATGTATCCGTTTACCGGAACATCCGCTGCTTCCGCACTTCCACCGGGTAAAACCCGCATGATGCGAGGAAACTCACTGTCGGTTGTTAAAATAATGCCGACACCCACGAACTTTCCTTCTATGGACTGCGTAAAACGGGTAAACTCACCGGCCGGCAAATAGTAGGAGTACGGATCATTCAAACTTTGCACCATACCGCCAATAGCCCCGTCAGTCAATTGCTCCGGATCGGGGCGATGGACGTAATCATGCCGTACCGTAAGCAACACACGCGTAAATCGCACGCCATCTTCAACACTGCCAAACAGAAGATAGGATGTTGCCAATAAAACCAAAATAGCAAAAACAATCCCCGTCACCAGTGTACGCAGCAGGTATTTAAAGCCCCATGCCTGTTTCATCAGAGATATCCCATCGGGTCCACAGGGGAACCGTCAACACGCACTTCAAAATGGCAATGCGGTCCGGTCGAATAACCGGTAGATCCTGCATATGCTATAACCTGTCCCTGTTGCACGCTCTGCCCCGGCGAGACCGCCAGCTCGGAATTATGTCCATACAAAGTGCTCAAGCCATTCCCATGATCAATAACGACGGCATAGCCGTAACCACCGAGCCAATCCGCCTCAACGACGACACCGCTATCCGCTGCCATAATCGGCGTACCGGTATCAACTCCGATATCGATACCGGAATGATAAATCTGCGTGCCAAAAATCGGGTGAATACGATAGCCGAACGGCGATGTGATCGGACCGCTTGTCGGCCAAATGAAAACACCACTGCCATGCACAACTTGTCCGGCGCTGGCACCTTGTTGTTGCCGCGCTCTAATGCGTGCTTCTATATCCTGACTGGTGGCTTGTAATTCCGCGTAAGACGCTTCTGCTAACGCCTTTTCATCCTGTAAGCGTGCTAAGACGATCAGTTGATCCTGTTTTTTATTTTCGACAACTGTCTTCTTTGCTTCCGCTTCGGCTTGCAGTTTTGCCAACTGCTGACGTTGTACTTCCAACTGCTGTTTTTTCTGCAAAATAAGCTCACGTTCGGCGCGAATTTCCGTAATCAAATTCAGATCGGCCGAAACGATTCGTTTTAAAAATTCCAAGCGATTGGCGAAATCGGTAAAGTTTTTCGCACCTAAAATAACTTCTAAATAATTCAGCTTGCCGTGCATATACACGTCACGCAAGCGTTTATTTAAAATCCGTTCACGTTCGTCCAAGCGCTTTTGCGCAGCAGTGAGTTCCACTTCAGTTTGCTGAATTTGAGCATTGACTTGCGATTGCTGCACCTCTATTGCATGCAACTCATTCAAAGCCACATCCAGCTCACTTTGAATCTGACGCAACAGTTCGGAAACAGAACCGATTTGCTCCTCGGCAAGTTCTTTACGGTGCTGCGCTTCATTCATTTGTGATTGAACATCAGAAAGCTCAGCTTCTAAGTTTTCTGCCAACGAAGGTACTGCAAACCCTTGACAGAACGCCCATATTAGAAGCCATGCTACTCCTTTTTTCCATCGTCTCATAAGCTATACCTTCATGTACTTGTGCACCGAAATCGCACTGCCGACAACGCCGATCAAAATACCGGCCACAAGTAAAATGGCTGCCACTTGCGCAATAAAAGGATATACCGGAATCAAGGGCAAAAATGCAAATCCATTGGCAACTAATTCCCGCAGAGCCGATACGTACAATTGCCACAAGCTAACGCCTGCAAAAATGGCGCCTATTGTACCGAGAATCATGCCTTCTAAAAGGAACGGCCAACGAATAAATCCGTTAGTGGCGCCGACGTATTTCATAATTTCTATTTCTTTACGCCGTGCGTAAACGGTCAAACGAATCGTATTGGAAACGATAAAAATAGTAGCAAAGGCCAGGAAGATAATTAAAATCATTCCGCCGATTCTAACAATCTGAGTGAATTGAAATAATTTTTCAATCGTTTCTTGTCCGTATTGAACGCTTTCCACTTCCGGATAGTTCACAAATAATTCTGCACCGTGATGAACTCCTTCAGGTGTTTCGTAAACAACCGTAAATGAAGATGGCAACGGATTACCATTTAACGAGTCCAACAGGTAGCTTTGATCACCCAAGCGATCTTTAAATTCCGCGAGTGCCTGATCCTTATTTACAAAAACCACGGATTTGGTCTGAGGAACGCTTTTAATTTTCTGTTCCACTGCATGAATCTGCTCTGACGTCAGCCCGTCTTTTAAATACACACTCAGCTCCACCTGATTTTCCAGGTAAGAAGCAGCGTGATTTAAATTCCAGACCGTAGTCATGAACATACCTAAGATAAACAGAGATAAGGTCACTGTCAAAATCGAAGCGATTGTCATCCAGCCGTTACGAAAGAACGAACGAAATGCTTCTTTGAGGAAGTACAAAAAGGTTCTAAATTTCATCGTAAGCCCCTTTCTGTACATCGCGAACAATCTCTCCGTCTTCAATCGTCAAAACACGTTTATGCATACGATTAACGAGTTCTTTGGCATGCGTCACCATGATAATTGTGGTGCCGAGATGATTGATGTGGTTAAACAACTCCATAATGGTTTGTGCTGTAGCCGGATCCAAGTTTCCTGTCGGCTCATCGGCGATTAATACCACCGGGCGATTAACCAGTGCGCGGGCAATCGCTACACGTTGCTGTTCCCCCCCCGACAAATTGGCGGGTAATTGGTTGGCTTTAGCTGTCAGATTGACAAGTTCCAACGCATTATGTACTTTCTGCTTGATTTCGGTGCGCGAAACTTCCATGACTTCTAAAGCAAAAGCGACATTTTCAAATGCCGTTTTGTTCGGCAAAAGGCGGAAGTCCTGAAAAACAATCCCAAGCTTACGACGCAGATACGGGATCTTGCTTTTTTTCAAACGGTTGACTTCAATTCCGTCGACGAAAACTTTGCCTTCATCCGGCACTGTTTCATGGGAAAGTAACTTAATAAAAGTAGATTTTCCCGCCCCACTCGGTCCGACGAGAAAGACAAACTCACCTTTTTCAATATGTAAATTTAAATTTCGCAACGCGATGTTAGTACCATATCGTTTGGTAACTTTTTCAAAGCGGATCATTATACCCTACTCTTTCGGCTGATAACACGTTTCGCGGCTAGTACAATATGTGCTGCCGTTAAACCGTACTTCTCCAACAACGCATCCGGTGTTCCGGATTCCCCGAAAGTATCTTTAGTACCTACCATTTCCATGGGCGCCGGCGTAGATTGTACCAACACTTCGGCAATCGCCGCCCCTAAACCACCAATGATATTGTGTTCTTCGCAGGAAACAATCGCACCGGTCATCTTGACCGCTTCCTGAATGGCCGTCGCGTCAATCGGCTTAATGCTGCTCACATTGACCACTCTTGCCGAAATGCCTTCCGCATCAAGAATTTCCGCTGCTTCTAATGCCGGTGCCACCATAACGCCGCACGCCATAAGCGTTACATCGGCGCCATCACGCAATAATGTCGCTTTGCCCGGTGTAAACGTACAGCCTTTGGGCATAACGTCCTCCACTTTGGCACGCCCCATACGAATATAAACCGGACCTTCATAGTCAGCGGCCCAGCGAATAATAGCCTTCGTTTCGGCGGCATCCGCGGGAACGGTTACTGTCATATTCGGCAATGTACGCATCAATGAAATGTCTTCAAGCATCTGGTGCGTCGCTCCGTCTTCACCGACAGTCAGACCGGAATGCGTCACCGCAATTTTAACGTTGAGCTTAGGATAGCAAATAGAATTTCGGATTTGTTCGTAGGCACGGCCGGCGCCGAATACAGCAAACGTCGAAGCAAAGGGAATTTTTCCCGTTGTCGCAAAACCTGCGGCAACCCCCATCATGTTTTGCTCGGCAATACCGCAGTTGAAATGCCGTTCAGGAAAGACTTTTTTAAATTCTGCTGTTTTGGTAGACGAAGATAAATCAGCATCCAAAACAACAATTTTTGGATTCTCGGCCCCCAATTCTTTCAGGATTTCGCCGTATGCATCGCGCGTTGCTTTGGCCATTATTCATCCTCCAATTCTTTTATATACAAGTTGTATTCTTCGAGCGATGGAGCTTTGCCGTGCCAACCTGCCTGATTCTCCATTTCACAAATTCCTTTGCCTTTTACGGTTTTCATAATAATAGCAGTCGGCATAGTTTTTGTTTCTCGCGCTTCGGTAATTGCTTCGTGCAGCGCATTGATATCATGACCGTCCACTTCAATAGTATGCCAATTAAAGGCGCGGAATTTATCCGGTAATGGTAACGGCGACATAACATCGGTAATTTTACCGTCAATTTGCAGTCCGTTAAAGTCGATAAATGCCGTCAAGGTATCCAGTTTATAATGGCCCGCAAACATTGCGGCTTCCCAGACTTGCCCTTCCTGCGATTCACCGTCACCTACAATAACGAACGTATGATACAAGTCATTTTCAAGCTTTGCATTCAAGGCCATGCCGCATGCTGCACTGAAGCCCTGTCCAAGAGAGCCTGTCGTCATTTCTACCCCCGGCGTATGCTTCATGTCTGGATGGCCTTGCAGCATGGCATCAATTTTGCGCAAATGCCAAAGCTCTTCTTTGGCAAAAAAACCTCTTCCGGCCAAGGCAGCATACAAGCCGGGCGCAGCATGACCCTTGGAAAGAACCAAGCGATCACGATTCGGACGATGCGAATCCATGGGATCGATATTCATTTCCACGTTATAAAGCAATGCCAGCAAATCGGTAATCGACAGTGATCCGCCGGGATGCCCACTTTTCGCGTCTGTCACCATTTTTAAAATATCACGACGCATTTGCCGGGCAAAGGTTGTGACCTCTTTAAATTGTTTATCTGTGAGTGCTGTCATTATGCTTCTCCCTTCCCAATAACCGGAGTGCGTAATCTGCTGTTGCTTCCGAGCGGGAACGCAAGATCGCTACTTGTTTGCGCTCCGTATCAGAAATACCTTGCTGTAAACGTTTCAAAGTAAGTTCTGCCAATGCATCGGCATCCACATTATCAATGGTTGCGATGGCGTTTTCACCGACGCTTTCCAAAAAACGATCTACTTTAGGGTCATACGAAATTCCCACCGAAGGAACTCCCATTAAAGCGGCAAAAATCAGCGCATGGAGACGAATACCTATTACCACATCCATGGCGCCGATAATTCCCATGAGCTCTGCTGTGGTATACGCTTCGTCCAAAACTACAGCCGGTTTCTTCATGGCACTTGCAATATCTTCAGCCGCAACTTTATCTTCCGGATACTGCATCGGTACAAAAATAATTTGGCCGTCTGTCCGGTGCTGTAATTCATCGCAGGCTTGTGCAAGTTTCTGCTTATACTGACCGTTTCCACGCCATTCACGCACCGACACACCGATTTTCGGTGCAATGCCGGAAATACCGTACCGTCGCATTAACATGCGGCCGATATCAGGATCCCCCGGATGCATCGCCAACACGGCGTCCGCTGTCACGGTAATCGGTGGGGTTGTAACACCCAGTTCAGTCAAAAGTTCTTGCGATCCTTTATCTCGAACGGTAATCGCTTGCGTGCGATTTAAGACATCTCGTACCGTATTGCGCGCCGCCGGTCGGAACAACGGGCCGATGCCCTGCGCATATAAGAATACCGGTTTTTTACACCAAAGTGCCAGACGGATAATGCCCAAATAATAATACAAGCTACGTTTACTCGTTACGTCCTGCAACAAACTGCCACCGCCGCTGATCAATAAATCACAACGACTTACTTCACGTAAAATTCTGGGCATTGCCAGGCGTGAAATGGCCTGTACGCCATGGGTTTCACGTGTGCGTGCAGGATTGCCGGATATGACGGTCACCACTGCGTTGGGTTCACGTTCATACAATGCGCCCAAAATAGCCGTCAGCATCGCTTCGTCGCCGGCATTTCCAAATCCGTAATAACCGGATATAAGGATGCTAGGCCTCTTCATTCGCCCGACTCCTGTATCCGTTCAATGCACTTAACACATAAGTTCCTAGAATCACAATAACCCCTACTAAGATACCAATCAATACACCATTCACACCCCGTAACGTACTCATCCATAACGGGGAGCGCATATGTGCAAACGTTTCTACTATCGAAGCTTGGCCAATACCCGCAGCGATGACCAATAAGAAGTGCAACCACTGCGGCCAACGTTTCGCCAAAGCAAGAGGTACAAGCAAAAAAGCCGGATGTCCGATCAAGAATTCTTTTGACCGTGGACGCACCGCAAGCGTTGATTCCAAGAAACGTCGTAATGAAATTTCCAACTGCGATACCGGTACTCCTTCTTCATGGCCGCTGCGACCAATGAAAATCAGTCCTGCAATGCCGATAAATCCAGCCAACATCAGGGTTCCTACGCGTACCGGCAGGTGTAAAAACCGAGCAGCGAAATCAGGAAAATCTTGCCAATTCTCGTACGCGTGACTGCGAAACGTCGGGAAAATGCGTAAATATAAAATAGCTACACATATAACCGGCAATAAAAATGCCGCTTTAACGCCGCGGAAAATTTCCATTTCCATAAAGAAAGGCGTCGCCGCTAATATTGCACTTAAAAGCCAGCCGCCAAGAAGAGAAAACAGACTGACAAGCGCCAATTGCCCAATCGCTTTCCCGAATAAACTCCAACGCGATTCCATTTCGTGCCAATCGACTTGCCGCCAATAACGGAAAACGCCGTACATGGCTACCGTCGGCGTAGTCACCGCAATCAACAAGCCTGCTACCTGACGAGCAAGAATTTGCCAGTGGGTGAAAAGCAAAGCTCCTAAAGTAATAAATGAAAGCAGTGCCAACCCATAACCGATTTTTCGGCGCGCTCCCGTCAATGCACAAAACGCCGCTCCGGTTAATGCTCCCACACCCAATAATACGAGCAACTGTAAAGCACGACTTTCATGAAAACGAGGCATGATGCTTGCTTTACCGAGTGTGTAACCGTGCGCCTGTAGTTTTTCAGCCGTTAAAGCGATGTAGCTCGCGTCCGACTCCAAAAGAGTCTTGCCGGGAATCGGTCGTTTATACGTAGAAAACAAATTCAATCGGATATTGCGTTCCGTATCGCTGATGAAATGGCGCTGCGAAGCCTCCTCCGCGCTCAATTTCACCAGTTCATCGCGAAACATACTATAAGCGCGCACACCATAATAGTCCAGGTGTTTCACCATATCTACGGCGCCCAGCTGCTTTTCAAATTGCAACTGTGTCGGCGATTCCAGCAACGCCACCGGTATGCCGCGTGCCTTTAATCCTTCGCCGATATAATCCATCTGGTCCGGGTATCCGAATGCTTCCTGGCCGACAAAAATAATAGCGCGCACAGGTTCATTTGCATCCAAGCGTGTCAGAAAATGATCCGCCTTCGCCTTAGTCATAGCAGTATAATTTTTGGGGCGTACAACCACGCCGAAACCGCGGTTCTGAATGTCTTTTATTTCAGCAGACGAAATACCAAGATTCATTTGATTGAGAGCATTTTCGTCAATGTCCTTAACCGCCAGCATGAATTTTCCGTCCGGGGATGTAACTTTTGTCACGGCGCCTTGTGGCAGTCGCAAAATCAAATCTTCGCTTGCCTCCTGCAAACGTTCATTTGCACCCGGTTTCCCGGTAGCCGTCATGACAATGGCCTCCGGAGTCAGGCCTAAGCGCGCTTTATCCTCTGTTGAAAGTTGGGATACTATCTTTACATAACCGGTATCGACAAGTTTTTCAACGGTAGCGTCATAAACGGCAAAAGACGTGACGCCTGCCTTGCGGAACAGGGCGAGCGCCTCGTCTACAGTTTTACCTTCGCTTGCCGCAAGTTGCGTGACATGCCCGTAATCATAAACCATCTCTACACTGTGATTGGCGTCTTCGACAACCATTCGTTGCCAATTGATGGCACCTGCAGCTATGAATGCAATTCCCAACAATGCTATAAAAATCGCATACTTTTTCAAATAACCAAACATCGGCACATCCTAACGAACCAACGCCGTCATAACGACGCTGTGATTACTGAGTTCTACTTTATTTGCCGTAACCGGCCATGGGAAATCACGGAAATCATACACCTTAATCGGTTTCATGAAATTAGTCGTAACACCGGCAAAGCCCATATTGTTAAATTTCAAATCAGTCGGTCGAATTTGCAGGACATTGTCATATAAAAGCGGCTCGCCTGAAACCAAGACCGTACCGGATAATAATCCGGCCAAGTCGACATCGCCGGTAACGTTGATTTGACGATCATCGATTTCTACTTGTAAATTATCAATATTATCGACGCGCCCCTGCAGGTAGGTTTGCAAATCCGCTGCGGTCAATGTCGCCCCCAACGTACCGCCGCCGATAGATTCAGGCTCAAAACGATGCTCGGTAACTAATTTAAGCATATTGAATTTGACATGGTTTAAATCAATTGTCAAGTGATCATACGTCAATGGATCTAACGTTACTCGCGAGCCGTCGGCACGAATATGGCTCACCGTTCCCGCAAGAAGCAGCAGCGGATTTTGTAAATCCATTTTGACTTCGATTTTTTCCGACGGCACTTTTTCCGCCAGATAGCCTTCCAGGCCGCTTTCTACCATTTTCGGTAATGCGAACCAGCCTATCCCAAAAACGATTAGAAGCAGAATGATGATAAGCAGGAGAAATTTTTTCATGGTTTCGCCTCAGATTTCTTCATTTTCTGTTTTAAATAGCCTTCGATAAACGGATCTAAATCACCATCCATAACCGCTTGCACATTACCGGTTTCTACACCGGTACGATGATCTTTTACCATCGTATACGGATGGAATACATAGGAACGAATCTGGCTACCCCATTCAATAGCTTCATGCGAACCGCCAATATCTTTCCGCAACTGTTCGCGTTTTTCCAGCTCTAACTCAAACAATTTCGCCCGTAAGAAGCGCATGGCCTGCTCGCGGTTTTGCATCTGGGAACGTTCATTTTGGCATTGCACCACAATACCGGTAGGCAAGTGTGT
This sequence comes from Negativicoccus succinicivorans, assembly GCF_014207605.1. Classification (NCBI taxonomy): domain Bacteria; kingdom Bacillati; phylum Bacillota; class Negativicutes; order Veillonellales; family Veillonellaceae; genus Negativicoccus; species Negativicoccus succinicivorans. The sequence goes on along the minus strand of NZ_JACHHI010000001.1, from coordinate 142,696 downwards.
CATTCGCACGGCGGAACTCGTTTTGTTGACGTGCTGACCGCCTGCGCCGCTGGCGCGAAAATAATCTACACGAACTTCGTCCATATTGATATCGACGACTACATCATCAGCGATTTCCGGCATAACATCGACCGCGGAAAATGAGGTATGTCGCCGTGCCGCTGCGTCAAACGGTGAAATGCGCACCAAGCGATGCACGCCTTTTTCCGCGCGCAACATGCCGTATGCATTTTTGCCCTCAAAAGTAACGGTCGCACTTTTTACACCAGCATCATCGCCGGGCAAAATATCGGCCAAATCCACTTTGAAATGATGCTGCTCACCCCAACGAGTGAACATACGTAACAACATTTGTGTCCAATCCTGCGCTTCGGTACCGCCAGCTCCCGCATGCAGTGTCAAAATCGCGTTATTGCCGTCATATTCGCCCGACAACATAAGCTCGATCTCTTTGGCCTCGACGATAGCGGAAAGCTCGTCCAATTCGCTTTGAATTTCCTCTTCTAACGAAGCATCCTCTTCTGCAAGAGCCAACTGCCAAAGTTGCTCCACTTCTTTAATACGTTCCGAAAGCGATTCATACGTTTCGATCGTATCTTTCAAATCGGTCGCTTCTTTGGAAACTTTTTTCGCATTGTCGGCATCATTCCAGAAGTTCGGATCACTCATTTTGATATCGTAATTGACCAGTTTTTCCTTTAGTATGGGCAGGTCAAAGTGAATCCCTGATTTCTATGATTCTCTCTCTCAAACTTTCCAACGGCTGTTTTAAATCTTCCAGCATGTGGTCATCACATCCTTATTTTTGTAATTTCTTTTCCACCGGTTCAATCGGTGCCGGTTCATCGCCGAGGTGCGATGTCGCGTGCTCCAGATGATCTTCGGTTTCCACAGGTTGCATAAACGTAATCTGAATATGGTACAGATACATGACAACCGTTTCCTGAATCGACTGCATCATTTCCTGGAACATTTCGTAGGCTTCGAACTTGTATTCAACCAACGGATTCTTTTGTCCGTAGGAACGCAAGCCGATCCCCTCTTTGAGCATATCCATGGCGTCCAAGTGATCCATCCATTTGGCATCGACCACTTTGAGCAGAATCGCTTTTTCCAGCTCCCTCATGTTTTCCGAACCGATTTGTTTTTCGCGCTCTTCATACATACGATGCGCGGTATCCAAGAGTAAATCCAGAATATCCTGACGGCTTAAATCTTCAATCTGCGCCAGCGTAATTTGTCCCGGTGCGAGGTAATAGCTTTCCAAGTGTTTGAGCAGTCCCGGAAAATCCCATTCTTCCGGATATAATTTTTCATCCGCAAAACGGTTCATTGCATCCAATATGATTCGATCGGTCATAGACAGGATCTGATCTTTCAAATCTTCACCCATCAAAATTCGGCGGCGTTGATCATACAGTACTTCACGCTGCTGGTTCATGACATCATCGTATTCAAGGATGTATTTGCGGATATTAAAGTTGCGATTTTCCACTTTCTTCTGTGCTTTTTCAATGGATTTCGTAACCAGACTGCTCTGAATTTCTTCGTTTTCTTCCATTCCCAGTTTATCCATGATTTTGGAAATACTGTCGGAGCCGAAGATGCGCATCAGGTCATCTTCCAGCGAAAGGAAAAATTGCGTAGAGCCCGGATCTCCTTGCCGGCCGGAACGACCGCGCAACTGATTATCAATACGACGACTTTCGTGACGTTCCGTACCGATAATATGTAAACCGCCTAATTCCGGTACTCCTTCACCCAAAACAATATCGGTACCGCGTCCGGCCATGTTGGTGGCAATCGTGACCTGGCCTTTTTGACCGGCTTGTGCGACAATTTCCGCTTCCTGTTCATGAAATTTAGCATTCAAAACATTATGCGGAATTCCCAGTTTTTTGAGCATACGGCTGAGTTCTTCCGACTGCGCAATGGATGTGGTGCCGACCAATAGAGGCTGTCCGTTCGCGTAGCGTTTCTGAATTTCGTTAATAACCGCACGATATTTGGCCGTTTTGGTTTTATAAATCACATCCGGCATATCAACACGCTGAATTTGCTTATTCGGCGGGATGACAAATACTTCCAAACCGTAGATTTTAATGAATTCCTGCTCTTCCGTTTTCGCGGTACCGGTCATACCGGCGAGTTTGTCATACATACGGAAGTAGTTTTGGAAAGTAATCGCGGCCAGCGTCTGGCTTTCGCGTTCAACTTTTAGTCCTTCTTTCGCCTCAATCGCCTGGTGCAAACCGTCCGAATAGCGGCGACCGAACATCAAGCGGCCGGTGAATTCATCGACAATAACGACTTCGCCGTCTTTGACCACGTAGTCTTTATCGCGAACCATCATCGCATGGGCGCGCAATGCCTGGACGAGTAAATGGTTATATTCAAGGTTTTCCGAGTCATAGAGGTTCTCTACATTCAGCATTTTTTCGACTTTGGCAATACCCTGCTCGGTCGGAGCAATCGTTTTCGCTTTTTCATCGATCGTATAGTCTTCATCTTTGATCAGCTTCGGTACCACTTTCGCCATCGTGTAGTAGTGATCCGTAGAGCGTTCGCCGGGGCCGGAAATAATGAGCGGTGTACGCGCTTCATCAATCAAAATACTGTCCACTTCGTCGACGATACAATAATGCAACGGACGTTGCACCATTTGTTCGGCATGAATGACCATGTTATCACGGAGATAATCAAATCCGAACTCATTATTAGTGCCGTAGGTAATATCGGCCGCATATGCTTGTTTCCGTTGCGCAAAGTCCAGATCATGAACGATTAAACCGACAGAAAGACCCAGTGCATGGTAAAGTTTACCCATCCACTCGCTGTCACGCTTGGCCAGGTAGTCATTGACGGTAATAACATGCACGCCTTGACCGGTGAGTGCATTCAGGTATACAGGCAATGTCGCAACCAGCGTCTTACCTTCGCCCGTTTTCATTTCGGCGATATTACCGCTGTGAAGGACCATGCCGCCTAAAAGCTGCACGTCGAAGTGGCGCATGCCTAATACACGACGCGAGGTCTCGCGCACAACGGCAAACGCTTCCGGTAAAATATCATCCAATGTTTCGCCGTTATTAAGACGGCGCTTGAACTCATCGGTTTTGGCTGTCAAAGAAGCATCACTCAATTGTTTGATGCTGTCCTCCATGGCATTGATCTCGGCCACTGTACTGCGCATTTTATTCAGTTGGCTATTTTGTGAGCCGCCAAATAATTTTTCTAAAAAACTAAACACCAATTCCCACTCCTTTTGATCATTTTCCCTCTATCACGGGACATATCTAATTTATTGTATCAGATGGCAATTTTGTAGTCAAAAAAGGAGGGGTTATCCCCCCCCTCCTTTTTTGTATTTTTTATTCTTTTGTTTCAATAATTCCGTATTTTCCGTCATCACGTTTATAAATAACGGAAATCAGATCGGTTTCTTCATTTTTAAAGATAAAGAAATCGTGATCCAAAAGGCTCATCTGCAGAATCGCTTCTTCCGTCGACATCGGTTTCATGCCGAAACTTTTATGACGAACCACTTCGAACGATTCACTTTCTGCTTCCGCTTCATTGGCCGCTGGAGTATGGGGCGTGAGGAATTTATCACTCAAGACCTGACGACCTTTAAACCGTTTAGCCAAACGCGTTTTATATTTATGAATTTGGCGTTCCAATTTATCAAAAACGACATCAATAGACTTGTACATATCTGCCGATTTTTCTACGGCACGAATGAAAATACCATCCACCTGCATCGTCGCTTCGGCTTTTTGCGTGTTTTTGGTGACCGACAAAAGAACATGCAAAGCAATCTCTTTGTCGAAGTAGCGTTGAATCTTATCCGTGTGTTTTTCAACGTACTGCTGCAAAGCAGGTGTTACATCCATACTTTTACCACGAACTGATAGTTTCATATGATTTCCTCCCTGCATAGCTTTTTTCTTGCTTAATAATATATTCGCCATCGACAAGCATTATCCTTTTTATAACGAAAAACACATCCCGAAGGATGTGTTTATTGATGTTTATATTTGAAAAGAAAATCTTAACGTTTATAAACGTTCGCAGCTTGCGGTCCACGCGGTCCGTCGACAATGTCGAATTCTACTTCTTGACCTTCGCTGAGGCTTTTGTAACCATCTTCCTGAATTGCAGAGAAGTGTACAAATACGTCGCCACCATCTTCACGTTCGATGAAGCCGTAGCCTTTTTCAGCGCTGAACCATTTTACTTTACCTTGCATGCCAATTCCTCCTGACACAAAACAACTACCGCACATGCGGTTACTTTTAGTATATTAGCATAATACAATACAAATTGTCAATTTATTTTTAATGATGATGTTGTATGTTCGTCTGTTTCTATAAAATTTTAGACAAAAAGGACTGCGTACGTTTTTCCCGAGGTGCGGTAAAAATCTGTTCCGGCGTTCCCTCTTCAATCAGCATACCGTCATCCATAAAGATTACGCGGTCACCCACCTCGCGAGCAAAGCCCATTTCATGAGTGACAACAACCATCGTCATGCCCTCGAAAGCAAGTTTTTTCATGACATCCAATACTTCACGCACCATTTCGGGATCTAACGCGGAAGTCGGTTCATCAAACAAAAGTGCTTTCGGCGTCATCGCCAATGCACGTGCGATCGCGACACGTTGTTGCTGACCGCCGGACAATTGTTCCGGATAAGCGCCTTCTTTATCGGCAAGACCGACTTTTTGCAGTAACTTGCGTGCATTTTCAACCGCTTCGTCGCGGCTTACTTTGCGCACCTGCATCGGCGCCAAAATAATATTTTCCAGCACCGTTTTATGCGGAAACAAATTAAACCGTTGAAAAACCATTCCGACTTCTTTACGGACATCATTTAAGTTCGCCTTATTGGAAAGATCTAAGCCATCCACAACGATGGACCCGGATGTCGGTGTTTCCAAATAATTGATGCAACGCAGAACGGTACTCTTACCCGATCCGGAGGGCCCTATAATAACGACGACTTCTTTTTCCGCAACGGAGAAAGTGACGTCCTTTAGCACCTTCAACGAGCCGAAATCTTTATATAAATGGTTAACGCTTATCATGAATCGTATTTCTCCTCTCCAAGAAAGCCACCAACTGTGTAATGGAGACCGTCATGATTAAATAAATAATCGCAACCGTGGTCCAAATTTCAAAGGACCCGTATGTTTTAGCAATAATTAACTGACCGCGACGAGTCAACTCTTCAAAACCGATGACCGATACCAACGAGGTGTCTTTAAGCATCGCAATAAATTCATTTCCTAACGGCGGCAAAATTTTACCAAACGCCTGCGGTAAAATAATCAGGCGCATGCCTTGCCACCATGTAAGTCCCAGCGACCTGGCCGCCTCCATTTGACCGGCGTCAATCCCCTGGATACCCGCGCGGAAAATTTCCGAAACATACGCACCACTGTTGATGCTGCATGCAATAACAGCGGCGGTAAAAGGATTAATCTGCTGGTGAATTAAAAGCGGCAGTGCAAAATAAATCAAAAAGATTTGCACCAGAAGCGGCGTACCGCGAATGGTATCGGCATAAATAATCGCTAAATATTTTAACGGCTTGATATTCGAAAGGCGTGCAATGCCCACGCACAAACCGATAAAAAAACCGATACCGACTGCTAAAGCCGTGATTTCGATAGTCACCAGGGCTCCTGCCAAAAGTAACGGCAACGAATCCCAAATTAATTGCAAGTTGAAGCTCATAATCTCACCTTTTTTAATATTTGATACGTCTTATTATATTTGCATTTTTATACGAAGTCAAGGAGATTTATTCATATTTTATAATATAATTTAGTTTTATACAAAAAGAACCGTCTTCTACAGACGGTTCTTTTTGCTGGACTATCGTTATTTCTGTGTACCAAACCATTTTTCATAAATCTTTTGATATTCACCATTGTCTTTGAGTTTTTTGAGCGAAGCGTTGATTTTCTTCATCAATTCTTGATTCTCTTTGCTAACCGCAATACCGTAATCTTCCGCTTCTAAGACATCACCTACGACTTGAAACGCTTTATCCGCATCTTTTTTCATATAATCCTGCGCTACCGGCAAATCGATCATGACCGCATCGGCCCCGCCGTTTTTCAACTGTAAAAATGCCTGGTTAGCTCCATCGAAATTAATCACTTTGGCGTTCGAAATTTCCGAGGCCAGCATGGAACCGGTATTTCCGATTTGGCAAGCAATTGTTTTACCTTCGAGATCTGCTTTGCCTTGAATATCCTGGTTCGTTTTATTAGTAACAATCGCAACACCGGATTTGTAGTAGGGATCGCTGAATAAAACCACATTTTTACGTTCGTCCGTAATCGACATCGCTGAAATAATGACATCGATCTGCTTACTGTTCAACGCCGGAATCAGCGCGTCAAAGCCCATGCTTTTGAATTCGACCTTGTACCCGAGATCCGCCGCAATTGCATGGATCAAATCCAAATCGAAGCCGCTGTAGTTGCCTTTTTCATCTGCAAATTCAAACGGCGGGAATGTCGTTTCCGCACCTACCCGTAGTACTTTGTCTCCCCCGGCGGCGCCCTTGTCCGCACTATTACCGCCACAGCCGGCAATCAACAACGCCAGCGAGCAGATGACCAGCATTAACAATTGTGTCCATTTTTTTGCCATTCCGTTCACGCTCCTCATCTTTTAATACGTTTATTTTACGTAATCGCCCTTAAAATTTCAAGCTTACTTCTCCGGCATAGTCGGCGCATCCTGGTTGAAATATTTTTGATACAGCGCATCCAAGGTGCCGTCTTTTTTAAGTTCCTTCAGCGCTGAATTAATTTTATCTTTCACTTCTTTATTACCTTTTTTCACTGCGATACCGAAATATTCTGGATCCTTGCTTTCAATCACGCTTAGTTTAGCAACACTGTCTTTTTTTGTTGTCAGATAGTATTGCAATACCGGCAAGTCAGCGATCACCGCATCTACGCCGCCTTTTGTGAGTTCCAGTAACGCTTCGGAATTATTATCAAAGCTCCGTAATTCAATGTTGGAAATTTCAGACGCTTTTTCCGCTCCCGTTGTTCCCAATTGAACCGCTACTTTTTTTCCGCTCAATTCGGAGAGGTCTTCCACTGCTGTGCCGTCTTTCGTCAGAACACCTAGCCCGGATTGGTAATAAGGGAAGCTGAAGTCTACTTTTTCGGTACGAGCTTTGGTGATCGTCATACCCGAAATTACAGCATCAATTTGTTTTGTTCCCAAAGCAGGAATCAAGCCATCAAAAGAAATGTTTTTGTATTCTACCTTCATGCCCGCTTTTTTAGCGATCGCATTAAATAATTCGATATCAAAACCGTTTAATTGATGCGACTCATCGGTATACTCAAACGGTACGAACGTGGCATTCGTTCCTACTTTCCATGTAGCGGACTGCGGCGCATCCGATTTTGTACCACCGCAACCGGCAACTGCTAATATCGCGATACACAGAACCATCCATCTCCACCATTGTTTCATAACTCTCACTCCTTTATCGCCTTGCGTCAAATAAAATATACTATTGATTTTCTTAATCTATAAAACGAAATTCACCACCCTTGAAATATTTTTTATAATTATACATAATCATGTATTTTAAGTCAAATATTTTACAAAATAAAAAACACGGTGGTATTCACCGTGTTCTCTTTCTATCTGTCTGGCTGTTCTTATTGCTTTTGCGAAAGTCGAGATATCGCTTCCGTTTTACCCATACTGTGCACGAGTCCGCCAATATCCGGACCGTGCATTGCACCGATCAGAGCGATTCGCAACGGCATGTAAAGGTCTTTACCTTTAATGCCGGTTTCTTTTTGTACTTCTTTAATAGCAGCTTTGTAGTATTCAGCCGTATCTTCCGGCGCATTTTCCAACTTCGCGCGATACGCTTCCAAAACGGTCTTGCTGGTATCCTGCGAGAGTACCCCCTGCATTTCTTCTGTCAGTTCCGGCGCCGCTTCATACAAAGGACGCGCAAGTTCGATGATTTGTTCACCGTAAGATAAATGTTTGCGATAAAGTTCACCGATTTCGGCAACTTTAGCACGATCTTTTGTACTGACATCCGCCGACACAAATCCTGCTTTTTGCAGCTGCGGCAACAGTATATCTACCAATTCATCCGTAGACAGGTTTTGCATATAATGAAAATTGATCCAGTTCAGCTTATCGATATCAAATACCGCCGGATTTTTCGAAACGTGATCCATAGAGAATTGTTGAATCAATTCTTCCACCGAATAAATTTCTTTTTCCTCCGGACTTGACCAGCCTAATAAGGCCAAGAAATTGATGATCGCTTCCGGCAGGTAGCCCATGTTTTTGTACTGTTCTACCGCCGTCGCACCGTGGCGCTTACTCATTTTCTTGTGATCTTTACCAAGGATCAAAGAAATATGACCAAATTTCGGCTCTTTAAAGCCAAGCGCACGATAAATCACCAGCTGACGCGGCGTGTTGGATAAGTGTTCTTCGGCGCGAATAACATGCGTGATCTGCATACGAGCATCATCGATCACAACACCATAGTTGTAGACCGGCATACCGTCCGATTTAACAATGATAAAGTCACCGACACCGTTGGATTCGAAACTGACGTGTCCACGCACCAAATCCTCAAAGGAAAGTGTTTCATTTTGCGGGCAGCGCAAACGAATGGTCGGTACCCGCCCTTCTTTTTTATACTCTTCTTCCTGTTCCGGTGTTAAGTGTGCACAATGACCGTCATAAACCGGCGTTTTACCTTCGTCCAGTTGCTTTTGTCGAGATGCTTCCAATTCCTCGGCAGTACAGTAGCAACGATATGCCTTCCCCTCTTTTAATAGCTGTTCTGTATACCGGCGATAAATATCCAAACGTTCACTTTGACGGTACGGTTCTTCCGGACCGCCGACATCAATACCTTCATCCCAGGTAATTCCCAACCAACGCAACGCGGCTTTGATGTTTTCTTCCGACTCCCGTGTCGAGCGTTCCAAATCCGTATCCTCGATGCGCAAAATAAGGCTTCCGTTGGTGTTTTTTGCCAATAACCAATTAAATAATGCCGAGCGCGCTCCGCCGATATGGAACGGACCGGTCGGGCTGGGCGCAAAACGCACACGTACTGGTTCTGTCATTTATTGTTCATCCTTTCTATAATAGTGGCACTGGCCATTGCCGCAATTCCTCTCTTTTCGCCGATCGGCCCCAATTTCTCATGGGTCGTCGCGTGCACGGCAATGCGTGCATCAGGTAAGCATAATAATTGAGCAAGTGTTGCGATACAATCGGAAATATATTTCTGTAATTTGGGCGCTTGCGCAATGATAGTAATCGTTACATTTTGCAGGAGAAATCCGTCCGCAAGCAGTTCCTGCACAACTCTCCGCAACAGTATACCACTCCGGACTCCACGATATTGTTCATCGGTATCGGGAAAATACGTCCCTATATCCGGCTTACCTGCCGCCGCTAACAACGCATCCGTCAATGCATGCAAGGCACAGTCGGCATCCGAATGACCTTCCAACGCAAACGGCGCCGGAATGGTCACACCGCAAAGTGTTACTGCATCCCCCGGTTTAGTGCGATGAATATCATATCCGCTGCCGGTGCGAACGATCCCCGATTGCGCAACGAACTCTTGGAATGCAAGATAATCTTTCCACGTCGTAATTTTTTTATTTGGTGATTGTGCTACCACCAACACAGGATCTTCTCCCATTAGTTCCAATAAACTTGCGTCATCGGTCGCCTTTTGAAGCACTGATTGTTCTTGCCGATACATCTGATAAAGCGTCTCACGCCGAAATCCTTGCGGCGTAAGTGCCAAATAAATATCGTCTCGCGGGATCGTCGTAATGCGACGTGTTTGCGAATTCTTGTACTTAACGGTGTCTTGCACGGATTTCACCAATAGTGCTCCGTTGGCACTGCAAAGAGCCGCCGCCACCGCATCAATATCGTCCGGTGCAACATAGGGACGTGCACCGTCATGAATTAAAATAAATTCTGCCGCCGGATCGACGGCTTCCAGCGCCGCCTGCACCGACTCCTGCCGTGTCTCGCGACCGGTAACCAGAGTTACGGGAACCGTCAACAATAAATCATTCACTATGTTTTGGATAATGTCTTCTTCGCCCGCGTGCACAGCAATAACAATTTCGTCACAGCATTGGGCTTTGCTGACAGCCAATAACGTATACGCCAAAAGAGGACGGCCGCCAACCGGTAGCAGCAGTTTGTTACCATCGGCACCAACGCGTCGGCCGCTCCCCGCGGCCACTACGATAATACTTGTCATGATCCTCCCTGTTGCGCTTCATACCGAGCAAAGATCATTTTCCCCGCCGAAGTTTGCAATACTGAGGTAACTACTACAAAAACATTATTACCGATTTGCGACTTGCCGTTTTCGATAACAATCATCGTGCCGTCATCCAAATACGCCACTCCTTGTCCCTCCTCTTTGCCCTGCTTAACAATTTGCACGAGAAGTTGCTCTCCGGGAATGACAACCGGTTTGACCGCATTCGCCAAGTCATTAATATTTAAAACGTGAACGCCCTGTAATTCCGCCACTTTATTCAAATTATAATCGTTTGTTATCACGGTGGCCTGATGTGCCAGACCGAGTTGCACTAATTTTGCGTCCACTTCCGATTGTTCATCAAAGTCTTCCGTCACAATTTTGACATCAATAATTTTACGTTTTTGCATCTCATTGAGAATATCAAGCCCGCGGCGACCGCGATTGCGTTTTAAGACATCCGATGAATCCGCAATATATTGCAATTCTTCCAAGACGAAAACCGGTACAATCAGAGGTCCTTCCAAAAATCCTGTCTTTGCGATATCGGCAATACGCCCATCAATAATAACGCTGGTGTCCAAAATCTTGCCGTAAGGACCTAATTTTGTTTCCTTCGGTTCTTTTTCCCGTCCCTGACGCCAATTAGCAATAATGGTGCTAAGCTGATTTTTTTGTCCGATCGCCAAATAAATCCCCGTGTATCCTAAAACAATGCTCAGCACAATCGGAATATACGGTCCGATCAAGGGTAAATTATTAAATGCCAGACCAAGTAAATTGGCAATAATAAGACCGATAAAAAGTCCGACAATCCCCAGAATCAAGTCAAGTGAGGAAATCCCGGTAATTGTACGTTCTCCCCAAGCGGTAAACGCGCGTAATTTTCGGAACAAATACGGAGCGGCTACACTACCGACAACGTATCCCAGAAAAGCCCCCAAAAGGATGGTGCACAGCCAAAGCAATGTGACGCCGAAAACGCCCCACTGCCAAAATGCAATTCCGAAGAATGCCGAATCCGCTAAATACGGGTGAAGTTGATTGGCAAGTACTACGCCAAGAATAATAAAAAGTCCAATAAACAAAAAGCGCAGTAGCTTTTCGATCATAGTTTCACCACCTTTCGCATAAATAATATCATAGCACAGCAATATTATGACTACAAATCAGGATTGTTTAAAATTTTCTGCCGTAATTCTCGTAAATGCTTTAACGGAACTAATTGTAAATGATCCGGCTTTTCTTTCAATGCCGCATAATTGGCGGCCGGCAAGAAAACGGTTTTAAATCCCATTTTAGAAAGTTCCTGCAAGCGTTTTTCGATTTGCGGCACCCGCCTGACATCCCCCGTCAAACCGATCTCGCCAATAGCCGCTGTTTGCGGGGAAACCGGGATATTGTACAACACGGAGAAAATCGCCAATGCCACGGCCAGATCAATCGCAGGCTCGGTAATACGTAAGCCTCCCGCGACATTAACATACACATCCTGCTCGGTCACGCCGACTTCCGCGTGTTTTGCCAAGACTGCCAATAACACCGTCAATCGATTTTGATCATATCCGACGGCCGTGCGTTTTGCATACCCGAATGCAGTAGGATCGGTCAACGCCTGTACCTCGGCGAGCAGCGGACGGATCCCTTCCAAGCCGGCAAATACCACCGTGCCGATTTGCGCTTCACTACGATCGGCGAGCAACATGCGTGACAAATCACTGACTGCGGTAAGGCCGTCTGTTTGCATACTGAACACACCGCTTTCCGCGGTATCTCCGAAACGGTTTTTGGCAGCCCGCAAAACACGCAACGGATGCCCTGCTTCTCCTTCCAAATACAAAACCGTATCGACCATATGCTCTAAAAGACGCGGTCCGGCAATATTCCCTTCCTTGGTGACATGACCGATAATAATGACCGCTGTACCGGTCTCTTTTGCGAAATGCAACAGTGCCTGCGTACATTCTTTGACTTGGCTGACACTGCCCACTATGCCGTCAGCATCCGACATCTGCATTGTTTGAATAGAATCAATAACAAGAACATCGGTCTCCAGCCGTTTTGCTTCGGCCAGTACCTGTTCCAAATCAGTCATGGAAAGAAGATAACAATTGTCCGTGGGTATACCCAAACGCTGTGCCCGCAGCAACACTTGAGACGCAGACTCTTCACCGCTGGCGTATAAAACGGAGTGACTTTTCGCAAGAACAGCGGCTACTTGCAAAATCAGTGTGGATTTACCGACGCCCGGATCTCCGCCGAGTAGGATCAGACTTCCCGGAACAATGCCGCCCCCTAACGTCCTGTCCCATTCACGATCACCGATCGGCCAACGTCGAGTCGCATCGGCATTAACTTCACTGAAGCGCAATGCGCGCGTGTCCGAGGTCGCCTTCACAGTGCGCGAAGTTTTCGAGCTCACTACGCGCTCCTCAAGCGTATTCCACGCGCCGCACTGCATGCATTGACCGCTCCAACGCAACGTTTGCGCGCCGCATTCTGTGCAATAAAATACAGTTTTATTTTTTGCCATTACACTCCTCTTTTCTTCCCTTTAGTCTAGCATAGCCGACGTATTGTTGAAATAGCAAAAAGCCGGTAGAAAATCTACCGGCTTTTTGCTATTTTTCTTCACTCTCAGAAGGTGTATCCGACGTTGCCGCATCCGAGCTGTTTTTCATCGCTGGCTTCGATGTAAATCGCAATGTATCATCATCATTTTTATCTGCTACAACGGTAGCGCCCAGCTTCAAATTCCCGGCTAAAATCTGTTCGGCAATCGGATCTTCGATGAATTTTCGAATAGCACGCTTCAGCGGTCGTGCTCCATATTGGGTATCGCTGCCTTTCGTAATCAGAAAATCCTTGGCCGCCGGCGTTACTTCGACCGTCATTTTCTGTTCGCTCAGGCGACGGTTCATCTTTGTCAACATAATATCGATGATATGTTCCAAGTCCTTTTTTTCCAGCGGGTGGAAAATAATGATATCATCAATTCGATTTAAAAATTCCGGACGGAAAAAGCGTTTTACTTCGTCCATGATTTCTTTACGTGCCGTTTGGGCAATTCGTTCGCTTGAGGTATCGTTATTTTTTCCTACCAAAAAGCCCATTTCCGCAGAATCATTCTGTAAGCGCCGTGAACCCAAATTACTGGTCATAATAATTACGGTATTACGGAAATCGACAGTACGTCCCTGACTGTCCGTCAGCCGCCCGTCGTCCAATACCTGTAAAAGGATGTTGAAGAAATCAGCGTGCGCTTTTTCCACTTCGTCCAGCAAAATAACACTATACGGACGACGACGTACCGCATCTGTCAGCTGACCGCCTTCTTCATAACCGACGTATCCGGGGGGTGCCCCAACAAGACGGGAAACAGTATGTTTTTCCATGTACTCGGACATATCCAAACGAATCAAGGAATTCTCGTCCCCGAACAGATTTTCTGCCAGTGTGCGTGCCAATTCGGTTTTACCGACACCGGTCGGTCCTAGGAACAGGAATGAACCAATCGGCCGTTTCGGATCTTTCAATCCCGCGCGAGCACGACGAATGGCTTTCGCAACCGCCTGTACAGCATCCTCCTGCCCTACAACACGCGCATGTAAATCTTCTTCCAAATGCAGCAATCGTTCGGTTTCTTCCTGCTGCATTTGTTTTAACGGAATACCGGTCCAGCTTGCGACGACTTCTTCAATATCCGACTTATTGACGACCAAATTATCGGCATCCCCTTTATTCCAGCCGGATTTAATTTTATTCAATTCATCCTGCAACTCGTGTTCGCGATCGCGCAATTGAGCGGCACGTTCATATTCCTGCGAAGTTACTGCTTCTTCCTTTTCTTTCAATACCTTATTAAGCTCTTCTTCTTTCGATTTAATGTCGGGAGGTGTAGCCGCGGCCGCAATGCGTACTTTTGCCGCTGCTTCATCCATTACGTCGATTGCCTTATCCGGTAAGAATCGATCCGCGATATAACGAGCCGAAAGTTGGACTGCGGCATGAATCGCTTCATCTGTAATTTTAGCTTTATGGAACCCTTCATAGCGATCCCGTAATCCTAATAAAATCTGTTCCGCATCTTCTTCGGTCGGTTCACCGACTAAAACCGGCTGGAAACGACGTTCCAAAGCGGCGTCTTTTTCGATATGTTTTTTATACTCGTCCAACGTAGTCGCACCAATGCATTGCAATTCTCCGCGCGCTAAAGCAGGCTTCATAATGTTGGCCGCATCCATAGCGCCTTCCGTCTTGCCCGCACCGATTAAGGTATGTAATTCATCAATAAATAAAATCCACTCTTCATGTTTACGTACTTCGTCAATAATTTTTTTCAAGCGTTCTTCAAATTCTCCACGGTATTTAGTACCCGCGACCGCCGATGACATGTTCAGCGAAATAATTTTACGATTTCTCAAAATTTCGGGCACATTACCTGACACAATGCGTTGCGCAAGGCCTTCCGCAATCGCTGTTTTACCTACCCCCGGCTCACCGATCAGCACCGGATTGTTTTTAGTGCGACGGCTCAAAATTTGAATCACTCGCTCAATTTCTTTTTCACGACCGATGACAGGATCAATTTTGCCTTCTTCTGCCATTTTATTTAAATCACGTGCATACTCACCCAAGTCACCCAAATCCGAATTGGTGTCGCCGGCTTCCTGATCCGTTTCCGTGCCGAGATATTTCTGAAATGCTTGGGTCAGCTCTCGACCGCCAATACCAAGTTCCTGCAACATCCGCACCGCGATGCCGCCACTGTCACGCAGAATACCCAAAAGCAAATGCTCAGTACCGATATAATTTTGTCCTAAACGAGCTGCTTCCCCAACTGCACTTTGCAAGACACGTTTAGTGCGCGGACTCATGCCGATATCGGAAGACGGATTTGCCGGACGATTCCCAAGCAACATGGCACGACCTTTTTCAAGCGTAAAGCCGACTTCATTTAATACTTTGCCACCGATACTTTTCGGCTGTGAAGCAATCCCCAACAGGATATGTTCCGTGCCGACGACATCTGAACCTGCTTCCATCGCGGTTTCTTGCGCATAGGTCAGTGCTGCTTTTGCGCTCTCCGTTAATTTATTGTTCATATATTTTCACTCCTTTACTTTGTTGTCTAATGTTTCACGAACGACAGCTGATCGCCACCGATCGCGGTCCGTTTCATTAAGTGTTGCGGTGTTGGCATAGCGTCGGAGAAACCCCGGACGTGTCGTAACCATCATCTCGCGAAATAAATTTTCGGGAATATGAGGCAGCCACCCCAAGATGCGCCCCAACTCCACAGTACTCAATAATGTCAATGCTTCGTGTCCCGATAGTTTTCGAGCATATCGTAAAATACCGTACGCGCGCCAAATTTCATCGCGCAGTTCCACCGCCTGTGTGCGGCGCAGTTCTTCCCGCGCTGCCGTTTCTTCTTTTATCAGCTGATGAGTCAGGTTCGTTAAATTTTCTACAATTTCTGCTTCACGGACTCCCAGTGTGACCTGATTGGAGATTTGTAAAATATCTCCCAGCATCTCCGATCCTTCACCGTAAATTCCGCGCACAGAATAACTGAACTTCAAAATGCCCTGAATAATCCGCTTCATTTTTTTAGTCCTGACTAATGCCGGCACATGCACCATAACCGAGGCCCGCATCCCGGTACCGACATTGGTTGGGCATGCCGTTAGGTAGCCCCATTTATCTGTGAATGCAAAGTTTATTTTGCTTTCCAATGCGTCGTCTGCACGGTTGGCTTTTTCCCACAATGATTCCAGCTGTAACCCGCCGGCTAACATTTGTAACCGAAAATGATCTTCTTCGTTAACCATAAACGTTATATCTGCTGCTTCATTGATTACGATACCGCGATGTACAGGCACGGAAATCAGTTGCGGGCTCACTAAATGTTTTTCCAATAAAATTTCACGGTCGACACGATCCAGATCCGACATTTTTACGTACGTCATCTCTTCTTGATACTCTTCGCTAAGAGATTGCTTGGCCTCATTGGCTGCCATTTCCACGGCCATCAATTCACTTTCGTTGGCCATGTTCGGAAACTGAATATTGGCAATATTACGGGCTAAACGAACTCGGCTGGAAAGCACGACATCACTATCCGGATGGCTTCCCTGAAACCACGGCTGAGCGGGGCTCGTCAAAACATTTTGAATATTCATCTCTGCCCCTCCTCCGTTTTTTTTCTTGGCGGCTCATGTTGCAACGCGTAAATTTCATCGCGCAGGCGCGCCGCCTCTTCATATTCTTCTTTCTCCAGCGCAGTACGCAGTTGCTGCTGCAACCGCTTAATCTGGTGATTGGTAGTAAAAACACCGGACCCTCTTGAAGGTACTTTGCCGACATGGTTCGTCGCCCCCTGCAACCGCTGCAATAAAGGCAATAAAGAATCGGCAAAGACTTCGTAACACCGGGCGCAACCAAGACGTCCGCGTTCATTAAACTCTGCCCATGTCAAGCCGCATTGCGGACAACATTGTGCCTGCTCCGGTCGGCTTTGCTGCGGATTTACCAAACTTTTGAAAAAATCGGTATCCCATAAATCAAACGGGCTCTGTGTCCATTGCGGCAGTTCCCCTGTCTCTTGCGCACACTTTTCGCAAAGATGTCGCTCCTCTTTATGCCCGTTATGAACTTGAGTGACATGCAAAACCGCTTCATTCTTATGGCAACGATCGCATTGCATCATCGCTCACCTTCTCCCTAAAAAAGTTGATTAATTCGTTTCTGTAATTGCAACATGAGATGCCTTCGCATATTGCCTTCCGTTTCTTGCCAAATAGTCAAAAATGCTTCATGTAAAAACTGCGCCTCACGTTGTGTGATCACCGCTTCCTGCAGTAAATTGTATAGCGCTTTATCGATATCAGCGATCGTTAATCTATCATTATCTTCCCCGACCAGCGGGCGAATAACTGTGATCCGAATGAAGCCTCCCAAGCCGCGGCGTGATTCCACGCTGAAACCTTTTTCCGGGGAAAAACGCGTACTTAATACATAACTGATCTGCGACGGCGCACAATTCAATGCATCTGCAATCTCTTTACGTTGTAATATAATCTCCTGTGCTTTTTCTTCTAAAAATCGGCGCATGATAAACCGTTCAATCCGATCGGCTACCATCTTACCCATAGAATCACCTCACTTACATAACCATTGACCTTTTGTCTTTATGATCATTATAGCTGACCTTTTGACTTTTTGCAACTATTTTTTATCTTTTTTGCATTTGTTATAATAGATGCATAGAAAGCAGGTGAACATATGAGCCTATCGATGGGCAAACACATTCTGATTGACTGCTATGGCTGCCGTATTTCGCTAGTCGATAATTTCCCCGACTTACTGGATACTATTCATACGGCGATGGCATATTTGGATTTGGATTTAGATTTGTATGATACTCACGTACATAAATATGATGAAGCACTCGTTGTGATTGCAATCGGTAAAGACAGTCACGTTTGCCTGCACTCCTATCCCAATTTAGGATATGTAGCTGTGGATGTCTTCACATTCCGTACAGATGCCAATCCTACGCAAACAATGAAAATTTTCCGCCGCCAATTCCGACCGGATAAGATTCGTGCGACCAGTATCAAACGGGGCAAAGTCGACCCCAATCGCGATATGAAACCGAAAACAAAATCTCATACGACCCAATGGCGGCGTGTAAAAACTACCGGAGCACAAATTAAAAAGACGCGTGATAAGGTTTTGAATGCTTTTCGCCCCCATCGCAGTGATAAATAAGAATAATAAAAAAAGACCAACGCTTGTTGGTCTTTTTTTATTATTCTTATTTTTATTCAATCGAAATAAAGAACGGATACAACGACTGACCGCCATATTGTAATTCCAAATCGATATTCGTATGTTTCGCTTGGGCTTGGGCCAATAATTCATTGGCCTGCATTTCATCCAGATCGGCGCCGTAATAAAGCGTGATCAATTCGGCATCGGGTTGCATACTCACCAGTTTTTCCAACACGTCAGCCAACACGTCGGAAAGTTCGGTGGCGGTAATCACACGCTCACCGGAAATAATGCCCATATAATCATCTTTGGCAATTTTGACGCCATCTACCGAACTGTCTCGCACCGCTTGAGTAATTCCTGCCGCACGGATGTGTTCAAGCTCTTCGCACATGCGTTCCACATTGCTGGTCACATCATTATTCGGATCATATTGCATAGCTACCGCGGCACCTTCTGCAGGATTTGCAGTCGGCACAATTTGTAATTTTTCGCCGAGGATTTTTTGCGCCTGTTTGGCGGCAAGAATAATATTTTTATTATTCGGCAAAATAATATAGTTGTCCGCGTAAAGAGCGTCCAGCGCCTGCATAATTTCCTGGACGGAAGGGTTCATGGTTTGCCCACCGCTTAACACTTCGGCATGCATATTTTTCATGATTTCTTCCCAACCGTCGCCGGATACCACAGCCAATAAGCCTAATGCTTTTTTCTCATTACTGCGAGCGATATTTTTATTTCGTTCAAATTGGTCCATCATGTTATCGACTTTAATATCATGCAGCGTGCCCCAATCGGCTGCCATATCCAGTACATGCCCCGGACGTTGGGTGTGAATATGAACTTTTAACAGGTTGGTACCTTCGGCAACAACCATCGATTCGCCCCATGCCTCCAGTACTTTACGCGCTTCCGCACCTTTGATTTTAGCCGGTTGGAGAATAAATTCCGTACAATAAGGATAATCAATCGAGAACGTTTCACCTTTTACTTGCAATTTTTTAACGGCAGCCGGCACCTGTTCCTGAGTAATGCTTACTTCGCCTGTCAATCCAGCCAAGCAGCCTTCTAAAAACAGCAGTAAGCCTTGTCCACCTGCGTCCACGACATTGGCCTCTTTTAAAATCGGCAATTGTTCAGGTGTCTGCGCCAATGCTTCTTGACCGCTTTGAATCGCCTTGCGCAAAACGTTACTGAAGTCACGCTCCGTGCGAGTTACGTCACGCGTTCCTCTCGCAATGCCGCGTGCGACCGTCAAAATAGTACCCTCGACCGGCTTTACGACCGAACGGTATGCGTATAAAATCCCATACTGGAATGCTTTGCCCATCTGCCGGGAAGATGCCTGTTTTTTACCGCGCAAACCTTTCGCCAAGCCCTGGATAATTTGCGATAAAATGACGCCGGAGTTGCCGCGTGCGCCCATAATAGCACCGGTGGCTGCCGTTTCCGCAATGACACCGATAAATTCACTGTCATTATTGACAATCATGCTGTACATCGAACGTAATGTATTCAGCATATTGGTACCGGTATCACCATCCGGAACGGGAAATACATTTAATTCATTGATCTTTTCATAATTCTCTTTAAATGCCTGATAAGCGCCAATCAGCATTTGTTTATAATGTGTGCCGTCAATTTCACTGTACATGCGTGTCCTCCTCGGTACCGTCTTCATGTTCCCATTCCAACATTAAACTGACCACTTGCGGTCCCAAGTGTGCCCCTAGGACCGGCGATCCTTCCGAATGAGTAATAGTGACATCCGGAAGTTCGCTTTCCAATTCTCTCTGGAATTGGCGTCCCAGTTCATCCGCTAAAATAGTGGCGACGTGAAGACGTTTTATAGGACGAGACATCGCTTTTTCTTTCATTTTTTGCATCGCCCTTTTTGTCGTGCGTACTTTGTCAAGTATACCAATTGCATCCGACTCGAGGTAAAGAATTGGACGGATTTGTAAAATCGAACCGACTAAACTTGCGACTTTGCCGATACGACCGCCACGTTGCAAATATTTTAAGTCAGTGGGCATAAACATTGTAATCGAATTGGCAATATTTTCGTGCAGTTGTGCCACAATAGTATCGAAGTCTTTGCCATCTTCAATCATAGTCAATGCTTCTTCGACCAAAATCTGCATACCGCCGTTAGTGGAATGCGAATCGATCACTGCAATATGTTTCCGCTTCGATTGCTTCGCTGCGACCCGGGCCGTCTGTACGGTACCGCTGACGATCTTGCTAATCGTGATAATGATGATCGAATCCTTTTCAGGAATCGAATTAAAAATTTGCATCCATTCGCCAATCGACGGCTGACTGGTCAACGGCTGAATTTTTGTAGCTTCATAGCTTTCAAAAACTTCTTTCGTACTGATACTGTTGTCATTCACAGTTTCACCGCCCCCAAGTGAAATATACAGGGGGATCATATGCAGATTGCCATGACTAGCTACAAATTCATCACTTAAGCATGCGGTGGTGTCACAAATAATATGAATCATGCGCATCTCCTTTACTTTCTCGTAACGCTCTTTGGGCGTTTTCCTTATTATTGTACATTATTATGTATTTCGTAACAACTTTTACACTCTGCGAAGATGTTGTTCATAATATTCGACGGGAATTCCGTTAGCTGCCAGAATATATTCCAACAACTTACCGCGTTCATGCGCAACACGCATCGCCGGCACTTCAAAGGGGTCCAGCGAAACATGCACCTCGTCACCGTCAGCAAAATAACCGATAACGCCTTCTCCCAGCACTTCATCCAGATTTTTACGCTCCACCTTTGTGCAAAAGCTTTTTAATACTTCCGTAGCTGCTTCTGCCATTGCTTCGCGCATTTCGCAAAACTGTTCTGCCTGATCCTCAGGAATCGGGAAGCCGCCTACATCTACCATCTTTTCTGTACTGTTCAACATAATTGTCTCCTTAGCGTATAATTGTAAATCCGCGACCTCTCGGATCGGGCGCTTTACCCGCAATGATTTTTTTAATCATCACAAATGCCTGTCGCCCTTCTTCCACGAGAAAGTGCGGATAAATATGGAACATCCCGGTATGTTCGTAATAATTGATCGGTACATGCGCTAATGTAGCTTGATTTCGTAATGCCAATGCATTCGGATACAGTGTATCCGCCGTTCCTGTGAAAACACTCAATCGCCCGATACCTGACAAATTTCCGTATAAAGGACTATACCGCGGGTCATCGTAATCTTGATTGGGCACCGCCATCGCAGCACATTCACGTAATGCTTCCACGGATATAAAAGGATCATCCTGTTCATAGATATCGAGGCGTTTATCCGATACGTTCATATCCACCCAAGGCGAGATCAAAATTAAATTTTTCGGAGCCGGTACGCCGCTTGCGACAGTTTCCTGCGCTAATCGTAACGCTAACGAGCAGCCCGACGAATCCGCTATGATATGGATCTTGGCCTCCTTGGGAATTGTTTTATACCAGCGTTGATAGGAAGCGAGAACCGCCTGAAAACCTGCTTCCATATTTGCTTCCGGCAACAGCGGATAAATCGGCAGGGCGAGTTCCGCCCCCAATGACGACGTGATTCGATCGGCGAAAAGCCAGTACAGGAAATACATCTCCATTAAAAAGCCGCCGCCATGTACATAGTACAAATACTGTTTGTTGCTTTCTTTTGATGCCGCAATACGGACAGTACGAATGCCGTCCTCTGTCATATCGCTTACTTCGTGACGTTGTGTTAGCCAATGCGGTACGGTGGCATCCCACACTAACTGTCGCTTGATAATCCAACTCAGGATATCCCCGTCGGTCCATTCCGTCAGTGCCTTCACTCCGCTTAAGCGCAACA
The DNA here is from genome assembly GCF_014207605.1 of Negativicoccus succinicivorans. Lineage (NCBI taxonomy): Bacteria > Bacillati > Bacillota > Negativicutes > Veillonellales > Veillonellaceae > Negativicoccus > Negativicoccus succinicivorans. The sequence goes on along the minus strand of NZ_JACHHI010000001.1, from coordinate 120,751 downwards.
ACCATTTGACCGCTCGACTGCGTGAACTTTCCTCTACGCTATTCATCCGAGTGTCACCACTGTCACGCCGCTGCCACCGGCCACTGCCGGTGCGAATGAAAAGGATTTTACATAAGGAATTTTGCGTAATTGTGCGTGAATCCCTTTGCGTAATGCGCCGGTACCTTTCCCATGAATAATTTCCACCGAGGTCAAACCTGCCAGCATCGCCGCATCCAAAAAAGCAGCTACTTGCGGTTCGGCATCCGCCACCGTCTCTCCGATCAGATTAATGCTTTGCGCGGCCACACGCATTTTCGGAGCTACTGCCTTGCTGCGAATCCGTTCTTTTGTGTTTGCTTCCTTTGGCTTTGCTTCTTGCGGTAACGGGTAAAATAAATTTCTGGCCGCCACCGTAATCGGCAGACCGGCTAAATCAACTTTAAACTGTTTCCCCTGGATATCAATAACAGTGCCTACCTTTTCCAACGTATCTACATACACCGCTTGCCCGATTTCGATCTTGCGAAGCGGGATTTTTGTTCGTTCATTCGCGCTCGGTATCGACAAACGGTCAATCGCTTGCCGCTTCTCATCAACGACCGCCTGCTGTTTATCTTTTGCCTCTTTAGCGCTGCGTTTCAAATCTTTAATGATTTGTTCGGCATTTACTTTAAGCTCACGCTTTAATTGCCGCGCATCATCACGTGCTTTCTGCAGAATGGCTTGCTTTTTACGTTGCAATTCCTGGTTGCTTTCATTCCATTTGGCATGCGATTTTTCCGCTTTGGAAAGCCGCATTTGCAGGTCTTCCTCCATACGGGAAAGTTCGCGGCGTTTATGATTCAGTTCTTCGAGTACCTTTTCCATTTCATAATACGCGGAAGCTTGTTTCAATTCCTGCGCGCGAGCCAATACTTCAGGAATCATGCCAAGACGTTTTGTAATATTGAGCGCCTGACTGTTCCCTGCAATACCGATCTGCAAACGGTATGTGGGTGTAAGTGTCTCATCATCAAATTCAACATGCGCATTTTCCATGCCGGGATGCGTATAAACATACTGCTTTAACTCACTGTAATGCGTGGTTACCATGGCGAGTGACCCCAAGCGATGGAAGTACTCCAAAATCGCAATTGCAAGCGCCGCCCCTTCCACAGGATCCGTTCCTGATCCCAGCTCATCGAGCAATACCAGATCGTTGCTGCCTGCATCTTTCATGATTTGAATCAGGCGACTCATGTGCCCGGAAAACGTGGACAGATTTTCCGCCATATTTTGTTCGTCGCCGATCGCCACCCAAATATTTTGGAATATAGGTAAAACTGCACGTCCCGCAACAGGGATAAAAAGTCCCGCTTGATTCATCGCCGCTACCAGACCCACCGTCTTTAGAGCAACCGTCTTGCCGCCGGTATTCGATCCGGTTACCACCAAAATCGAATACCCGTTACCGATTTCAACAGTGATGGGTACTGCACTTTCTTGGGATAAAAGCGGATGACGAACGGACTCTAAAATAATTTCAGCATCGGCGGCAGGTTGGGCTGACCGTCCGTGATCCTCCGCCGCAAGGTAGCCTCGTGCCAAAATGAAATCCAGCTCTGTGGTACATTTTTCTGTATGCATCAACGGTTGCGCGACCTGGGCCACCTGTTCGGAAAGCACCGTCATTAGCCGCACAATCTCCGTATGCTCCGCCAAAGCTGCTTCTTGCAAATCATTATTTAATTCTACGGAAACGAGCGGCTCAATGTAAAGCGTTTGCCCGGTTGCGGAACGATCATGCACAATCCCCGGCACCGCATATTTATATTCCGCTTTAACCGGCACGACATAGCGCTCATTACGTTGTGTAACCAACGCTTCCTGCAAATATTTAGCGGTGGTACGATCCTGGATCATTGCTTCCAGTGAATGCTTCACGCGTTCCTGCAACCGTTCCTGAGTGCGACGCAATTGATTCAGTTTAGGACTTGCAGTGTCGCGCATACGGCCACGTTCATCAAACATCGTCTCAAGCCGTGCTAAAAGTTGCGGTTGCGGCTCAATTTCTGCCGCAACCGCTGTCAAACGAGGCGTTTCCTGCGCCGCCATAAAGCGGTCGCGAATTTCTTGATAGGCTTCCAGTGACGAGCGAATCGCCAGCACTTCTTCCACCGTTAAGATTCCTTTTTTCTGCGCTCGTTCCAGCGACTGCCGAATCATCCGCAAGCCTCCGAAATGCGGTGCCTGTGCATTTTGAATCAGCAGTAATGCCTCCGCTGTTTCGGCTAAGCGTCGTTCAACCTCTCTCGGATCACTGCTGGGATACCATTGCAGTGCCCATTCCTTGGCACCGTTCGATGCACAACGCTCTCGTAACCGTTCTTGAATTTTTCCGTAATCTAAGGCCTCTAACGTCTTACGTTCCATTACATAATCCCTCGTTGCAAATGTCCGCGCGTTGCCTGCGGGAACACTTCATTCGTAAACTCGGCGTCTTGTAACCATAGAGCCGTGTAAATTTTGACTGCTTGCGCCAACTCATTTTGTGAAAGCAATGCCGCATCTATGACCACTTTGTGAACACCGTATTGCGAGAGACGGGCGAGCGCCGGCGCCATATCTGTAGGCACTGAATTGAAAATATGCATACGCCCGAACTGATCCGTCTGCAAAGGGAATTCCTTTCCCAATCGATCCCGCAGTGACCAATTCCGCACTCCATGATCTGTACATTTTTCGTCTCCATAGGCGCTATATAAATTATTTTCGGTCACCATTAATTCTGTGCGACCGCAAGCGTATACTCCCAATGAGCCGTCGTATTGGCGTAAAATTCCACGAATTTGTGCCAGTGTAAGCTCCTGTGAAAGAAAGATGGCGCTCGCACCATGTTGTTGCCAAAAGCGCAACGATTCCTGATTAAACACATTTAGCGTCGGCGCTACATAAAAAGGCATCTGCGGCGCGAACTCTGCCAATCGTTGCGCATCACTGTACGCATGAATCAAAATAAAATCCGGTTGTGCGGCAACCATATCTTGAAGCATACGGTCAACTTCAGCAGCTTCTTTTTGTCGCGTCAGACGCGGCATAGCCAGGCCTACGCGAGCATGATGCTGCCGCGAACGCATTACCACTTGAGCATAATCTTGTGCCGTATACGTTTCACCGGTAAATATATCGCCACCAAAAATAATTTCGTTGGCTTTTTCTGCCAATGCCGTTTCTACCTGTGCAAGCGTTCGAGCTCGTACTACTGCACTTTTGAGCGATGGTAGCACATGCGGTTTTACTCTGTCGTAAACCGTCGGTACCGCCTGAAAATGACGTTCTTTATAGGTTTGCAAAATAGCTTCTGTTAATGCTGTCTGTGCTTGCGTACGCACATGATTCAAAACACTTTTAGGCAGCATAAAATGGCCTTCCGTTAAAGTCACACCCTCCAGTACAAAAGCGGTGTTGCCCAAACGTGAAAGTTGCGTTTTTACAAGATTCAGATCTGTCGGCTGTGTGCGAGCCATCGGTACGTTGAAATCACTTACAATTTCAACTGCAATACCTTCTTCTGTACGAACCTTCACCCGCAGCGGTTCACCGACAACGGCATGCACATCCCAGTAGGTAGGAATGGCGATGATATCCGCTGTAACATTTGCCGGCTGCTCCGAAGATTGCCAATAAAGTTTTGTGTCTTCCTTTGGAAATTCGGCATAGTGGAAGTACAACTCTTTTTTCCCAGATTGATACGTTACATCTTTACCGGCGACATAACATAAACCACCGTCTTTGGCGATATATTTATAGACACCGTTTGCGTTCGCCGGAATATGCGACATCGCAAACACTGCCAATTCCTTGTTTTTATCAATTTTTGTAAGAATACCGATCGGTTCGCCATGATAGTTCGGTGCAAAACGTGTTAAATAATCACGACCGACGGAGTCGTACCAATACGCTTTTGTAAAACCGCGATTAAAACTTTTAGCCAACATAGTTTGCGCGGCCTGCGCATTGATTTCACCGTCGATCAGTTGCCAATATGTTTTCACCGTAGTATATACGTAGGGAATTTGCTTCATTCGTCCTTCGATTTTAAGCGAGGCGACTTTAGTTTGCGCAAGTTCCGCAATAACATCCGTTGAAATCATATCCTTGGGACTTAATACATATTGTTCCGCCGCAGGATTCTTACGTCCGCCGGACGCATCCACCAAGTCATACGGCATCCGGCAAGGCTGCGCACATGCGCCGCGATTACCGCTGCGGCCACCGATAAAGCTGCTCATCAGGCATTGACCGGAATACGATACACATAGCGCACCATGAATAAATATTTCAATCTCAATCGATGCCTGCTCTGTAATCTCTTGAATTTCCGTCAGGGAAAGCTCACGCGCTAAAACGACTCGCGTAAACCCTTCCTTCGCTAAAAATTCCACCCCTGCAAGATCGCTTACCGACATTTGCGTACTGCCGTGAATAGCAAGCAGCGGCGCTTCGCGACGAATGATTTGGGCAACACCGATATCCTGTACGATAACGGCGTCCACAGAAAGCTCCGCAAGCTCACGGATAAAATGTTTAAAAGGCTCCGTTTCCGCATCCGCCACCAATATATTAACGGTCACATAAACGGCCACATCATGTAAGTGGCACAACGTAACCGCTTCCCGCAGTTCCTCGTGATCGAAATTTGCTGCACTTTGGCGTGCGCTGAATGCTTTCCCGCCGAGATATACTGCATCAGCGCCGGCAGCAACCGCCGTTTTTAAATGTGCCAGCGACCCTGCTGGCGCTAACAATTCCATTGTTTCACCTCTTCAAGTCTTTATTATAACATAGGCCTTTGACGCAGCCGTCAGTGCTACAAATAAAAAAGAGTCGATGCATCGACTCTTTTTTATTTGTGCCTTTATGCCAGTGATGCTAACAAGTCTTGCACTGTTGACAAAGCTTTGTCAGACTTCACTTTCGTGACTTCACCACTCCGACGAACCTTGATTTCTACTTCGCCGTCTTCAATGAATGTTTTACCGACGGTCACACGAACAGGATAACCGATCAAGTCGGCATCTTTGAATTTGATACCGGCTCGTTCTTTACGATCATCAAAGACCGTTTCGATGCCCGCCCGAGTCAACTCATTATATAATTGTTCCGCCGCCTGTTGCTGTTCTTCATTTTTGCTGTTAGCTGCTACGACGACCACCTGATACGGCGCAATCGCAACCGGCCAAATAATCCCATCGTCGTCATAACTTTGCTCAATTGTCGCCGCCATCGTCCGCGATACGCCGATACCGTAACAACCCATATAAAAGGGGTGCGACTTGCCGTTTTGATCCAGGAACATGGCTCCCAGCGACTCGCTGTACTTTGTGCCCAATTGAAATACCTGACCGACCTCAATACCACGGTCAATAGTAATATGACCGCCGCATTTCGGGCACACATCTTCATCTGTAATCAGACGAATCGTTTCCACGCGCACATCGGGGAAATCCCTTTGCGGAATGACATGTCGGAAATGCGTGTCCGCTTCGTTGGCGCCGCTGACAGCATCCGTCATTTGCATAACTTTCGGATCTACAATAATTTCCAAACCATCCGACGGCGTCAAGCCGATCGGGCTCAGGTACCCCGGGATAAGGCCATGGGCCTGTAGTTCTTCATCACCAGCAAGTGGCAATTCCACAGCACCGACTAATCCCGCCACGCGCACATCATTGACTTCTGCCGTGCCCGGAACAACGGCCATGACCAATTTCTTTTCTGCCTGGTACATAACGACTTTAATCGTTTGTGCAGCATCAATTTGTAAAAATTGACACAATGCCTCGATTGTTTTCTGATTGGGTGTCGCCACTTTTTCGAGCTCTACGCCGGCTGCTTCGCTTTCAATATCCGGTGTTTGCGGACATGCGACTTCGATATTTGCCGCATAATCACAATCATGACAACGTACAATAGCCGCTTCGCCGGACTTGGCAAAAGCCATAAATTCATGTGAGCCGCTGCCGCCGATGGCCCCTGAGTCCGCCTCTACCGGTCGGAAATCCAATCCGCAACGCGTAAAAATGCGACTATACGCATCATACATCTTTTGATAGCTGACTTTCATGCTTGCCGGGTCAGCATCAAACGAATAGCCGTCTTTCATAATAAATTCGCGGCTTCGCATTAATCCGAAACGAGGCCGAACTTCATCGCGATATTTATTTTGAATTTGATACAAAGTAAGCGGTAATTGTTTGTACGAAGAAACATCCATTTTGACCAGCGTGGTTATCATCTCTTCATGCGTCGGTCCAAGGCAAAATTCCCGCTGATGCCGATCTTGGAGACGGAACATCTCTTCACCGTAGGCCCCCCAGCGTCCCGATTGCTGCCAAATTTCTGCCGGCTGAATAATCGGCATCATAATTTCCTGCGAATCGATAGCGTCCATTTCCTCTCGCACGATCGTTTCAATTTTACGCAACGTGCGCCAAGCCAGCGGCAAAAATGTATATAAACCTGCGCTGAGTTTACGGATAAACCCCGCACGCAACATCAGTTTGTGACTCATTACCTCCGCATCTGCCGGCATTTCACGTAACGTGGGACTATATAATTGAGATGCTCTCATACCTTTTTCTCCTCCGCTAGATATTGATTAATTTCTTTCATCAGTTCGTCGACTAAATCATCCTCAGAAACAGTACGCAACACTTTGCCTTTGCGGAACAAAACGCCTTGACCGTTGCCACCGGCAATTCCGAAGTCCGCTTCGCGAGCCTCCCCAGGACCGTTGACGACGCACCCCATGACGGCTACACGCAACGGCGTTTTAATACCTTCCAGGCGTTTTTCGACTTCCGCTGCCATCGGAATTAAGTCGACTTGACAACGCCCGCAGGTCGGGCATGAAATCATGACCGCCCCATACGTAGAATAACCGGCTGCCTGTAAAATCATTTTCGCAACCTTTACTTCTTCTACGGGATTGGCTGTCAATGACACACGAATCGTGTCGCCGATACCGTCAAGTAAAAGAGCACCGATCCCCATCGCCGACTTAATACTGCCTCGCATCACCGTCCCCGCTTCCGTCACGCCCAAATGGAGCGGATAATCGCACTGATCAGCAAGCGTTCGATACGCTTCCACCATCATGGGAACATCCGTGGATTTCAGCGAAATTTTCATTTCATGATAATCCGCCTGCTCCAATATCCGAATATGTTCCAATGCAGAAGCTACCATTCCCTGTGCGGTCGGATGGCCGCCGTAGGATTCCAGAATATGCTCCGGTAATGATCCCGCGTTAATACCGATACGAATGGGAATCCGTTTCGGTTTGGCTTTCTCGACCACTTTCAGCACATTTTCCATGCTGCCGATATTGCCGGGGTTGATCCGCAAACCGTCAACACCGCTGTCAATGGCATCCAGAGCCAAGCGGTAATCAAAGTGAATATCGGCTACCAAAGGTACGTCGGTTTGCGCTTTAACCTGCTTCAACGCGAGCGCGCTCGCCCGATTCGGCACCGCCAAACGCACAATGTCACAACCGGCATCCGCAAGTTCATTGATTTGCTTTACCGCCGCTGTGATGTCCGTCGGGGTGAATGTCGACATCGATTGAATAGATACCGGTGCATCCCCACCGATCGCTACTTGTCCTATATGAATTTGTCTTGTTTTTCTTCGTGTCATTCTATCACTTCATGTCATTTCAAAAATCGTAAGATATCGTTACTCGTCGCATAAATAAAAAGTGCACCTAGAAGAAGCATTCCCGTCATCTGAATATAGTACAGGTATTTAGGAGGTAATTTTTTACCGATAATTCCCTCTACCACAATCAGCAATAAATGACCTCCGTCCAACAGGGGTACGGGCAATAAATTAAGTAGTCCCAAGTTAAGACTCAAGACGGCGGTAAACATCAATAAATTGGCAAAACCGGTACGCGCAATGTTGCCTGCCATTTGCGCTATACCGACAGGTCCTGCCAATTCGCTGCCGGAAACTTTCCCGGTAATCAGCTGACCGATGCCTTTCCACATCTGCGCGGTTAAGTTCCATGAACGTTCTGCACCGTACTGAACGGATTCGAGTAAGCCGACCGGCCGAGTTTCAATGACCGGAAGGATACCAAGTACTACACGTCCGTTATCGCTTCCGGGAATCACTTGTAACGTCAGCGGTTCGTGGTTACGTTCAACTCGTAACGTAACCACTTGCCCACCCCATTTTTGCATATGGGGAGAAATTTCATTCCATTGCCGGATTGGCTCCCCCTGAATCGCTACAATGCGATCGCCGGGCACCAATTGATGACTTGATGCAGGCGCCTGTGTAAGAACTTCACCGACGATCGGTTCATCACTCGGTGTAGAAACACCGTATGCGCTAAACAGACCGCTGATCAAAATAATGGCCAGAATAAAATTCATAGCCGCACCGGCCACGATCACGATGAAACGTTTCCAAGCCGGTTTATACACAAAGGCGCGACGCGGATCGACCTGATCCTCCTCAACCTGCTCTTCCGTCATGCCTGCAATGCGATTAAATCCCCCGAGAGGAACGGATCGCAAAGAGTATGTTGTTTCTCCCACGCGCTTTGACCACAACTTACTGCCGAAACCGACCGCAAACTCATCCACTCGCATACCGGTCAATTTAGCTGTAATAAAGTGTCCCCACTCATGCACAAGAACAATCACGCCAAATACAAAGATGGTCGCGATAATAGTCAGCAAAGTATTCCTCCGTTATTTCGATAATGTCGCAATAAATTCCGTCGCTCGATTGCGAATGGCCCGATCAGCCATCACAATGTCTTGCCAATCACGCAATGGTGTCGGCGTATGAGTTACGACCATTTCTTCCGTCACGGTAAAAAGATCCGTAAAGGAAATTTTATCTGCAATAAACGCCTTTACCGCTTCTTCATTGGCCGCGTTATAAACTAATGTCGCCGATTGTCCCATGCGCCCTGCCTGATACGCCAGCGGCAAGGAACGAAAAACGTCTGTGACCGGCGGCTCAAATTCCAGTGTGCGTTGCGTATCCCAATGCAGCGGAGCATTATTAATCGTCCATCGCTCGGGATACGAAAATGCCAGCTGAATCGGTAATTTCATATCCGGAACACCCAGCTGAGCAAGCACCCCACCATCCCGCAAACGAATCATCGAGTGAACAATACTCTGCGGATGTACAACAACTTCTATTTTATCATAGTCGACGGCAAATAAATGATGGGCTTCGATGACTTCCAACCCTTTATTAAATAAGGACGCTGAATCAATCGTTATTTTTTGTCCCATCTGCCATGTCGGATGCTTTAAACAATCAGCAACGGTTACATTGGCAAGTTGCGCCGCACTGTAGCCACGAAAAGGTCCTCCCGAAGCCGTCAATATTACATTTGCCAACGCGTCTTTGGGAACTGCCTGCAAACATTGGAAAATGGCACTATGTTCACTGTCCACAGGATAAATGGTAACATCTGCCTCCACTGCTTTGCGGTTAACCAGATCACCGGCCGCTACCATCGTTTCCTTATTCGCAAGAGCAATAACTTTGTGTGCCTCAATCGCAGCTAACGTAGGCGCGATTCCGATAGCGCCCGAAATAGCTACCAAAACGATTTCGGCATTAGCTGCCGCAGCCGCTTCAGTTAACGTTTCCGGTCCGATGATAATTTTTGTCGGTCCGGTATAAGTAGCTCGCAGCTGCTTCCCGGCTTCCCTATCCGTTACCGCAACCAGTTCAGGATGAAACTCCTCGATCTGCTGCCGCAATAAATCAGTGTTACGATGAGCCACCAATACGGTGGCCTGTAATTTATCCGAATGCTCACGAATAACTTCTAAAGCTTGCGTACCTATCGATCCGGTACTTCCCAATACCGCAATTTTTTTCATAAGTCACCTATCAAAAATAAAAGCAGCGAGTACAACACCGGTGTAACGAATAAAAGGCTGTCAAAACGGTCCAAAATACCGCCGTGCCCCGGCAATATATGTCCCGAATCCTTAACATTTACGTAGCGCTTCAAAAGTGATTCAAAAAGATCTCCTGCCGGCGCGACCATCGCTACCGCCATAGCTAAACCGAGTGCAAGAGAAAGCGGTACTTGACCGGCGTACGCATATATGAGCAATCCCACTATTGTAAAAAGGGCACCGCCGATAAAACCTTCAAGCGTTTTATGCGGGCTGATTTTCGGAACCACCGCTTTGGTTCCAAATCGTTTGCCGGCAAAATAAGCACCCGTGTCGCTCATCCACGTTCCCAAAAGCGCAAACCAGACCCAAAAAGTGCCGGAGCCGAATGCCGCTCCATGCAAAAACGACGCGCTACGCAACAAAAGCAAGGTGCTAAAACCGACACCGATGTACAACACGCCGCCGATAGTGAAAAACAGTGATAAAAAGTCCGGCGCACGTCGTAAACAAAATGCTACGAGGAACAGACATGGCAAAATCGCCGGCAAAAGAATCAATAAAAAGATACCGCCGACAGTCTCCGCACCGATAACCATCAACGTCATGACAATAGTCATCACGATAGCCGATGCATAAATTTGCCGCTGTTGCAAAATATGTTTATATTCCAATAATGCTAAAAAAGCTAAGCCCCATACCGGCAGAGCCAACCAAATCCCGCCCAAATAGATAAGCAGGAGAAAAGCGGCGACACCGATAAGTGCTGTAATAACGCGTGTTCGTAACATATTTACTCCTCTCCCTGCAAGCCTCCAAACCGTCGTTCACGACCTGCAAAGGAGGCGATCGCCAGCGCTAAATCCTGCGGCGAAAAATCCGGCCATAGAGTATCGGTAAAATAAAGTTCCGCATACGAAATCTGCCATAAAAGAAAATTACTGATGCGCTGATCGCCGCCGGTGCGAATTAATAAATCCACATCCGTCACGGCAGACGGATACAAGTAGCGCTGAAATTGTTCCTCCGTCAATGTCGATGTTTTCTTTTGCGCAAAGTCATCCGCATATCGGCGTGCCGCCTGCAAAATTTCTTCACGGCCCCCGTAATTGAGTGCAATATTTAAAACTAAGCCGGTATTTTTTTCCGTTGCCGTTTCAAAACGTTCTATTTTCGCAATTAAGTCGGCGCTTAATCGTTCTCTGTCGCCGATGACATGCGCTTGTACATTGTGCTCGTTTAACTCATCAATATAATGTTCTAAATACCAGCTGAACAGGCGCATCAGCAAAGCGACTTCCGTAGTAGAACGCCGCCAATTCTCCGTAGAAAAAGCATATAAAGTAAGTGTTTTTATACCCTGATCCGAAGCTGCACGGACAATCGTTTTAACATTTTGAGCGCCTGCTTTGTGCCCCATTCGCCGAAGTTGTCCACGCATTTTCGCCCAGCGTCCGTTGCCATCCAAAATAATGGCTACGTGAGCCGGCAATGAATTAGGCTTTGACGACATATTGTTCCCCATATTGCTTGCTAATGTATGCATTTACCTCATCACTATAAACTTGTTTGGCACAAGTGACGATCGACTGATTATCTATGCATACTCGTACGACGTATTGATGTTGCGGAGCAACGATATAATGGCGGCTGTCTTTTTCCGTTTCTGAAAATGAATAAAGCAGACCTCTTTCGTGCAGCGCATCTGCCACTTCACCAAGAGGTCTGCCCAGCCACTGCGTAGAAATAGCAGTACTCAAACTTCGAGCACTTCCTTTTCCTTCGCTTCTACCAGTCGATCGATTTCTTTCATCTTTTTATCGGTCAATTTCTGCACATCGTCAGTGGCCACTTTTACCTGGTCTTCCGATACGCCGTCTTTCTTTTCTTCGCGTTTCAATTGCTCGTTACCGTCACGACGCACGTTGCGAACTGCAACCCGTGCTTCTTCCGTGCGCTTATGCACCAATTTAACTAACTCTTTACGACGTTCTTCGGTCAATTGCGGAATGTTCAGGCGAATTTGCGAGCCGTCATTATTCGGCACCAAGCCCAAGTCTGACATTTGGATCGCTTTTTCAATAGCTCCGAGCATGCTTTTATCCCACGGCTGAATCAACAGCATGCGCGGTTCCGGAATGGAAACTGACGAAACTTGAGTAACCGGAGTCGGAACACCATAGTAGTCCACCATGATGTTTTCCAAAAGACTTGTGTTGGCGCGACCGGTACGAATGGTGCCAAATTCAAACTGCAAGTTTTCAATCGCTTTATCCATACGCGTTTCCAAGTCCAGCATGATTTCATCAAACATTTTCGTCGCCTCCAATATACGTACCAATCCGTTCCCCCATGCTTGCTTTTAAAATGTTGCCCGGGGTGTCAATATTAAATACAATAATCGGAATATGATTATTCATGCACAGAGTAATCGCCGTGTTGTCCATCACACCCAATTGTCGACGCATGACTTCAAAATATGTCAGCGAGTCAAACATTTTTGCGTCGGGGTTGGTTTGCGGATCCGCATCATATACGCCATCCGTACCACGTTTTGCCATCATAATAGCGTCCGCTTCAATTTCCGCCGCACGTAAAGCGGCGGTTGTATCGGTAGAGAAAAAGGGATTGCCCGTGCCGCCGGCAAAAATGACAATTCTGCCTTTTTCCAAGTGGCGAATCGCCCGTCGACGAATGTACGGCTCCGCTACCTGACGCATTTCTATCGCTGTCTGCACACGGGTGGATGCACCGATTTGTTCCAACGCTTCCTGCAATGCCAGGCCGTTGATCACGGTCGCAAGCATCCCCATATAGTCTGCTGATGCGCGATCCATACCCTGGGCGCTGCCGGAAATACCTCGCCAAATGTTACCGCCGCCGCAGACCACTGCAACCTCTACCCCGTTGTCCGCTACCGCCGCAATTTCTTTAGAAATCGATTCGGTGACAATCGGATCAATACCATGCCCCGCTTCGCCGGCGAGAGCTTCTCCGCTGACCTTTAATACAATTCGACGATACTTCCTTGCTTCCATAATAAACCTCCGCATCTGCACCTAGAAAATAAGAGAACACATGTGTGTTCTCTTATTGATTCATCGTGGCCATTACTTCGGATGCGAAGTCGTCTTGCCGTTTTTCAATTCCTTCGCCGAGTTGATAACGTGTGAATCGACGAACACTGATATTTTCACCGATCTTCGCGATCATTTCGGTGATCATTTGCTGTACCGATTTGTCCGTATCTTTAACGAATTCCTGTTCCAATAAAACGTTTTCGCGATAGAACTTTTCCAGTCGACCTTCGGTCATTTTATCGACGATCGCTTCCGGTTTACCTTCGTTCAGAGCTTGCTGACGAAGTACTTCGCGTTCATGATCGATCGCTTCCTGGGGAACATCTTCCCGTGTGAGATAACGCGGATTCGTCGCCGCAATTTGCATCGCGACATCTTTAACGAGTTGCTGGAAATCTTCCGAACGGGCTACGAAATCTGTTTCGCAGTTGACTTCTACCAAAACGCCGATACGGCCGTTTCCGTGAATGTAAGATGCGACCAAACCTTCCGCCGTTACGCGGTCCGCTTTTTTTGCGGCTTTGGAAAGGCCTTTCTCACGAAGATAGTCTACCGCTTTTTCGAGATCGCCGTCCGTTTCCACCAAAGCACGTTTGCAATCCATCATGCCCGCGCCTGTTTTCTCGCGTAATTCTTTCACCAAGCTTGCTGTAATCATTCAGGCAGTCCCTCCTTATATATTTGTTGTACTTTATTCCGCTGTTTCTTCTGTGGTTTCTTCGGTAGCTTCTTCCGCGCTGTCTTCCGCTTTCGGCTCCGCTTCCGCTACTTCGTCCTGCTCGCCCTGGCGGCCTTCCAAAACAGCGTCCGCCATTTTACCGACCAACAATTTTACGGCACGGATCGCATCATCGTTCGCCGGAATCGGAAAATCGATTTCATCCGGGTCACAGTTGGTATCAACCGTAGCAATAATCGGAATATTGAGTTTCCGTGCTTCCGCTACCGCGATCTGCTCTTTCTTCGGATCAATGATCACGAGAGCCCCCGGTAAACCTTTCATATCTTTAATACCGTTGAGATATTTTTCCAGTTTGCTCATTTCACGGCGCAAACCGATGACTTCTTTTTTCGGTAAGAGATCGAAACGGCCGTCTTCTTCCATTGCCTTCAGTTCCTGTAAACGTTTGATACGCAATTGGATCGTTTTGAAGTTGGTCAACATGCCGCCCAGCCAACGTTCTTTTACGTAGAACTGGTTGCAACGTTCCGCTTCTTCCTGAATAGTGTTCTGGGCCTGTTTTTTCGTCCCGACGAACAATACCGACTTGCCCGATGCCGCCAAGTCACGAAGGAAATCATACGCTTCGTCTACTTTTTTAACGGTCTGCTGCAGATCGATAATGTAAATACCGTTGCGTTCCGTGAAAATGAAACGTGCCATTTTCGGGTTCCAACGACGAGTTTGGTGTCCAAAGTGAACACCGGCTTCCAACAATTGTTTCATAGATACTACTGACATTTTACTACCTCCTGTTTTTTACCTCCGCCGCTTCCTCTCCGACAGGGCCCGGGTCATCCGGACACAGCTGTCTGAATCCATCGGCGTGCGTATTTTGACCTGTACAAGTATATCACAGCTTACGGTAAGCCCGCAAGTGTAGGATTAACCAAATAAATTTAATTGTTCTTCATCAGGCATTCCCTCCAAGGCGCCCATTTCCGTTAGTGTTTCCACAATCGTATGGCTGACCTTACCGCGTTTACGCAGGTCTTCTTTTGATGTAAACGGTCCGTTTTCACGCGCCGCCACAATTTCTTCCGCTACGGTTTCGCCAAGTCCCGGTACGCAGGAAAGCGGCGGTAACAACATCCCATCTTCCACCACAAAATCGCGCACGTGGGAACGGGCAAGATCGATGGGTTTAAACCGGAAACCGCGTTGGGCCATTTCCATCGCCACTTCAATATTCGTGGCGGAATCCTTTTCTACCGCACTGGCGTCGCGGCCTTTGGCCTGAATGTATTTCCACATTTTTTCTTGGCTCGCCAACCCCGGTAAGATCGCCTTGCCGTCAAAAGAACCGCGCGCACGTACGGTAAAGTATGCTGCATAGAATGCCAGCGGATGGTAGATTTTAAACCAGGCAATACGGAAGGCCATCATGACATATGCCACCGCATGCGCCCGTGGAAAGAGGTACGAGATTTTTTTGCAGGAATTGATGAACCATTCCGGAATTTTTTCTTTGCGCAGAGCTTCTTCATTTTTGCTGACAGGTTGCCCCTGTTTATTTTTCTTTTCGAGACCGCGTCCTTTCCGAACATTTTCCATGACGTTGAACGCAATTTTGGGTGCCACACCGTGCTGAATTAAATAGTTCATCACGTCATCACGGGTTGAAATCGCGTCTTCCAGCTTGACTTCGCCGGCCGTAATCAAATCCTTGGCATTATTAAGCCACACATCCGTGCCATGAGAAAATCCGCTGATACGTACCAATTCACTAAAATTTTGCGGGTGTGTGTCTTCCAGCATCTGGCGTACGAATTGCGTACCGTATTCCGGAATCCCCAACGTCCCGACGGTATCTCCATTTAATTGCTCCGGTGTCAGCCCCAGCGCTTCCGTCGAAGAAAAGAGACTGATGGTGGCGGGATCATCAAACGGAATTTCTGACGGTTTGATGCCCGTCAAATCTTCTAAAATACGAATGACGGTCGGATCATCATGCCCCAGAATATCGAGCTTAACCATACGGCCTTCGATGGAATGGTAGTCAAAATGAGTCGTGATGATGCCCGACTCTTTTTTATTGGCCGGATGTTGAATCGGCGTAAATGCCAAAATATCCATATCGCGGGGACAAACCATAATGCCTCCCGGATGCTGGCCGGTGGTATTTTTGACCTTGGTGATGCCAGTCAACAGACTCTCCGCATAGATATCATTCGTCACCAATTGCCTTTGCTCCGCGTACTTTTTTACATAGCCAAAGGCGGTGCGATCTTGAATACCGCTGATTGTCCCGGCGCGAAACACATTGTCGCGCCCGAATAATTCTTCCGTATATTTGTGCGCTTGCGGCTGATAATCACCGGAAAAGTTCAAATCAATATCCGGTACCTTATCCCCTTCGAATCCCAAGAATACGGCAAACGGAATGTTGTGACCGTCTTTGTGCAATGCAGCGCCACATTTTGGACATGCTTTATCCGCAAGATCGAACCCGCCGCCGACGGAACCGTCCGTGATGAATTCGTTGTATTGACATTGCGGACACAAATAATGCGGCGGCAACGGATTTACTTCCGTAATATCCGCCATGGTTGCCACAAAGGAGGAGCCGACCGAACCGCGTGAACCGACGAGATAACCATCTCCTAAAGAGTGGGCCACCAACTTATGCGCGATGTAATACAACACACCGAAACCGTTGCCTATGATCGCTTCGAGTTCACTTTTCAATCGCTCTTCTACGATCGCCGGCAAAGGGTCACCGTAAAGGCGCTTAGCTTTTGCATAGCACATGCGTTCAAGCTCGGTGTCCGAGCCGCTGATCTGAGGTGAATATAATTTTCCGTCAGCAGGAAGCGGCGCAAAGTCTTCCACCAGTT
Organism: Negativicoccus succinicivorans; assembly: GCF_014207605.1. Taxonomy (NCBI): domain Bacteria; kingdom Bacillati; phylum Bacillota; class Negativicutes; order Veillonellales; family Veillonellaceae; genus Negativicoccus; species Negativicoccus succinicivorans. The sequence goes on along the minus strand of NZ_JACHHI010000001.1, from coordinate 104,205 downwards.
CGCTTACTCCACGGGTATTGCTGACAACGACTTCAAATGCCTTGGTCTCGCCGAGGTAAGAAAATTCTTCCAGCATTTCTTCCGTCGTACGCAAATAAAGGTCCGGCAATTGTTCGGGCTCACCGGATTTACCCCATTTGCTGAGTAAAATTTCGCGATAGATTTTATCTTCATCAAACAGATAATGCGAATCGCAAGTTGCACAGACCGGTAAATTCAGTTCTTCCCCCAGACTGACAATAACTTCATTCAGCTTCTGCAAATCGCGATCCGTTTTTATGTTGGGATAGCGATCATCCTGTAAGAGAAAGCGATTGTCCCCAATCGGCTGAATTTCCAAATAATCGTAGTAACTGGCAATTCGCAGTTGCTCCGAGCGCGGCAAATCGTCCAAAACGGCGCGGAACAATTCTCCCGCAACGCAGGCCGAACCGACGATTAATCCTTCGCGATTCTCGTCTAAGATTGCCCGCGGAATGAGCGGCCGTTTTTTGAAATACCGCAAATGCGAAAGCGAAACCAGTCGGTACAAGTTTTGCAGACCGACGCGATTTTTCGCCAATAAAATAATATGAGTATATTTTTGCTGATCGCGCGTAATATCCGCCGGGATATCTTCAATCAGGTAGCCTTCCATCCCGTAAATGACTTTGACACCTTTTTCCGCCGCCAATGCCTGCACTATAGGGAATGATTGGACAACACCATGATCGGTAATGGCGACCGCGGGATGATTCCATTCTTTTACCGTGGTCAACAAACGGTCCACATCAATCAGCGCGTCCGTACTCATTTTGGTATGGAGGTGCAATTCGACGCGCGGCGTCGGATGATTATCCTCATGACTGTACGTCCCGGTCGGCACCAACATTAAATTGGAAAGCTGCATAACCAAACCGCCCGAATATTTATCCTGGCGCACTTCGCCGCGTGCCCGTACACGTTTGCCACGACAAAGATTTTTTTCCAAACAGGAAGTATCCTCTCCTTTTTCAAAGAAATACTGCGCCGCCAGACCGTTCGTGTCATCGGCCATTTTTAATTTGAGCAATTTACGACCTGTCCGCAATTCGCGAACTTCAGCCGATACAACATCCCCTTCAACGATGACGGCTGCCATTTCTTCGTGAATTTCCCGCATCGCAAGCGGTGTCGCTTTAATTTTGCGTTTGCCGATCAAAAGCTCCGGATCGCCGCCTGTTTTCGCTTGAGCACGCGCCTGCAAAAATCGATCATCATACAGCAAATTTTGCCAACTGCTTGACACATCCGTCGTACTTACGGACGGTGCCGCATCCGTGCCCTTGGTTTCCGGTTCGGGAGTCGCCGCTTCTATCGAGGCCGGTTCTGAAGTCATCCCTTCTTGTGATACCCCATTCCCCTGCCCAAATGAAGCTTGCTTCCCTTTGTCCGACGGAGCCGCGCTATTTTCATCAGTTGGGTCGGGAAGCACTGTACGAGTAACCGTTTCACCGTCTACTTTTAGCGTCACAGCCGGCGGTACAAATTCATTTATTTTTTGCGGCGTAAAATCCGCTGTTTTGGTGATTTCCCAAGTTTTCCCTTTAATGTCGACAATTAACTCTTTAAATTTCACCGGTTTTCGAGGAACAAATTTATACTTACGCAACGCTTATCGGTACCCCCTTACGTCTGAATTCTATTTTTCGCTTCGGATGCTTCACGACCTTTTCCCGGTTTATGTTCCATCGTAGCTTTCGCCAGTGACGCCACGCGTTTTTGCGCCTCCTGCGGCGACAACTTTGTGATCGTCGTAACCGGATCATATACGGAATAAAATGTATCCGTAAGTGCCCGTCCGTCACTCCAGCTGACACGACGATGCACTACAACAGAGTAGCCGTCATGACCTTCCTCTTCTATAACATCCTCTTTCTGATCATTTACCACAATTTCTTTTTTCTCATGCGGTAAAACTTTTGCCGGTTCGGTTGTGATCGCGACTCCCGAAGGACGATCATCACTATTTCCCAAAATTTTTACATTAATCGCACCGCCGCCGGCCGTCGCCATAACATACACCGGTGACTTCGCTGAGTTGACCCATATAAAATCAATAGAATTATCCGCTACGGTCGCGTCCCGCCCGATTTCTGTGTAACCGACCGGTGCAAAATGTGGCGTGCGCTGCACCACGTCAAGCCCCGCCAAAAGAACCGCATTAAACATGGTCGTGCTGACTTGGCAAATGCCGCCGCCGGCATCGGGAACCAATTCGCCATTAATAAAAACAGGCGCCGATAAATAACCGGCCTCATATGTGCGTAAGCCGGTCGTATCATTGAACGAGAAGGTTTCGCCCGGCGCCAACAAAGCACCGGAAACAGCAGCGCTTCCTTTATAAATGTTGGCGCTGCGGTTTTCATCACCGCCGTAATAAGTGGTGTATTCGCCTAAAATCGCGTTGATCGACGCCAACTGCTCCTTGCGCAGCGTCGGCAAATCCACTTGGCTCGGTTGCAATATTAAAGGAGAAAAATCCTGCGCATTTATTTTTTTCTCAGCCACTTTGGCGACTTGCACATAATCCAATATCAGGCACGGTTTTTCCGTTTCAATTACAACGTCGCCAGCTTCATTAAAAGATACCGAGGCGTTGCGTGGCGGCGCTGCCAGTTCGTCCACTTTAGCCCGCAGAATTTCATTTAAATGTGCCACATCATAAGCGACCGTGCAATTCATTTGAACCGGGTTCAGGTAGCTTTGCCACTGCTCCCACCATTGCCGAAACCACGAACCGGTACGACCGTAGCTGCTGACAGCAGCCGCTGTTTTCTCTGCATTTATGGCAAGTTTCAGGTCGCGCATCGGAATCGACCAAGTGTAGGTTTGATAGGTCAAATTCAGCGCCGCATTTTCATATTTGTTGTTTTGCTCTGCCAAATAGCGTTGCAGTCCTTCCGCTTGCCAACCTGACACATCCCGATCCTGCAGCTTGACTCCGCGGACGACACCGCTTGTCCCGTTAACAAACAAAGGAAAAAATATCAAGACAAGCATAATTCCTGCCACGACACCGGCGACAATCATGGTATTCTTCTTCATAAAGTTCCTCGCAAATATTCACCGAACAGTTCGCTCCACGAAACTTCATAACCGTTACGTTGCCGCCATTGCGCGCGATACAGTGTCAGCAACAACCCAGCGCACTGCGCATAGTTCAGCTTCTGCGCTGCGGCGTAAATGTTTTTCCAGCGCCATTGATTTTTAACTTGCAATTTTCGTGCCATATCTCTCGTCGCAACACCGGCATGTTCCAATTCATAAATCCCCAAGCAAAGACGCAATTGCGAAGCCAGAAAGCCGGTATTTTTCAAGGTCTCTGCCATATCATTGAATAAATGCGGAACGGCTTCCAGAACAGCTCGCTTGCGTTGATCCACCAAATCATCCCAAAATCGAAACACTTGCCGTTGCAGGTACGACGGTAGCGACTCCTGCACCACTTCGAGCGGAATCTCTTTTTGATCCGTCATCAGTTGCCACTTTTGTGCTTCTGTAGTAATAAAAACGGACGATGTGTTATCCCAGCTTTCTGCCACCGCTTGCAAGTACTGTTGCGCAGCACGACTTAACGTCCGGCCTTGAACACGCAAGACACTGTTAAAAGCGGCGCCGACTTTCCAGCCGGGAATAAATTCCGACACCGATACTTGCGCCAGCGGCAAAAATTTTTTTACCAAACTTAATCGACGGTCCGGTTTACCTTCCAAAATAAAAAAAACACGCGTTTCCACCGGTACATTTTCCAATGCCTGCAGAAATTCCTTCGCCGGAATAGATTCATCCTTTTGTGTCAAAAACAAAGGATTAATAAATTCAAACCGACGCACTTCGGTAAAGAGCGACGGTTGATTGATTTGCTGCACGATTTCCGCCGTCGTACTGTGTTCTTTACCCTGTTCCACGGTTTCTGCAGCACTGTTTCCGGCTTGCTGCTTACGAGCATAAACAGCCGGTATATCAGTACCGTGAAAAAGGTAAATTTGGTCCTTCTGCATGCGTTTTTATCTCCGTTTCGACGTGCCATGTATGACCATGTAATGATGCGACTATCATTCCTGTCTCTTTATTATTATACACAGGTATACCTTTCGCGTGAAACTCCTCGCTACCATCCGCCGTGCCTTCACTACCTCTAAAGTTTCCATCAGGCACTGTAATAGACAGTTGCGGATGCCGTTGTGCCAGTACCGTCCTCGCACTTTTCGCATTCGCTATCACAAGTAAATTCGTCGTGCTCGGCAGCACCAAGGATTTTTCAGTTTGTAATTGTACTAACGCCGAGCCATCCGATGTAGCCAGTCCCACTCCATTTTGATTGGCAAGCACGCCGGGATATTGAATAAAAGTATCCGCCGTTGACACGACGTACTGATTTTTACCGTCGGAAATTTCCTGTGCCCGCAGATAACGATGCGCCGGAAACGGTTCTGCCGTATTTTCACGCGGTGTCACATAAATACAATCATCCACAGTAAAAATACCGTAAAAATTTAAAGCACGAGTCAGCGCCCGGGGATAATCTCGCCGCGCATAACGACTTTCCTTGATATATAAAATCCGTCGTCCCCCGGTTTCCATACAAATGGCTCCCATTTGCCCGACGTCCGGCACGAAAATGCGCGTTTGGCCGCTTTGCGTGATCCGATAGATTCCCATCCCGAGACAAATAACGAAGAATGCCAATAAAGGATATTTCCCCCAGGTGCGTTTGGATTTAAAATACATAACGATCGCCGCCAAGCCGACGAAATAGAGAACCGTTTCCCCGATACTTAACGCGCGAAATCGTAATTGCGCCAGCGGTAAATCCGCCACGATTTGAATCAGTGCAACCGAGATGACCAGACCATAGTGAACGAGTTGCAAGATTCCCACCGCCGGTAGCGTCCAAACAAAATGCAAGATGACCGCCGCCAACTCCGCCGCAATAATGATTTCCAACAACGGTGCGACGATGATATTTGTCAGTACTGCATAAAGCGGCAGGGCTTGAAAATAATATAACAACAACGGCAACAAAAAAATATTTGCGGCAACGGTAACTGCGATCCCTTGCGCCAAGCGCAGCGGCATGTGCAAATACGTGCAACACAGTCGCGAGCAAGGAACATAGCAGGTTACCAACCCCAGCGTGGCACCAAATGACAGTTGAAAACTGACATCATATAAAAGAAACGGCTGATACAGCAGCATCAGTGCGCTAACCAAACCAAGCCAATGGCTAGCATCCACGTCCCGCCGCAGCAGTATTCCCCCAAACGCCGCCGCGCCCATCCAAAACGAACGCACCACGGGAGGTTGCCAGCCGGTAATAAATGCATAGGTAAAAACCAATAAAAAAGCGGCACCATATGTGAGTGGGTCGGGTATGCGAAGACACCTGCCGAGCCACCAAAGGAGGCCGAATAAAAGCGCAATATGAGAACCGGAAACAGATAAAATATGAATAATACCGGAATTGGCAAACGCATTAATCAGGTTGGAAGAAAGGCCGTCATAACCGCCCCACAGCAAAGCAAACGCCAACGCCGCCTCCGACTTCGGCAAGGCCTGCGCAAAAAAGGTCCGCGTTGTCTCGCGCAGGTGTTGGGCCATAGACAAAAAGTAATAACCTTTAGCCATACCGACAGCATTCGCTTGCGATTTGAGCGGAACGTATAAATTGCCCAGCATTTGTTCTGTGCGGTGACGATAATAAAGTGTTTTTTGTCCGGGGTTTTGATAATAGTGAAACGGTTTTAATTCGGCCTTAACTTGCAGCACCGTGCCAACAGGATACGGCGCATACTGCGTACCATCTAAATAAAGATATGCTTTCCCTTTAGTATTCCTTGTCACACCGTCCAGATAGGAAAATGTTCTTAGCGCCACCGGATACCGATATGTCACTTTATCTCCGTCGGTGAAAACCTGTGCTTCCCTTTCCACAGTGACATGGTATGTGCCGGTTTCGTTATACACAAAAAAAGCAAGATCCGCTGATTGCTTTTCTTGCCAATAAATACCCGCTCCGCCTGCAAGCAAACCGCTGAATAAAATTAAGAGCAGCCACTTGCGCCCCATTTTTTCCGGCGTCAAAAAGAAAAATCCGGTAAGAGCACCGACTGCAATCAGTAAAATCCCGTAGACAAGTAACGGATACGTGGTATTTAAAACGATCCCCAGCGCGACTGCCGACGCAAACAACAACGCTCCATAATGCCAGATCAAATGGTGATATGACGACGCAGCTCTTTGAATTTTCCTTCACCGATTCCTTTGACTTCTTCCAAGTCCGTCAATTGACGAAACAGACCATGCTCCCGACGATAGTCTAAAATTTTTTGCGCCGTGGCCTCACCCACTCCCGGAAGTGCAGTCAACTCTGCCAAATTCGCCGTGTTAATATTCACATACGTGATGCCGAGTTGCCCTTCCGGAGGATTAAAATTAAACGGCACGCTGATTTGCTCACCGTCACGTAATTTCGCCGCCAAATTGACTGCTTCCGCATCGGCGTACGGTAGCAGATTTCCTGCCGCCTGCACCGCATCTTTGACTCGACTTCCGATCGGCAATTGGTACACGCCCGGCTGTTCGACTGCCCCTGCTACGTAAACCAACATATTTTCTTCGATGGGCGCCGCCACTGAAGCGGCCGCCATCGGCATAGGCTCCGATTGGGAATTGTCTGCTAAGAAATAGTATAATATTCCTAAAAATGAAAGCGCTAAGGCACTCGCCAACAATGCGTGAATGACGGACCGAGAAAAATGCACCGATAATCCTTCTTTCTCTTGTTTTATACGTTCTGAATATATTTTATACCCAGTGACACAAAGGAGCAATGAATTATGGATCAAAAACTTGCGAAATCGTATGCGGATGTTCTTTTACAATACGGCGTGAACTTGCAACCCGAGCAACTGTTACTTATTAACGCACCGGTGGAAGCACATGAATTTGTCACCGTTTTGGTGAATGCCGCTTACGCCCATGGCGCCGGCGATGTGCAGGTTGATTGGCAATCCGGTACCGTTTTCGCCCAGCGTTTGCAATACGCGCAGGAAGATTCGCTGCTGTATACCCGTCCTTCGCAGATCACCAAAGCACAAGAATATTTGGCGGAAAATCGAGCTATCATCTCTTTGGTAAGTTGTGATTCGCCACTTTTCAAAGAGGTACCCACGACGCGAATTAACGCGTTTCAGCAGGCCAAAAACAAAGTATTTCAGTTTTACTCACAAGCCATTATGAACTCGCAAGTGCAGTGGCTAGTAGCGGCCGTTGCAACCCCCACCTGGGCAGCCCTTTTATTTCCGGACGAAACGCCGGTAACGGCTTTAGAAAAGTTATGGGACTCCATTTTTTATGTTTCCCGTATTCAAAACGAAGATGCGTTGGCAGCGTGGCAAAATCATTTGGATACATTGCACAGACGTCGTCGATTATTAGATGCGTTACGACTGGACACATTGCACTACATGAGCAAAAACGGCACGGATTTCGTGATCGGCCTGCCGGACACGCACATATGGCAAGGCGGTAATGAAAAAAGCGGCCGCGCGGTCCCGTTCGCTGCTAACATTCCCACGGAAGAAATTTTTACTGCCCCTGATTTTCGGCGCATGACAGGTCACGTCACCAGCACTCGCCCGTTAGTCGTTTACAACCAAACGGTCGAAGGATTGGAGCTTGATTTCGTCGACGGTAAAGTAGTGCAAGTAGAAGCTTCGAAAGGTAAGGAGGCCATCGAACAATTGCTTGCATCGGATGAAGGAGCACGCTTTTTAGGCGAGGTCGCACTCGTACCAAAAGATTCACCCATTGCGCAAATTCCCTATTCGTTCTATGAAACGTTAATTGACGAAAACGCCTCCTGCCATTTGGCGCTCGGCGCCGCGTATCCTACTTGCATCACCGACGGCAAAACAAAAACCGACGACGAATTGACCGCCGCCGGCTTAAACCGCTCGATGATTCATGTGGATTTTATGATCGGAAGTTCTGACCTTACCATTGTCGGACGCACCAAAGACGGTCGTGAAGTAGAAATCTTTCATGACGGCAATTTCAGTCCTGACTTTGCGTAGGTTCTCGCGGCTCTTTACTGAAAGTAAGTAAAAGCACCGCACTCATGACGCAAATAATGCCGATGATTTCTCCCCAACCGAATGACATGCCCAAAAAGAGTACCGAAAAAACGACTGCGCCAAAGGGCTCCAGACAGGTAAGCACACTGACTGTAGTCGGCGGTAATGTACGTAACGCATAGAGAAACAGAAAAAACGGAATCAGTGTTCCGCCCACCACGATGTATAAAAACATGGGTAAAACTTGCGGGCGAAAGAACATAGACCAATCGGTCACCGGCGTAATCCAATAACTGAATATGCTTCCGTACAACATTCCCAACCCCAATAAATATGGCGCGGGAAAACGCCGCAATAACGAAAGCGGAAAAAGGATGTAAAATGCGGCGGCAAAGGCGGATAAAATCCCCCAGAAAATGGCTATCGGAGAAACGAGAAGTTTGGTCACGTCCCCGCCCGTCACCAGCAGTACAACACCGATTACTGCTCCTGTGGTCGCCAACACATCGGTTAAATTCGGCCAAGACTTAGTGCGCCAAATCGCCCAGAAAAGCAGCAACACCGGTGCAGAATTTTGCAATACGGTTGCCACTACCGCGCTGCCGTGCTGAATCGCTTGAAAGTACGTATACTGCATACCGAAAATACCCAGCACTCCGAACAACGGCATTTTCAGCAGATAAAATTTACGAGTGCGTGAAGCGAGTTTTCCGTGCTTGGAGCGCGTTACAAAAAAAATCAGCAAAAATAAAATCCCGCTAAATGCCATTCGAATCGTTGTTAAGGCCGGTGCCTGAATCGTCGTGGAGGCAAACAATTGTTGCGCCACTACGCCGCTGATTGCCCAAAAAAGCGCAGCGACTGCGACTGCCCACTTCGCCATATTGATCCTTTCCGCGCTACTTCGCATTGTAAAAATTTTAACGGCAAAAAAAAAGCACCCTGACGGTGTTAAAATGGTGGGGCTAACTGGATTCGAACCAGTGACCTCTACGATGTCAACGTAGCACTCTAACCAACTGAGCTATAGCCCCGCGTAACTTTATTCATTTTACCCGAGAGAAGATATCATTGTCAAGCAAAAGCAAAATCCCATCGTACGATGGGATTTTTGATTTCTATTGCTCAAGCACTTTAGCGGCTGCACCCATAATAGCCAAGCGTGAGTGTTCAAATACCAAACCGCCTTGCAAATATACCGTATACGGCGCACGCAACGGACCGTCGGCGGAAAGTTCAATGGATGACCCTTGCGTGAATGCGCCGCAAGCCATGATAATCGGATCGGCATACCCCGGTAACTCCCCCGGAACCGGACGCACATAGCCGTCGACAGGTGACCATGCCTGCAATCCTTCGCAAAATCCGCATAACGCTTTTTCCGTGCCCAATTCGATCGTTTGAATCAGATCACTGCGCTCCGTGCCTAATTGCGGTTCGCTTTTGAAGCCCAAACGATGAAACACGGCGGCAGCAAATTCGGCGGCGCGTAACGCTTGTCCGACTACATGCGGTGCCATAAAAAGGCCTTCAAAAAAGAGTCGATACCCCGGTGTATACGAACCCATCTCATCCCCCAGACCCGGTGCCGTCAATTGATGCGCCGTTGCTTCGACCAGATCCGCGCGCCCGACGACATAACTCCCTGTCGGAGCGATCCCGCCACCGGCATTTTTGATCAGCGAACCGGCTGCGATATCAGCACCGACTTCGATCGGTTCTTGCGTGGCGGTAAACTCTCCGTAGCAATTGTCGACGAAACAAATCGTCTGCGGATTTTTCGTTTTGATGACACGAATGATTTCGGCTATTTCGGTAATTGTCAGCGCTTTTCGTTCCGCATAACCGCGCGAACGTTGGATCAATACCAGACGTGTTTTGGGTCCCACTGCATTCGCCAACGCAGTAAGATCGCACCGACCGCCTTTCGTAGCTACTTCATGATATGCGACGCCACGCTCCCGCAGATTCCCCGGCGCATTACCGGTAAGCCCGATAACCGTTTGCATTGTGTCATAAGGGGTTCCCATCGCACAGACCATTTCATCGCCATGGTTAAGCAATGCCAACAAGACTGTCGCTAAGGCATGCGTTCCTGAAACAAAGTGCGGACGGACCAGCGCTTTTTCCGCACGAAAAACATGCGCAAATACCTTTTCCAAGGTTTCCCTGCCGACATCGTCATAACCATAACCTGTCGTTCCTTGAAAATGGAATGCGGATAATTGGCATTCACGAAATGCTGTTAAGATTTTCTCGGTATTTTTTACCGCGACTTCATCATAGCGCGCAAACGCTTCCCGACATGTGAGTAAAGCCTGTGTTTCGATTTCCTTAAGCGTAATGGCAGATGATTGTGAATCGTTCACTCTTTTTCCCCTTCTTGAATCGTAGAAATGGCATGCTTGTAAATCAGCTGCTCTTTTTCCTGACTTTTAAGTAATACTGTGAAATTATCATAATCCTTGACAATTCCCTGCAGTTTAACCCCATTCAAAAGATAAATATTGACTGCGGCCTTCGCCTTTTTTAAGGCCTCAAGAAAAGCATCCTGTAAATTTATTTTATTTGTCATTTCACGTCTCCCAGTTGTTTTTAATGATTTGTTGCATGGCATCAGCGAGCGCTTGCGCGTTCGGGTATGCGCACGGATCTATGTACGTTATGTATGGCATTCGGCGCAACCATGTCATTTGGCGTTTGGCAAAACGGCGCGTATGAAGCTGTATCAAAGCAAGCGTTTCTTCACGTGTCTGCGCCCCCGCAAAGTATGCCGGCCATTCACGGTACCCTATCCCTTTCCCCGCTTGGCTTATACTGCCTTCATGCTTTTGCCAAAGCCAACGCGCCTCGTTTTCCAAACCTTCGGCAAACATTTTTTCAACACGGGCATTAATACGCTCATACAATGTTTCCCGCGGCGGCGCCAGTGCGAATACCGGTCCGGTATACAATGGCTCATCGCTTTTCTTCGTCGCTTCGTAACTGCCTCCCGCCGCAAGTACGGAAAGGGCGCGAATCAATCGTTGCGGATCGCCTACCGTCCGTGTCGCAAAATATTCCGGAGAACGTTGCCGCATTTCCTCGCGTAATCGTTCCACCCCCTGCGTGCGATACATTTCATTGTAGCGCTGCGTCCATTCCCGAACCGGTCCGATGTCAGGGAATGTATAACCTTCAAGCAATGCTTGTACATAAAGACCGGTACCGCCGACCAAAAAGGGGGTTTTCCCCCGCGCGGCAATATCGGTAATCAGTATCCTGGCACGCTCACAAAATTCGGCCACCGTATAGTTATCAGTGACCTCTTTAATGTCCAGCAGATGATGTACAACCCGTTTCTGTTCAGCGGGTTTTGCTTTCGCTGTACCGATGTCCAGGCCGCGGTACACTTGAAACGCATCCGCCGAAATAATTTCCCCATTGAACATTTCGGCAAGATGCAATGACACTTCTGTTTTACCCGCCCCCGTCGGCCCCATAATAACTACCAGGCGTTGTTTCATAAGTTCCATACTCCATAAACCACTCGACTATACGTACCGCCGCGTAAAAACGTCGGCGGATGCGTCTTAAACCAGCTCGCGAATGGTCTGTTTTTAACAATAATACGCTTTTTAGCAACTCGCTTTGCATCTTCCCAGAGCTTTTCATCCAGCCCTGCTTGCGCGGCAAATATGCGCAAATCAGACAAGTTATTGGTTTGGCTTACCGTATGATGAAACATGAAGTCAAAATAAATGACATCAAAGTGGTTATCCGGTTGTTTCTTGAGATAGTCGTTCACGTCAACATGGAGTAAATGAATCCGCCGCAACGCTGCCGTCAATGCCGGTGCTTCGGGAACTTTCATAGAGCGCAAACCGTCTCTGCCCACTGCATACACCGGAAATGACTTTTCAAGCGCAATGATTTCCACGTTCTCAGGCACGGTATAAGCGGCCATAATCGCGTCGCTGCCTCGACCGAATGTGGCGTCTAAAAAATGTTCCGGAGAAACTTCATGCAAAAGATCGGCAAAATGATCTTGGCGCTTACGTTCCCAATTCAGCGCACGTAACTTTGCCATTTGCAAATGAAACTCCAGCCGTGTCTTTCCATCCGTTGCGACTAATCCCCGCTGCAATTGCACGAGCCAATGGGAAATCCGTGTCCGCTCCGCCAAGCGACGCAATGATGCATGGCCGCGCTCCACGTAAGGAAGTTGCCACTCGGACGCCAACTCCTGTGCCTGCAGGCGTTGCTCGTTAGTCGGCTTATATCCGGTCGTAATCCCCCATATCATCATCAGGAGCGCCGAAACAGTTTTGCCAAATCGGCGGCGGTAAATCGAACCATAACCGGTCGGCCATGCGGGCAAACAAACGGACGTTTTGTCGCGAGCAAATCGCGAATTAATTCCCGCATCTGACGAATATTCAATGCATGCCCCGCTTTGATCGCTCCGCGGCAGGAAGCATATGCCAATACGCGATGGCGTAACTGTTCGGCGGTCGGCGGCGTATCCGCCTGCAGCGCCAAACTGATTTCGCTCAGCATGCGTTCCTGTTCGGTGCCGACGGCATCGGCAGGCGCCGCTACTAAACGCAGCAATTGCGGTCCGGCCTGCTCAAATTGAAATCCCAGTGCGTGCAACTGCTCCTCATGGGTGAGCAATGCTTGAACATCTTCGGCATCGAGTTGCAAAAGTTGCGGCACCAGTAAGGTTTGCGCCGGAATCCCTTCGGTCGCCTGTGCCAAACGATCGTAGCGTACTCTTTCATGCGCCGCATGCTGGTCAATGATGTAGAGCTCTTCGCCTTTTTGACAAACGATAAAACAGTTCGCGATCTGACCCAATGGGACAAGTGTAGCCTCTGCATCTTCCTGCGGTGTAAATAAAATGCGTTCTTCTTCGTCGGAAGTATCCTCTTGCTGTACCTTCGCCATGTATTCGCTGAACGTATTTTCTTCCGCGACGCTCCAACGCGGCGGTGCGTAAGACGTTGCCGTCTGTGTTGAAGCGGCTGGCGCGCTTGATGAGCTCGGTTTCGTAATGGCATTCGGCGGACGTACCGTCGACTCCAACACCCCTTGCTGGAGCTCAAAATCCGTTTTCTTATCCGCTAGCGTAAATTCATTTTGTTTCTGCGCGGATTCGCCTTGCAATGCAGCGGTATGGCGTTGCATACCAAGCGGTGCCTGTGTCACTTCCGTCGCCACGGTGGCCGCATCATCAACACTCGTCAACGCATTTAAAACCGCATGATATACCGCACGAAATACCGCCTGCTCATCGCTGAATTTAACTTCCCGCTTTTGCGGATGAATATTTACGTCGACATCCGCGGGAGAAATCATTACGCGAATCACGGCCGGCGGGTAGCCGCGTTTCGGCAACAATGAATGGTACGCATTGTCGAGTGCCCGACTCAAAGCGGGGCTTTCCACGATCCGACCATTGACAATCCACGTTTGCCATTGGCGACTGCTCTTCAGTACAGCCGGTTTAGCGATATAACCGGTCACGCTGTCGGTCTCGGTTTGATACTCCACCGGCAACATGGCATTCGCAAGATCCGTTCCGAATAAAGATGCAAATGTATCCAGCATATCTCCGTTGCCGGGCGTATCAATTACGGTACGACCGTTATTGATTAAACGAAGCGCGATTTGCGGATGCGCTAATGCCAATTTACCGACCAATGTATTAATTCGGCTGCTTTCCGTACGTTCCGTTTTCAAAAACTTTTGCCGCGCGGGCGTATTGTAAAATAAATCTCGCACTTCAAGTGTCGTGCCTACCGGCGCTCCGATTGTCTGCGAAGAAATTAATTCGCCGCCTTCGATGCGAATTTCCTGTCCAGTTTCTGCTTCTTGCGTACGCGTGACCAACGTCACCTTGGCAACAGACGCAATGCTTGCCAAGGCTTCACCGCGAAATCCCATCGAACTGATCGCGAAGATATCGGCCGCTTTTTGAATTTTACTCGTCGCGTGACGTACAAATGCAAGGGCTGCATCTTCCGCCGTCATACCGTTGCCGTCATCCGTCACACGCAGGTAGCGCGCTCCGCCCTCCGCAATTTCGATTTCAATATGTGTAGCATTCGCATCCAAGGCGTTTTCAATCAATTCTTTGGCTACCGAAGCCGGTCGCTCAACGACTTCCCCGGCGGCAATTTGATTAACGGTAACGGCATCGAGAATATGTATTTGCGCCATATTACAATCCCTTTCTCGCTTTGGCTTCCTTATTTAATCTGAATAACGTTTCCATTGCTTCCATCGGTGTCATGCTGAAAACATCTAAACCGGCCAATTCATCCCAAATGCCGTCGGCAAAAATGTCCATCGCCGGAACACGCTCCGCTTCTGCAGGTGCAGCGGGAGTTGTGGTTTCGAGTTCCGCCAGCAGCGTCTGTGCCCTTTGCAACACACTCGTCGGTAAGCCCGCCAGTTTGGCGACATGAATACCGTAACTTTTATCGGCTTTCCCGGGGATAATGCGTCGTAGAAACTGCACGTCGCCGCGACGCTCCTTGACGGAAACCGTAAAGTTTTGAATGTGCGGATAAACATCCGCAACTTCCGTTAACTCATGATAGTGCGTTGCGAATAACGTAAACGCACCGATTTTCTCCGCAATAAATTCAACGGTCGCGCGCGCGATGCTTAAGCCGTCATAGGTGCTCGTGCCGCGACCGACTTCATCGAGCAAAATGAGGGAGTTGGCGTCCGCCGCCTGTAAAATATCGGCGACTTCATTCATCTCCACCATAAATGTACTTTGACCGCTGGCAATATCATCCGTCGCGCCGATGCGCGTAAAAATGCGGCTGACCGGACAAATATCGGCAGTGCGCGCCGGGATAAACGAACCAATCTGCGCCATCAACAACAGCAATGCGACTTGTCGCATATACGTCGATTTACCGGCCATATTAGGCCCGGTAATCAGCATGGTTTCACAGTCCTCATGACGTAAAACGGTGTCATTCGGAACGAATGTATCCTTTTGTGCGGCGGCCAACATCGGATGCATGCCGTCGCGGATTTCAATTCGATTCTGACGATTTAATGCCGGCTGTACCCAACGATATTTATGCGCGGCCACGGCAAGTGCCAGCAGCGTATCAATGACGGCAAGAGTACGCGCCGTTTTCTGCAGATCCGCAAGCGCCGGTCGCAGATCCGCGAGCACCTGCGAAAATAGCTGTGCTTCCAGCTTGTCCATTTCCGCTTGTGCCGACAGTACTTTGACTTCAAACTCCTTCAGTTCCGGTGTGATATAGCGTTCGGCGTTCGCCAGCGTCTGCTTACGTACAAAATACTCCGGTACCCGTTCCGCTTGGGAACGAGGCACTTCAAAATAGTAACCGAACACATTGTTGAAACCGATTTTTAACTTAAGTTCCGATTTAGCTTTTTCCGCCGCTTCCAAATTGGCGATCCAACTGCGACTGTCATGGACCAGCGAACGTAATTCGTCCAGCCGCGGCGAAAAACCGTCTTTAATATAATCACCGTTACGTTGCAAACCCGCGTCAGGCGCGATAGCCTCCGTCAGCAATGTATACACATCCGTGTGCGTCGCCACATCGCGGTTCAACGTTTGCAGCATAGGTGCATTGAATTCTTGCAAAAGTTCCTTTAACGGCACCAGTTCCGCTAACGAATCCCGTACCGCCAAAAGATCTTTCGGCGTCGCCGTTCCAATCTCCACTTTAGTGACGATCCGCTCAAAATCATAAATACGTTCCAAGACATTTCCTAATGCATCCGCTTGGCGCGCATTTTTAAGAAAATCCGCCACCGCTTCCTGCCGCGCCAAAATTTCCCTATCCGAGAGTAGCGGTGCTTCCAACCAACGCTGTAAAAGGCGCGCCCCCATGGCCGTTTGCGTCTGCTTTAAAAGCGCATAGAGAGTACCGCGGATACTTCCGTCCTGCATATTCTGTAAGATTTCTAAATGACGTAACGTCCGATGATCAAGCGTCATTTGCGCTTCTTCACGCAACGGCAATAGCAATGTAACCTGTTTCGCCGATTGCTGCAACGTTTTTGCCAAATAATAAAACAACTGCGCCAATGCTTCGCGAACCGCTGACTCCGTCGGTAATTCCGCAGACGCCAAACCGCCGAAATCAGTTGCCCCGGTCAGTTTCGGTAGCGGCATTTCCAGTTCTTCAGCGCTCAAAATCAGCATCGTCCCAAGACGCGACTTGGCATAATTTTCGATACTTAATTTACATTCGTCCGATGCTTCGATAATCAGTTCCGCCGGCGCATAAATACTCAATGCGTCGAACAGTTCATGCTTTTCTTTATCCGTAAATAATCCCCAACGACATTCTCCGGTCGAAACTTCAGCAAGCACCAACACGATTTGCGCTTCTTTTTGATACAAGTACGCCAAATAATTGCGGGTACCGTTCGCCAATGAACTGTCTAAAAGAACTGTCCCCGGCGTGATAACTTTAGTGACGCCGCGTTCGACCAGGCCTTTGGTTTCACTCGGATCCTGCAGCTGATCACAGATGGCTACGCGATAACCTTTCTGCACCAGACGATAAATATAGCTCTCCGCCGAATGAAACGGTACACCGCACATCGGTGCGCGTTCTTTATTCCCTGCCGCCCGTCCCGTTAAGGTTAATTCCAGCTCACGGGAAGCCAGCAAGGCATCATCAAAGAACATTTCATAAAAATCGCCCAAGCGGAAAAACAGAATTTCATCCGGATGCTCTTTTTTGATTGCTTGATACTGCGCCATCATCGGCGTCAGTTTGGCCGCCATGTCAGTTCCTTTCTGCCAATTCGCCACGCAAAAGCCATGTCTGCGCGTGGTCTACTTTCACTTGTGTTGTCTCACCGATCATAGTCGTTGCGCGCGGTGCAAAAATAATCATTTTGTTACCGCTCGTACGACCGAACCACATCTTCGGATTATTTTTAGTCGGCCCTTCCACGATTACTTCATATGTTTTACCGACCATCGTTTCGTTGCGCTCTAAGCTGATTTCGTTTTGGATACTCATGAGTTCCTGTAAGCGCCGTTTCATGACATCTTTGGAAACCTGTCCCGCCATTTTGGCGGCGGGTGTTCCCGAACGCGGCGAGTATAGAAAGGTGTACGCCAAGTCATAACGAATCTTTTTCAGCAGCTCCAGCGTTTCCCGATGCATTTCTTCCGTCTCGCCGGGAAAACCTACGATCAGATCGGTCGTCAGTACCACATCGGGCATCACTTTGCGGATATAATCCACCAATTTACAATAATGCTCTACCGTATAACCGCGGTTCATCCCTTTCAATACAGCATCCGAACCGGATTGTACGGGTAAATGCATTTGGGTGACCACGTGCCGACTCTGCGCAATCGTATCGATCATCTCCCGCGTCATGTCACGAGGATGCGATGTCATATACCGGACGCGTTCAATGCCATCGATTTTATCCACTTCGCGAAGCAAATCCGCAAAATCCGTACCGTCTTTAAAATCAAGACCATAGGCATTCACATTTTGTCCCAAGAGCGTGATTTCTTTATAGCCTGCAGCGGCAAGTTCCCGTACTTCTTTGACAACGGACTCGATCGGACGACTCCATTCGCGACCGCGTACATACGGCACGATGCAATAAGTGCAAAACTTGTTGCACCCCTGCATGATCGGCACCCAGGCAAAAACATTGCTTTTACGAACGGCATGCAGATCCGTAAAGTCTGTAATATCGGCACCGCGCATTTGCGTTTTGAGCGTGTGCGAGGCGACCGCTTTACCGCTTTGCAGTAACTCTTTTAAATGATGAATATTGTACGGACCGAAAACAAAATCAATATGCGGAGCACGCTCAAATAACGCTTCCTTATTTTTCTGCGCCATACAGCCGGTAATGCCGATGACAAGATTCGGATTCTTGGCTTTAAGATGTTTCAGTTCGCCAATTTTCCCGTAAACCTTATTTTCTGCGCTTTCTCGCACGCAGCAGGTGTTGATGACGATGACGTCTGCCTCCTGCATGTTGTCTGTAGGTTGGTATTGCAATTCTTCCAGTTGTCCCGACAAGCGTTCTGAATCACTTTCGTTCATTTGACAACCGTAAGTAATAATATGGTACGTTCCTTTCAATGTGTTCTCCTTCTCAAAACATGGGATGTTTACCGGCGCTGCACATTAACCATATCGCGAATCGATATTTTCAACATCTGCACTGACATTCCCGTCGTATACTCAATTTCATGACGAATGGCCTTCTGCAAACGCTGAATCAATCGTTTCGGATCATGATTAAAGGCCATGACCAGCGAAAACTCCAATCCTAGACCGTTTGTATTTTCCTTCATTTTCGTAATTTTAACATCATGCGCCGAAATGGCACCGCGCGTCACTTCTACCGCCCGGTTCAACAAAGCGATGATTACCGCGTCACTGAATACGAGTTTGCCGTAATAACTGAAAATCGGTCGAACCACCGATTTTTCATCCGGACCCTGGGCTTTTTTGTTTTTATCACGCCGAAAAAAAGACTTCAACGGATCGATTAAGTACCCGCGAAAATGAGGGCGCAATTCCATTGTGGGCAAGGGAATAATATGTTTTCCCTCTTTTAAACGGGATTCGTTGGCGCGCGCAATTTCCTCACGGGTCGCCACCTGTTCAATATGAATGTAACGGCTCGGCTTGGGCAGACCAAGCGCCAGTGTTATTTTATCCACCATGCGTTCCGACGTTCCTAAAATCAGAAGCTTCTTCGGATTGATCTTTGCCAACGCTTTTTGCACCGAAGCGACCTGCACGGGATCTTGAAAAATAGCCCGACGAACCGCCTTCAAACGACTCTCTTCTTTTTTAGCGGAAAATCCGGCAGCCAATCGATTTTGATAAATTAAAATACCGTCATCAATGATGCATTCAATACCGCTTTCATGTGCGACCACTGATGCCCGATAGCTTTTCCCTGTGCCGCTCGGACCCACAAATGCGATTACTTTCATCTCGCACCATTCCTTTTTGGATTGATATTTTATTATACCATATACCCATTTAACTCTTTATGTATGGCCGATATGGATTAAGTACCTGTTGGAAACTGTGCCGACAATAAAAAAGCCTGCCGAATTCGGCAGGCTTTTTTATTAACGTAAGCTACAATTAAATGCTTTTAACCGTTGGACAATCCGTTGAATTCGTTCATCCACCTCATGATCCTGCAAGGTGCGATCCGGCGCGCGGAAATGCAACGCATAGGCCATACTGACGAATCCGCTCGGCACCTGATCACCGCTGTAACGATCAAACAGTTCGACCGATTCCAGAATCGCGCCGCCCTGTCTTTGCATGACATCAACCAATGTCGAGTGCGTGACACCTTCCGGAACTAAAATGGCCAGATCCCGATCCAGCGTCGGATACTTCGGCAAGCTTTGGTATTCCGGTATTGTCGCAATATACGGCAACAATGCTTCGATATCCACTGTGAATATATACATTGTCGGGTTCAAACCGTACCCTTTTTGGGCAACGGGATGCAATTCACCGCAAGACAGCAAAACTTTACCGTCATGCAGCGCGGCGGCCGCCTTACCCGGATGGTAAATGGCGTCTTCCGCTACATCCCAACGGTAATCGGTGACGCCCAGTCGGGAAAGAACCGTTTCCATCAAACCTTTGACATCATAAAAATCGTAGGCATGCTGTGCCTGCGGCCAACGTGCAGCCCCCGTGCTGCCGCAAAGAACACCTGTGACAAACGGTTTTTCTTGCGGTAATTCGGCAAGCGGTAATTCTTTCGGCAAATACACGGATGCCGCTTCAAACAGCGCCAAGTTTTCATTTTTCACGGCAAGATTGCGCTTGACCGCCTGCAACAGACTCGGTACAAGTGTAGTCCGCATTTGCGGGAAATCATCGGTAATCGGATTTAATACGGAAACCGCCTGATAGCGGCTGTCTGATTCTGCCAACCCCAATGCTTTCAAATCTTGCGGTGCCATGAAACTGAAGGTAACCGTCTCAGAAAGACCGGCTTGTACCAGGATATCACGAATCGTTTCGATCGCTGCGTGCTCATCGCTTTGACGGCCACTGGTTTGGCGCCCGAGCGGTAATGTGTTCGGAATTTTATCATAGCCGTAAAGGCGCGCCACTTCTTCGACAATATCAGCCAGTTCCGCTACGTCACCGCGCCAGCTCGGAACGGTTAAAAGCAGTGCTTCGCCCTGTTCGGTGATGTCAAAATAAAGGCGTTTCAAGATATCGATAATTTCAGCACGCTCCAACGTAATCCCGATCGCCCGGTTAATTTCCTCTACCGTAACGGTGAGTGTACGCGTCGGTTGCGGTTCGGGATACACATCAAGATACCCCGGAGCCACTTCGCAGGCGCTCATTTCCTGCAGCAGCTGCGCGGCTCGATCTAAAGCAAGTGTCGTAATGTCGGGATCAATACCGCGTTCAAAACGTCCCGACGCTTCCGAACGCAGGCCGTGTTTACGCGCGGTACGACGAATGGTCGCGCCATTGAATGTGGCGGCCTCCAACAATACGGTCGTCGTTTGGTCGGTCACTTCCGTGCGCTGTCCGCCCATAATGCCCGCAAGTCCGACTGCACCGTCTCGGTCGGCAATGACCAGCTGATCCTCTGCTAAGGTTCGTTCTTTATCGTCCAAGGTCACTAACGATTCGCCTTGCAATGCACGGCGGCAAATTAATTCGTGTCCCGCAAGCGTATCATAGTCGTACGCATGCAACGGCTGCCCCTGCTCCAACATGACAAAATTCGTCACATCGACAACATTATTGATGCTGCGAATATTCGCACTGCGCAGCGCATCCTGCAGCCATTCCGGCGAAGGCGCAATTTTCACATTGCGCAAAAGTCGCGTCGAAAAGCGTTCGCAAAGATCGGTGGCGGCAAGCGTCACTTTTGCGTCTTCCGTAATCGCCGTACCGGACTCGTTCACTTGAATGGTCGGCAGGCTCAATTGACTGTTGAACAACGCCGCAAATTCACGAGCCAGTCGCACCATGCTGAAACAGTCCGCTCGATTCGGTGTAAGTTCAAACTCGAAAATCACATCATCGAGACCTAAAAACTCATGGATATCATGACCCACCGGAACATCATTCGGCAAAATAAAGATACCGTCAGCGCGTGCGCCGGATAACAGGCTCAAATCGAAGCCCAATTCATTTGCCGAACACATCATGCCGAACGAAGGTACACCGCGCAATTTCGATGTTTTAATGTGAATACCGCCCGGTAAATATGAGTTCGGTTGCGCTACCGGTACAATTTGACCCGGACGCACGTTCTTTGCCCCGGTGCAAATCTGTAATGTTTCCGTTCCTACATCCACTTGGCAGACAACGAGTTTGTCTGCATTGGGATGCGGATCGACCGAAAGAATTTTACCCGTAACGACATTTTTAATATCTTTGCCGGGAACATGTACTTTTTCCACCGGAATGCCGGCCATAGTCAGTGTTTCGGCGAGCTCTTCCGGATCTCCCTCAATCGTGACATAATGGCGCAGCCAGGTTAACGATGCCAGCATATATTTCCCTCCTAAAACTGCGCCAAGAAGCGCACATCATTATCATAAAATAAACGTAAATCGTCAATTCCGTACACCAGCATGGCGATTCGTTCCACACCCATACCGAACGCAAAACCGCTGATTTTTTCCGGATCGTAACCGTTTAAACGCAATACATTCGGGTGCACCATACCGCAACCGAGAATTTCCAGCCATTCTTCGGACGTATCCACCGTACCGCCTTTACTGTGCCGTTTACGGAAAGAAATATCGACTTCCGCGCTCGGTTCCGTAAACGGGAAATAGCTGGCACGAAAGCGTACCTTGGTATCTGTACCGAAAACTTCCCGGCAAAAATGTTCAATCGTTCCCTTCAAGTCGGAAAAGGTGATTCCCTGATCCAGCAAGAGTCCTTCGACCTGATGGAACACCGGTGAATGCGTCGCATCATAGTCGGAACGATATACTTTGCCGGGGGCAATAATACGAATCGGCGTATTCGGTTCCTGTGACTGCATCGTGCGCGCCTGAACCGGCGACGTATGCGTACGCAAAAGAATCGATTCATTGATATAAAACGAGTCTTGCATATCACGCGCCGGATGGTCTTTGGGAAAATTCAGGCTTTGGAAGTTATAAAAATCATCTTCGATTTCCGGACCTTGCGCAATCGTATACCCCATCTTCATAAAAATATCCTGAATGCGACGATTGATCTGCGTCAATGGATGCAAATGACCTTGCAGCGGTCGACGTCCCGGTAACGTAATATCAATTTTTTCCGCCGCCAACCGTTCGCTCAATGCTTTTTGCGCCAGTTCATCCTGCTTCTCGCTCAGGTTTTTTTCCAAAAGGCCGCGCACTTCGTTAGCGAGCGCCCCCACGACCGGCCGCTCTTCAGCGGTCAGATCCTTCATGCCGCGCAATATCGCAGTCAGTTCCCCTTTTTTACCTAAGAACGCTACTCGGATTTTTTGTAACTCCGATTCGTTCGCAGCAGCTGCGATTTGTTCCAACGCACGCTGTTGCAGTTCCTGCATTTCCTCTTTCATAACACCCCTCCTAAAAACACAAAAAGACCCTCGCCTGGGGCGAAAGTCTCTTCCGCGGTACCACCCAAATAAGTACTCGAAATCTTTATCGCAGAAATACGTTTTGCCTACGTTATCAGCAAACTGCTCCCGAATGAACTGTATGGTTTCACACGCCGACTTTTCCAGTCATGAAATCGGCTCCCTGAAGTGCGAATCCTCCATACACCTTTCGTTCCTAGCATCCAATGTGAAATTAAAGATAGTATAACAAGTTAACTTTGATTCCGCAAGTCACTTATGTGAATTTGAGACCGCCGGCAATAATACCTCGCTGTACCTGATTGCTGCCTTCAAAAATTTGCATGACTTTGGCATCACGCATATATTTTTCTAACGGTGCTTCTTTGGAGTAACCGGCACCGCCCATAATTTGAACGGCATCTGTGCTCACTTTCATCGCCGTATCGGATGCGAAACACTTCGCCATGGACGCGATAACACCGGCGTTTCTCGCACCATCCATTTGACTGGCAGCCGCTTTCCACACCAACAAGCGGGATGCTTCCGTTGCCATTGCCATATCGGCCAACATCTGCTGTACCATCTGCAGCGCAATCAATTTATTGCCGAACTGCACACGCGTGTGCGCATATTTCCCTGCGGCTTGCAATGCCGCCTCTGCAATGCCGACGGAGATCGCACCGACAAAGGGACGCGATGCATCCAACGTCCGCATCGCCCATTTGAAACCGCTGCCCTCACGCCCCAGCCGCGCCGACTCGGGTACAAAGCAATCCGTCAGTACCAATTCCGAAGTAGCGGAAGCACGAATGCCCATTTTATCTTCCACTTTACCCACACTGAAACCGTCCGTATCTGTCGGCACAATGAATGCCGTCAGCCCGCGGACGCCGCGAGCCGGATTGGCATTGGCAAAGACCACTACCACATCGGCAATCGGGCCGTTGGTAATAAAATGCTTCGTACCGTTTAAAATGTAGCCGCCTTCCGTTTTTTTCGCGCGTGTTGCAATCGCCGACGCATCCGAACCGGCATTCGGTTCCGTCAAGGCAAACGCGGTCATCCCTCCGCCTAAAATCACGTCACAAAAAGCTTGCATCTGCTCGGGTGTGCCACCGAAGGCTACCGGCAACATGGCCAGCATATTCGCCGCGCACGCCGTCGCAATACCCGCACAGCCCTGCGCGATTTTTTCAAAAATAAGCGCCAACGTCATGGCATCCAAACCGAGGCCGCCGTATTCTTTCGGTACGCCGAGTGAGGTCAGTCCGGTCTGCTTCAAAATTTTCCAGAGTTCATCCGGCACCACACCGTCTTTATCCATTTCCAACGCACGCGGTGCGATTTCTTTCGTTACAATTTCCTGCACCAGATCCAATAATTCCTGCTGTTCGGCAGTGATTGTAAAGTCCATTGTTCCCTCCTTAAATATCGTGCGCGATATCAATCGGGTGCACGATCCAATACGTGCCTTTCCCCGAAAGCATTAATCTCTTGTTGTCATCGTAAAATTTAACTTCCCCGACCAATGTCTTTTTACCGTGGTGGATGATTTCACCGTAGCCGTGCACCCAGGTATTTTCCGGAACGGGACGAATATACGAAATATCCAAATCAATCGTGACGACATGGTAGCCGAGCGCTCGAGATGCCCACCCCATGCAGGCGTCGCTCATCGTAGCCAGCGGCGCTCCATGTGCAATTCCGCGGCGATTAGTGTGGAAATCCGGTTCGATAAACAGTTTAAAATGAGTTTTTCCCGGAAAGAGATCCACTACTTCAATTTTCATAAACTGAAAATAAGGATCTTCACTTTTGGCGCGTTGATAAAAATTTTCCAATGAGGGATCAATCATTTGTCTCCTCCATCATCCATAAGGCCTTCCCCAGCACATAAAAGGTTCCTTCGCAATGAGCTAAGAGCCGACCTCTTTCATCGCGAAAATCGCAAACCGTCCGCATCGTGTTGCGTCCGTTATGAATAACCTCTGCCGTTCCCGTCACCGTCGAATCCAAAACAACAGGACGAATATACGAAATACGAAGCCCCATGGTCGTGACTGATTTGCCGTGTGCAAAACAGGCTGCTCCCATATAGGTATCAGCCAAGCCGAAAAGAAAACCGCCATGTGTCGACTGATAGGAGTTTTCCACAATTTCGCGCTGCGCTATTGTTTTCATTACCAAGTGCCCCGGTTCCATCGTCACCACTTCATAATTCATCAGGCGATCAAAAGGATTCAGTAACACCATTTTCATAATTTTTTGTTGTTCCTGCTCCGTTATCACTATCGACTCCACCTATTCATAATGCAACGCATCGATCGGGTTCAAGCGTGCCGCTTTACGGGCCGGATACAAACCGAACAGCAATCCGATGGCTACCGAAAACGCAAATGATCCTAAAATCGGCCAAGGAGAAATGGCCGCGGAAACGTTGACTAAGGAGGCCATCGCGTGCGCCCCTAAGATGCCGACGATGACACCGATCGTGCCGCCTACCAGACTGATCGTAATCGACTCAATCAAAAACTGCGTAATAATCATCCGATACGTCGCACCGAGAGCTTTACGTATTCCGATTTCACGAGTACGTTCCGTTACTGATACCAGCATAATATTCATGATTCCAATACCGCCGACTAACAGCGAAATCGCCGCAATCGCACCCAAGAAGAGTGTAAGCGTTTGCATGGTTTGCTGTACGGTTTCTAAAACGTCTGCCATATTTTCTACCGTAAAATCATCTTCGCGATTAGGCAAAATCTTATGTCGAATCCGCAAAAGGTTGGTAATATCCGCTTCCACTTGCGACATCGCATCGGCGGATGCGGAGGCGACGCTGATCGTTTGCACATAGGTGATGCCGAGCAACCGTTCCTGTACGGTGCTGAACGGCGCCAAAATGCAGTTATCCGCATCATTTCCGCCCGATGCACCTTTCTCCGCAAGAGTTCCGATTACCACATACGGGTCATTTTTTACACGAATTTTACTGCCGATCGGATTGGCATCGCCAAATAAATTCTCGGCGACCGTCTTGCCGAGTAGCACTACGCGCGCCCGCGATTTATATTCTTTTTCCGTCCAGTAGCGGCCTTCCTCAATTTCCGCGTCCCTGACATTACGGTAGGATGCGGTGACACCGATAACCTTTGTGGTCCAGTTTTTATTGCCGGCCACTACTACATACGACCCCTGCACCATTGGCGAGGCGTCTTTGACATTAGGCAGCGACGTAATCGACACGTAATCATTATAGTGCAACGTTTCCAAACTTCCTGCCACCGGTCGCAAGCCCGGTGTTCGCGGTGCTCCCGGTATAACAATCAGGAGATTGGAGCCGAGTTGCGAAAACCGATCTTCCGTATCTTTTTGGACGCCTTGGCCGATCGAGACCAGCGCAATCACGGAAGCCACCCCGATGATAATCCCCAGCATCGTCAAAAGGGAGCGCATTTTATTACTGATTAAAGCCTGCCATGCGATTTGTAAATTTTCCCAAAACATACTACGCATCGTCGGCTACCATCCATTCCTGCGTCACGACCCCGTCGCGCAACACGATATGGGATTGCGCATAAGCGGCAATATCCGCCTCATGGGTAACCAGCAGAATCGTCCGACCTTGACGATGAAGCTCCGTAAAAATTTCCATAACTTCCGCACCGGATTTACTGTCCAAGTTGCCCGTCGGCTCATCGGCCATAATAATCGCAGGATGATTGACCAAGGCTCGCGCAATGGCGACGCGCTGTCGTTGACCTCCGGAAAGTTCCGTCGGCAGATGATGCAGACGCTCGCCCAGACCCAGTTGCGTTAATAATTTGCGTGCATACTCGGTTCGCTCCGGTTCCGGCGTCCCCGCATAAATCATCGGCAATTTTACGTTTTCCAAAGTGGATAACTTGGCAAGCAGGTTAAAACTTTGAAATACAAACCCGATTTTTTGATTACGCGTTTGCGCCAATCGATCATCCGATAATTGTGCGACCTCTTCGCCGTCCAATTCATACGAGCCGGAAGTCGGACGATCCAAGCATCCCAGAATATTCATCAAGGTTGACTTGCCCGAACCTGAAGGTCCCATGATCGACAAAAATTCACCGCGCTCTACGGAAAGAGATATCCCTTTCAGTACAGGTACTTCCTCTTTTCCTAAGCGATAATTTTTAACGATATCTTTCAACGCTATTACAGGCACACTCATCATTTCACCTAAATTCGCGGATGACGCGCTACAGAATTGCCCGCTTTATCTTCTTTGACACTGCCGCTGGTCACAATCGTATCTTCGGCGCTGAGGCCGGAAATAACTTCCGCCTGAGTATCCGTAATAATACCGATTACTACCGGTGTTTTTTCCAGCTTGTCGCCCGCTTTTTTATACACGTATTGACCGTTCACATCGCTGCGCAGCGCCGTGATCGGCACCAATACGACATGATCTTTCGTTTGCGCGTCAATGATCGCACGCGCTGTCATGGACGGATACAAAGAACTGATTTCATCGCTGTTAATCGCCACATATACCGTATAGTAAATAACCGCTGTACTCGAAGAATTCCCGCTCGAAGCCGGCGTGCGGGAAATGTCCGTCACATGCCCGTGGAACTTTCGGTTCGGATACGCGTCAACAGTAAACGTTACATTTTGTCCGGTCTTGATCTGACCGATGTCTGTCTCATCCACTAAAAGACGGATCCGCATGGAAGAAAGATCGGCAATTTTCGCAATGATCATCTGACTCGACAAGCCTTGCGCTACCGTCTCGCCCACTTTCATCGGTTCACCGATCACGACGCCGTCCATCGGCGCGACAATCGTCGTGTCGGACATGTCCGCTTGCGCTTTATTGTAGGTAGCTTGCGCTGTTTCATAGTTCATTTGCGCATCCGCCAATTGCTGATAGGAAATCGCTCCCTCGGCATATAATTGATGATATCGGTCGTAAAGGCTTCGTTTATTGGCTAAAATACTTTCCGCCTGACTCAACTGACTTTCCGCCGATTTCGCAGAAATCACCGCCAAGACGTCGCCTTCATGAACTTGCTGATTTTCTTTCACAAACACCTGAGTTAACGTACCCGAAATGTTGGCGCTCAGCTTTACTTCATTAACCGGTTCGATCGCGCCTGTCGCATCAATCGAGCTGGCAATTGAACCTGTGGTGACCTGCCCCAACACATAAGACTCTTTACTTTCTGTAGTCCGATGCGTCCACCACCAAACCCCGGCTAATATAAGCAATAAAAAAAGCACTCCCCAAACAATTTTACGTTTATGAGTTTGCCAAAATTCGTTTCGAGCCATCATTTCACCCGCTTTATCTAAGTTATCTGAATGTTCCCTTTGTTCTTTTTATTATAACATAGTACAAGTTTTGTTTTAGCGATACCGATCCGTATAATCGGATTCTCATACAGCAAAATTCCGTCCGGTTTATGATATAATATTTCTACTCAAAGGAGGCATCATGCAACATTTCGACTATCCCCGCCAAATGTGGCGGCAATTTTTTTCTATTTGGATACCGCTTTTCCTGACTCAATTATCCCTTGTAGCCGGCGGCTTTTTTGCCGCCACGGTAGCCGGGAGGCATAGCACCGTTGATCTTGCCGGAGCGGCGGTCGGCGTAAATTTATGGGTGCCGGTGTTAATGACTTCGATTGGCCTTTTCATGGGACTTACGCCGATTATTTCCCAACTTTTAGGCGCCAATCAACCGACAAATATTCCTTCCATTGTGCGGCAAGGAATCTACCTTTCTCTGACTGTCGGCCTGGTAACCATTTGCATGGGAAGTTTTCTCCTCCCCTGGATGCTTGATAACTTAGGTCTGGAGCCTGCTGTGCGCAAGGTCACACAGGGGTTTCTGACATTTATTGCCTACGGAATTATTCCCTGTTTTATTTCTGTTACGTTACGCAATGTGGTGGATGCTCACGGTTATACTCGTATTTCCCTTTCGATTATGACTACAGGATTTTTCCTGAATATTATTTTGAACTATGTGTTTATTGACGGCTATGGCAGTATTCCCTCGTTGGGCGGTGCCGGAGCGGGACTGGCGATTACCATTTCCAACAGTGTGAACTGCTTGCTCTTTTTCTTGGTTATGCTTTTTTTGCCCCCTTTTTCCCATTATCGCATTTTCAAGGAATGGGAAGGTCTTCATTTCGCAAGATGGCGGGAGCAGCTGAAAATCGGCTTACCGATCGGCGGTGCCAACTTTTTGGAAATATCCTTGTTTTCTATCGTCGGCCTCTTAATCACGAGCTATGGTACACAGGTTATTGCCGCTCATAATGCTGCGAATAATTTTTCCAACGTATTGTACTCGCTCCCTCTTTCTGCCGGTATTGCCGCGACGATTTTATGCGGGTTTGAACTTGGTGCCAAGCGCTTTGCTGCTGCCTTACGCTATGCCCGCATGGCGCAAGTTTTTACGATTAGCGTGGCAACCGTTCTATTTATCCTCGCCTTCTTTAACTTCAATTCGATTGCCGGTCTTTATACCAATGATCCGCAAATGATCACGCTCACTGCCAGTTTTATGGTGTATGCGCTGATGTTTACCTTTGCCGATGCTACCGGCGTACCGATCCAAGGAGCGCTGCGCGGTTATAAAGACGTGCGCTTCGTATTTATCGTTTCATTATTATGCTATTGGTGTATCGGTTTGACCTTAGGCATTTTTCTGTCGCATTATACCAATTTAGGTCCTTACGGTTATTGGGTCGGTATTATTTGCGGTTTACTTGCTGTCTCCATCGCCTACAACTCACGTCTCATCTATCTCAATCGCAATCGACATAAAATCCAAACCACGCATTAAAAAAGAGACCGTTACGGTCTCTTTTTTTGTTCCGCGTTTATTTTCTTGCGATACAATGTAATCACATCTTCTACCGGAATAGTGCTCATCGTAATATTGCGGTTTTTCTTGATTTTTAAATCGGCATTCTGCGCTTGCTGTGCCATCACATAATCGCCTTGGGGATTGTGAAACGGACCGCTGCGTTCCGGACGCGTCGGACCGTACAAACCAATGATGGACGTACCGTACGCATTGGCAATATGAAGCGGACCCGTATCACCGGAAATATGCATGCGCGCATGTTTCTCCAGCGCCAGCAATTCACGTAAACTTGTTTTGCCTGTCAGATCTGCCGTTCTTTTCGTTCGGTCACCCGCCAGCAAACGTTGCGCCAGCGGGGTGTCAGCGGCGCTGCCGGCAATAACTACATGCCGCCCGTCAGCGGTCATCTGACCGATCAGTTCCCGCCAGGACATTTCCGGCCAATCCTTCCCCGCACCGCGGCTGCTCGGAGCAATCACAATATACTCGCCGGTCACGCCCAAAGCTTGTAATTTTTGACGTAATGTGACTTCGGCATCACTGATGTCACACAAAGGATACGCAATCCGGTCGATATCCGCGCCGAAATACTCTACCACGTCCAATAAGCGTTCCGTGATATGACCATATTGATGAGCGCCGACAATCGGCTGACTTACCAGTCCGCTTCCTTCGCGCGCTTCCCAATATCCGTAACGCGCTTTAGCGCAGCTTAACCGCGCCACCAAAGCACTCTTAGCAAGCATCTGCAAATCCAATACCAGGTCAAACGAGCGTTCGCGTAATTCCCTATGTAATTCACGCCAATAGGAAGGCTGGCGAAGACGATTCCGGTCAATTACAACTTTATCGTCCAAATAAGGAGTGCCCGGCAAAATATCTTTAAATGCGTGATGAACCGCCCAAGTAATATGCGCGTGCGGATACTTCTTACGTAACGCAAACAGCGCCGGCAATGCACAAATAATATCGCCGAGCGAGCTCATTTTAATAATTAAGATACGTGCCTGCGGCAAATTTAATTCCATTGGAGATCCCGTACACATTCATGCATAAATTCCTGCACATTACCGCCGGTAAATAAAAATCCGCGAATGCCGGCACGCTCGGCGGCCGCCACATCCCGTTCGCCGTCACCGATCAAAAACGCGTCTTCCCGTGCGATACGGTGCTTACTGAGCGCTTGAATAATCATGCCCGGCCGCGGTTTACGGCAAACGCAATCCACATCATATTTTTTTACTTTGGCATGTAAAAGATGCGGACAATAGAAAAACTCCGTCACTTTTCCGCCCGCTTTGGCAAACTCTTCGTTCAGCCAGCGGTGTAATGCCTGCACGTCCTCTTCCGTGTACATGCCGCGCGCCACACCGCTTTGATTGGTCACAACGAAAATCAGCCAGCCCTGTCGGCTCAGTTCGGCAATCATTTCCCGCGCTCCGGGAATAAATTCCACTTCGTCCGGCCGACTCACATAGCCGTGATCAACATTAATTACTCCGTCACGGTCCAAAAATATCGCTCGTTGTGACAATTTAATGAACTCCTTTATTTCGACTGGTAATAGTAGTAATAAGTTTTGTTGTGGAGTATCCGTCTACAAAAGGAATTATTTGTACGCGTCCGGCAAACTCTTTGCCGACGACGTCATCCGGCGAGTAGTCTCCGCCTTTGACCAATACGTCCGGACGAATCTCCCGAATCAGCTCATAGGGGGTATCCTCGTCAAAAACAACTACGGCGTCCACCGCACGCAATGCCGCTAAGTGGTACGCCCTATCCGCTTCAGAAACAATCGGACGCAAACTTCCTTTTAAACGTCGTATCGAAGCATCGGAATTGACGCCGATGATCAAATGGTCTCCCAGTTCCGCCGCCGCTTCCAAATACGTCAAATGTCCGCGGTGAATCAAATCAAAGCAACCGTTGGTAAAGACGATGGTATCCCCCGCCTCACGCCATGCGTTAACCACTTGTACAAGCTCGGAAAGTTTCAATACGGCGGCATCCCGATGGATATTATCACTTAACGAGACGGCCAGTTCCGATTGTGAAATCGCATATGTACCCACTTTGCCGACTACTACGCCGGCGGCACAGTTCGCCAAATGCAGCGCAAAACGCCGCGGCAACTGGGCTCCTATCGCCGCAGCAAGTACGGCTACTACCGTATCACCCGCCCCGGAAACGTCGTATACTTCCCGCGCCAAGGCCGGATGCTGAAAACTGTGCGATTCATTATCCACCCAAAGAATGCCTTTCGCAGAACGCGTGACGGCCACTTGCTGCACACCCGACTTTTTCATCAGAGCAAGCGCCGCTGCTTTTACTTCGCGGTCGTGATTCGCAAGCGTTGTTCCGCAAGCTTCGCTTAATTCTTTCAGGTTCGGCGTTACAAGAGTAGCATTGCGGTAACGAGACCAATCCGCCTGTTTCGGATCTACCAGAACGGGTACTTGCGCATCGCATCCGATTTGAATTACTTTTTGACAAAGTGATTCCGTGCAAATTCCTTTGCCGTAGTCGGAAATCACCAAGACCGAGCAACCTTTTTCTACTTCCTTTGTCACTTGCTCACAAATGCGGGAAACGGTATGTTCCGAAATATCTTGAATCCGTTCCTGATCGATCCGCAGCATTTGTTGTTGTACACCGATCACGCGGGTTTTTGTCGTTGTCTGCAACTCCGGATCCGTCAATATGCCGCTGTCATCCATATCGCCCGCACGCAAAACTTCGCGAAATTCATCGGCCGCGCTATCATCACCGACAGCACTGATCAAGCGTACAGGACAACCCAATCCGCGCAAGTTGGCAGCGACGTTGGCGGCACCGCCCAAACGTCGTTCCGTTTTTTCAATGCGATGTACCGGTACCGGCGCCTCGGGCGAAATGCGTGCTACCTGACCGAACAGGTAGCGGTCCAACATGACATCACCGACTACGACAATGCGCAAAGTATGTAATGAGTGGAAGAAACGCTCAACATTCGTGCGCATATTCATCCACCATTTCACACCAAATATGTCCCGTTAAAATATGCATCTCCTGCACGCGGGCTGTCACATCACTCGGCACATGCAGCACCAAGTCACAGCAGGTATCCATCTCGTTACCTTTGGCCCCCGTCAAACCGATAATTTTGAGTCCGTTGGTTCGTGCGGCCTCGATCGCTTTCAATACATTGGGACTGTGGCCACTCGTGGAAATCGCCACTAATACATCTCCTTTTTGCCCGAGTGCCGCTACTTGGCGGGCAAATACTTCCTCGTAACCGTAGTCGTTCGCGGCGGCGGTCAAAACCGACGTATCCGTGGTCAACGCGATCGCCGGCAGCGCACGACGTTCCGCATGGTAACGCACAATCAGTTCAGCCGCCAAGTGTTGCGCATCCGCCGCCGAACCGCCGTTGCCGCAAAATAAAATTTTCCGCCCGCGCTGCAAAGCATGACAAATGATTTCTCCGCTTTGTGCTATTTCATTAGCATGCTCCTGATAAGCTTGGGCGACTTCTATATGTTCATGAAGTGCATTGGCAATATCCATTATTTACCTGCCGGCAGTGTGTCGTTAAAGAAGCGTATGGCATTTTTATGACTGATATGATCAATATCGTCCGCGGAGAAACCTTCCTTTTCTAATGCTGTAAACAGTTTATCCATTTCGGAGGCATCATGAATTTCAAGGTAAGGCTGGATACCGTCAAAATCCGTTCCCAACGCGACCGTTTCGATTCCTGCTATGTCAGCGATATATCGAGCATGGCGAGCAATATCCGCCGCCTTGGAAACCAATAACGGCGAATCCAATTGCGGTGCCGGAACCGGTCGTTCGCCGATCGCCACCTGATGATATTCTTCTGTCGTCAACGGCGCCAAAAGTAATCGTGGATTATTCACTTCGGAAGGATCTGTAATCGGTTTCGAACCGACGAAATTTCGCGAGAAGTTTAAACCGATCACACCGCCTTTTTCCCCGAACGCACGTAATAAATCGTCGGGCAAATTACGCGGATGTGAAAAAACGGCACGCGCATTAGAATGGGACGCCATCACAGGTTTTTCGGCGCGTTCCAACAATTCTCTCGTACCTTGATCGTTCAAATGGCTCGTATCGACGATCATGCCGTTTGCCTGCATCCACTCGACAAATTCCCAGCCGCGGGCTTTAAGCCCTTTGTCTTTGCCCTCTGTCCCGTTCGGAAAGGCCAATTCATTTTCATAGTTCCAAGTCAATGTGACCAGTCGCACGCCGTCCTCAGTAAACGCCTTTTTCAGTTTTTGCAAATCACCGCCAAAAACCCCGCCTTCCTCTACGGAAAGCAATGCGCCGATGATGCGATCACGACGGCAGGCTTCCAGGTCTGCAAGCGTACGAACCTGGCGTACTTTATCACCATATTTTTTGATGTTCGCCAAAAACGTATCCCGCATTTCACCATAACGAACATACGCATCGGGATGTTCTTCCAAATCTACAAAAATCGCAAAGTCCTGCAGTAAATAATTTGACTTTTGCAACTTCTCCAAGTCGATATTCCAAACATTTTTATGCAAATCGCCGCCGGCAGGTACGTCCAACAGCTTCATCAATGTATCACAATGCAAATCGATGATCATTTCGACTCAACTCCTTTTTGCTTTTGTTCCTCTTTGGCCATCAACGTTTCCAGTTCCGCCATAAAATCCTTCAAACCACTGAACCGACGGTAAACGGATGCGAAACGAATATACGCTACCGGATCCAGATCGCTCAACTTCGCCAGAACCACTTCACCCAGTTCTTCCGAGGAAATTTCCTGCACCAGGCGATTGCGCAGTTCCCGCTCCACAGAAGCCACCAATTCTTTTATTTGCTCCACACTGACTTCCCGTTTTTCACAAGCACGCATCAATCCGCGTAACAGTTTGTCACCGTCAAACATTTCTCGATGCCCGTCACGCTTAATCACCATCAGCGGCGCTTCTTCGACCAGTTCATACGTGGTAAAGCGTCGATGACAGGACAAGCATTCCCGTCGCCGACGAATGGCATTTCCATCGTCCGTCACACGCGAGTCGGTTACTTTTGTATCAGCATATTTACAAAATGGGCATTTCATTTGGCTTCCCCCTTTACCCATATGGGATCGATGTTTTCGATAAGGAATGTCCAGATATCGTATTTATTATAGCATGCATACAAAAAATAGCGGCAGGTATAGTTCCTGCCGCTATTTTTTTAAACCACGATATTAACAATTTTTTGCGGCACAACGATCACTTTGCGAATCGCTTTGCCGTCGATAAATTCTTGCACCCTCTCATGAGCGAGTGCTTTTGCTTCGATTTCTTCTTTCGTAGCGGCCACTCCCACCTGAATGGTGGCGCGAACCTTGCCATTCACTTGCACGGCAAGTTCGACTTCATCCACCACCAGTGCCGTCGGGTCCACTTCCGGCCACGAGGCCTCATGTACGCTCTTTTCCTGCTCGCCCAGTGCCTGCCAGAGCTCTTCCGCGATATGCGGTGTGAACGGTGCCAACAAAATCACCAAATCTCGCAGTACTTCACGGCGCAAACCGTCAGGCATATCATTGACCCGTTCGGCGTAATCATGCAAGGCGTTTACCAGTTCCATGATCGCGCTGATGGCAGTATTGAAATTGTAACGACCGTCCAAATCGGTTGTCACTTTTTGGAGTACCCGATGGGTTTCACGACGCAAATCTTTATCTTCCGAGGTCAATTTGCGTTCCTGTGTCGGCATTTCCAAGTAGCGTCCCACAATGCGCCAAACACGATTCAAAAAGCGGAAAGCTCCTTCTACACCGCGATCGCTCCATTCCAAGTCACGTTCCGGCGGAGCGGCAAAAAGAGTAAAGAGCCGTGCCGTATCGGCACCGTACTGAGCGACCAATTCTTCGGGCGAAACCACATTGCCTTTTGACTTGGACATCTTGCTGCCGTCTTTCAACACCATGCCCTGCGTCAGTAATTTATCAAACGGTTCAACCGCTTCCGTCATACCGGCATCATGCAATACTTTCGTAAAGAAGCGGGAGTATAAAAGATGCAAAATTGCATGTTCAATGCCGCCGATATATTGATCGACGTTCATCCAGTAATTAGCCTTATCTTTACTGAACGGTTCCTGATCGTTTTGCGGATCCGTATAGCGCAGGAAATACCACGAAGAGTCGATGAACGTATCCATCGTATCGGTTTCGCGACGAGCCTTTTCACCACACTTCGGACACGCCGTAAATAAGAACTCTTCATTTGTTTCCAGCGGAGATACTGCCGCCTTACTATTGAAATCCACATCGGTCGGCAAGCGTACCGGCAAATCTTCCTTGGGTACGGGCACCATGCCGCAATGCGGGCAGTAAACGACCGGAATAGGCACGCCCCAATACCGTTGACGGGAGATCAGCCAATCACGCAA
Organism: Negativicoccus succinicivorans; assembly: GCF_014207605.1. Classification (NCBI taxonomy): domain Bacteria; kingdom Bacillati; phylum Bacillota; class Negativicutes; order Veillonellales; family Veillonellaceae; genus Negativicoccus; species Negativicoccus succinicivorans. The sequence goes on along the minus strand of NZ_JACHHI010000001.1, from coordinate 68,241 downwards.
CCGGTAGTTGACATGGGCTTCGCCGATCCCTTGTTCCTGCATTTTTTCCGTAATCTTGCGACGAGCCTCTGCACTGGTTAAACCGTTAAATTCACCGCTGTTGATCAAAATACCGTCTTCCGTATAAGCATCATCAAGTTTTTCAGCTATTCTATCCGATGTATCTTCGCTTATGACAACATGTACCGGCAAATTATATTTGCGGGCAAAGAGAAAGTCGCGTTCATCATGCCCCGGTACGCCCATCACAGCACCGGTACCGTAGTCCACTAATACATAATTGGCCACCCAAATCGGCACCTCTTCACCAGTTAATGGATGAATCGCATAACCGCCGGTAAAAAGGCCGACTTTTTCGACATCTTCCGAAGTACGGTCGAGCTCGTTGACGTTTCGCATTTCTTCGACGAATTGGCGAACCGCATCAGCTTCTTTTTTGCCTTCAATAATTTTCTCGACTAACGGATGTTCCGGTGCTAACACTACGTAGGAAACACCGTACACGGTATCGACACGTGTGGTATATACGGAGATGGTTTCCTCCGGCAACTCTTTCACGCCGAATTTAAATTCGGTACCTTCGCTGCGCCCGATCCAATTTTTTTGCATCGTTTTAACGCGTTCCGGCCAGCCATTAAGAAGTTCCAGATCATTCAACAGACGATCCGCGTACGAAGTAATTTTTAAGAACCATTGCGAAAGATTTTTCTTTATTACCGGCGTATCACAACGCCAGCAGCAGCCGTCCACTACCTGTTCATTCGCCAGTACGGTCCCGCAATGTTCACACCAGTTGACTTTCGCTTCTTTTTTATACGCAAGACCGCGGTTCATGAAGAGTAAAAACAGCTCCTGCGTGAACCGATAGTAGTCCTCGCTGCAAGTCGTGACCTCCCGATCCCAGTCATAGGAAAGTCCTAATTTGTTTTGCTGCTTTTTCATGTTTTCAATGTTGCTGTATGTCCACTTTGCCGGATGAATGTTGCGCTGGATCGCCGCATTTTCGGCCGGCATGCCAAATGCATCCCAGCCCATCGGATGAAGCACATTGTAACCGCGCATCGTCATGAAACGAGCAATCACATCACCGATCGCGTAGTTGCGTACATGTCCCATGTGCAAATTCCCCGACGGATAAGGAAACATTTCGAGCACATAATATTTTTCTTTTTCCGCATCGGCATGCGTATGAAAGGCATCCATTGCATGCCATCTATCCTGCCACTTTTTCTCAATCTCTGCAGGATTGTACTTATCGTTCATGGAATTTCCTCCCGTTCATTTCTCAGTTTATTAATTACTTATTATATATTTTAATGAACGTTTACGCCAATAAAAATATACAAAAAAAGAGCTTTCGGCAAGCTCTTTTTTTCCGCCCTGTTATTCCCGCGGTAAGGTATCTTCTGTCCCTTGTTGCGGTTGCTGTTGCATAAGGCTTTCCCGATTTTTACGCAACGAATCAAGCGTTCCTTCCATGTTCTCTTCGACGTATTTCAAAACATCGGTCGCATACTCAAGAGCGTTTTGCTGCATAGTGTCCGCGGTTTGGTTCGCATTTGCGATAATTTCATTGGCGCGCTCTTGGGCATTTTTCACAAGTTCGCTTTCTTCCGTGATTTTAGCGATATAATCTTTGGCTTGCGCAATAATCGTTTCCGCCTGTTTTTGTGCATCCATCATCACACGTTCTTTATCGGCAACGATACGCTTGGCGTTCTCCAATTCATTAGGCAACGAGCTGTTGATCGCGTCAATGATGCGTGCCACTTCGTCCTGATCGACAAGGCGTTTGTTTGTTAACGGAACTTCCCTACCATTCATTACTACATAATCAAGCTCTTCCAGCAATTTGCGTGTATCCATGAATACCACTCCTTTATTTGGCAACCGCCAATTTTTCTTCCAGTGCGGTTAATACACATGGCGGTACCAACCGCCCCACGTCACCGCGAAACATGGCCAACTCTTTGATTCCCGAAGAGCTGATAAACGAATATTCACCGCGCGTCATCATAAAAACCGTTTCAATTTCCGGATCCTGATCTTTCAATAATAACGCCCGTTGGAATTCATATTCAAAGTCGCTGAATGCCCGCAACCCGCGAATGATTAAGCGCGAGTCACGTTGACGCACGTAATCGTTGAGTAAGCCGGAGAACGCATCCACTTCTACGTTCGGAATATGAGTCGTTGCTTCTTTCAGCAAAGCTACCCGTTCTTCCATCGAAAACATCGGTTTCTTGCCGGGATTCACAAAGACCGCAACAATCAGTTTGTCGACCAATTGTGCACTGCGTTCAAAAATGTCCACATGGCCTTTTGTGACCGGATCAAAACTGCCCGGGCAGATTCCCACTCGCATGCAATTATCCTTCTTCCCTTTCTACCACCAAATAGGTCACCATAGTACCGCCGTAATGTTTCTGCCGCCAGAGCCGATAACCTTTAGGTATCTCCAAGCTTTCTTCCCGTGCCTGTTCAACAACAACTACGCTGGTAGGCTGCACGAGGCGCGCACGGAGCAATTCCCGCAGTACAGGTTCCACCAAACCGCGTTGGTACGGCGGATCGAGAAAAACATAGTCAAACGGTTGATTCTGCGGCAAGTTCGCCAATGCAGATTCGACGCGTTGTTCACGTACTTCGATCTGTGAAGAAAAGTCGCAAACCTCCGCGTTTTGACGAATCACCGCAGCAGTTTTCTCATCTACGGCGCAAGCAAATTCCGCTCCGCGACTTAACGCTTCCAGCGCCATGGCGCCGGTGCCCGCATACAAATCAAGCACGCGTGTTTCCAGTAAACCTATGTTGACCAGCGTATTGAAGATCGCTTCGCGCACCCGATCCTGTGTCGGGCGCGTCGCCATCCCCTTTGGCGCCGCCAATTTATGTCCGCGTCTAGTGCCACCAATGATTCTCATATACCCTCGATAGTTACATTGTATTATAACATTGGTATTTTCAAATTACAAAATAACAGGCTCCTGATGCTCTTCTTTTTTTGCCCGTGTCATCAGGTTTTGCAATGCGTTTTGCAATGAACTTTCACCGGAAAGCACTCGATATACCTGCTCGGTAATTGGCATTTCAATACCTTCCCGCTGCGCCACAGGATATACGATATGAGTGCTTCGGATGCCTTCCACCACTTTTTTTGTTCCCTGTGTGATCTGCGTTTCCGTCAAGCCTTGCGCCAATGCTCTGCCTGCTTCATGATTGCGGCTGTGTTTACTCGTACAGGTTACGATCAGATCGCCCATGCCGGAAAGTCCAAACAAGGTTTCATTGCGTGCTCCGAAATGCACTGCATAGCGCACGATTTCCGCTAAGCCGCGAGTAATCAAAGTCGCACGTGTATTGTCCCCGTAACCGACGCCATCGACCGCTCCGGCAGCAAGTGCAATAATATTTTTCAGCGCACCGCCGTACTCCACCCCGATAATATCCGTGCTGTAATATGCTCGCAAATGCGGCAACATGTAGACATCCTGTGCTCGCATAGCGGTTTCTTTGCGGGCAGCAGCGACCACGGTGGCCGCCGGCAATAAACGCCCGACTTCTTCCGCGTGATTCGGTCCCGAAATCACGGCGATTTCGTTCGTCACCCCAGCCAATGCGGCGGTTATATCTTCCGATAAACGCCCCCCGCTCGGTGACAAACCTTTCGCTGCTGAAATGACCAATGCGTTTTCAGTGAGCCATGGACGAATTGCCTCCGCCATTGTCCCTATCGCTTTCGACGGGGTCGCCAGCACGACTACATCCGCATTTGTCACTGCCTCTTCCAAATCCGCAGTAATTTTCACTTGATTTGGAAGCAACACGCCCGGTAAATATGCCGCGTGTTGACGAGTTTCCGTCATTTCCGCGACCGTTTCAGCGTTTCGTGCATATAAGCATACGTTCGGATGCGCTTCGGCAAGCGATCTGGCCATCGCAATGCCCCATGCACCTGCACCTATCATGGCTATCTGCACAATATCACCTCGTATTATCTTATTTTGTTTTACGCCGGCGTTTTAATTTTGCGCGTTCAATTTGTTTCTCTTCGCCACGCAGTAATCGCCCGATATTGGCACGATGTTGAAAAATGATAGCAATGACACCCAAAGTCGCAAAAATCAAAAATGCCGACGGAGCCTGCCACCACCATAAAAGGATCGGTACGGTCAACGCTGCGACAATGGACGCCAAGGATACTAACCGTGTCGCAAAGACCAAAACCGCCCAAACGACAGCCGCCGCAACTGCTACCGGCAACGACAGACAGCACATGACCCCAAAGCCGGTCGCCACACCGCGGCCGCCGCGAAATCCCAAAAACACGGAAAAGCAATGGCCGACAATCGCTGCTGCCGCACAAAGCGCAAGCAGTATCGGATCGTTTCCGCCTAACGATGTCGCCGCTACGCCCTTCAGAAAATCCGCGACAAAAACGGCAATCCCCATACGCGCTCCCAACGTGCGATAAGCGTTGGTTGCGCCGATATTACGACTGCCGTGCCGACGTAAGTCGGTACCGCAAAGCAGCTTGCCGAGCCACAAACCGCTGGGAATCGACCCCAGCAAATATGCTCCCATAACGCAAAGCAAATAATTAATCACTCATCATCACCATCGCGTTTACCGCGTAAAACCAATCGAATCGGCGTACCTTCAAACCCGAACGATTCACGCAAACGATTTTCCAAAAATCGCACGTACGAAAAATGGACGTATTGCGCGTAGTTACAGAAAAGCACAAAGGTCGGCGGTTTAACTCCCACCTGTGTCATATAGTACAGCTTGATTTCCTTACCATACTTCATCGGCGGCGGATTCATCAATTTTGCGTCCGTTAAAACTTCATTCAGAACCCCGGTCGAAACGCGGCGCGTTTGCTGTTCCGAAACGAATTGAATCAGCTCTCCCAGACGATGAATTCGTTGTTTGGTAAGAGCCGAAACATACACAATCGGTGCATATTGTAAAAAGGCCAATTCACGCCGAATATCTTCCGCATATGTTTCGGTAGACTTGCTGTCTTTTTCGATCAAGTCCCATTTATTAACAAGAATGATCATGCCTTTGCCGGCTTCATGCGCGTAGCCCGCAATTTTGGTGTCTTGCTCAGTGACCCCTTGGGTCGCATCCAAAACCAGTACGACCACGTCGGCACGATCGATCGAACGCAGCGAACGAATGACGCTGTAATGCTCCACCGGCAAATCAATTTTTGCCTTACGACGCATTCCCGCGGTATCAATAAGCACAAATTCCTCGCCATGGTATTTCCAATGCGTATCAATCGAATCTCGTGTCGTGCCGGGTACATCACTCACCAGCACACGTTCTTCGCCGAGAAGCGCATTGGTAAGAGAAGATTTGCCGACATTCGGACGACCGACCAGCGCCACATGCACAAGTTCATCTTCATGCGGATCGATTTCGCGCTGCGGAAAATGCTTCACCACATCATCCAACAAATCTCCCAATCCCAGCAGATTGGAAGCGGAAATCGCATGCGGATCCCCCAGTCCCAAAGAATAAAATTCATAGACATTCATTTCCTGCGCGGGACTGTCAATTTTATTGACCGCAAGCACGATCGGTTTACCGGCATCTCGTAGTAGATGGGCGACCTGTTCATCATCCGCCGTGACACCGACGCGCCCGTCACAGACGAGTACGATCACGTCGGCCTCCAAAATCGCAAGTTGGGCCTGCGCTTTGGTGCCAACGCTGATATGGTCTTCTTTCGGCACCAAAAACTCAATACCGCCCGTATCAATCAAAGTAAACTTTGTGCCGAGCCACTCTGCATCAAAATAAATGCGATCGCGAGTGACACCGGGAACATCTTCCACGATGGAAATACGTTTGTTAATGATCGCGTTGAATAATGTCGACTTGCCGACATTTGGCCGTCCGACCACCGCCACTAACGGTTTATCCATAGCTTACTCCTTCAATAAAAAACACGGGAAACAGCGAACCGTCCCCCGCATTTTTGCTTTTTTCTTTACCTCGGCTGACGGTTTTATTCTTCGTCAGACGTTGCTTCCGCCGTAACCTCTTCGGCTTCAGCAACATCTTGCACCGGAGCTTCATCCGCCGGCATTTCTTCCGTCGCGCCTTCCGCATGCTCCTGTACCTGGATCAGGCTGAAGCTGATGCGTTTGCGGGATTTATTAATGCCGATGATCTGCACTTCGACCATGTCGCCGTCTGCCAATACATCGCCCACTTTTTTGCTGCGATCTTTGGTAATTTCGCTGATGTGCAGCAAACCGGTCAAGCCGTCAGTCAATTCCACAATCGCGCCGAAATCAATTAATTTTACGACTTTTCCGACAACGGTATCACCGACTGCATAATTTTGAATGTCATCCATCCACGGATCCGGCAAAGTATCCTTGCGGCTGAAAGAAATACGCTGTTTTTCCGGATCGAACGATTTGATAATAACGTTTACTTCCTGGTTCGGTTCCAAAACGTCTTCGACTTTGTCGATTTTGTTCCAGGCTACATCGGAAATGTGCAACAAACCTTCAATACCGTTAACGTCAATAAACGCGCCGTACGGCATGATTTTCTTCACGATACCGGTAAGTTGCGTGCCCTGTTCGTACGCTTCCTTCATGTTTTCCATTTCCGTTTCGCGATGAATTTCGAGCATCGCTTTACGGCTCAAAACCAAACGGTTTTTCAAACGGTCCACTTCCAGTACTTTCGCCTGGAATGTTGTGCCCACGAGGAACGAGAGCGAGCGTACGAAACGCAGATCGCCCTGGGAAAGCGGAATAAAACCGCGCAACGATTTAATCTGGACGAGAAGGCCTGCTTTAATCGCTTCAATACCTTCGACTTCTACAGGTTCATCGTTAGCCAATGCCTGTTCGACGATATCCCAGTCTGCCAACCGATCCAATTTGATTTTGGAGATGTAGATCGTACCATCTTCTTTCACCGCATTGGTGATTTGCGCTTTGACTGTATCGCCGACCGCCAGTACATCCTTCATGGATTCCGGAGCCGGAAATGAATATTCACGCGCTTGGAGCACCGCTTCCGTTTTGTAACCAAACGAAACGTACGCTTCTTCATCGGTCAGGTCAACGACCGTGCCTTCTACGATGCTTCCTTTGTGAAAATCATAATTCATGTCCATCTCTTCAAAAGTTGTTTTCATATCATCCATTGCCAACAATACCTCCTCGATTATCCAGTCCGGTGTGGATGCACCGGCTGTGATGCCAACCGTCCAATCACTTTGAAACCATGACGAGCGTAATTCTGCAGCCGTTTCAATATGGTATGCCGGGGTGCCATTTGCTTTGGCAAGTTCATACAGACGGCGTGTATTGCCGCTGTGTCGGCCACCAATGACTACGATTACGTCCGCTATCTTTGCCAACTCCGCTACCGCATTCTGCCGCTCCGCCGTGACATTGCAAATCGTGCGATGGACATCAACATGATCCACTTTGTCTTTGACAAGAGCAAGCATCTCTTGGAATAGAGCCTGCGAAAACGTAGTTTGCGATACAACGCTTGCTTCAGAGAGGTGCGGCAAGTTGGCTAAATCGGCGGGCGTTTCCGCAACGATAGCGCGATCCATTGCCCATTCGGCAATGCTTTTGACTTCCGGATGATTTTTTTCCCCGAAAATAATTACCGTCTTACCTTCATTCACTAAGCGATTGGCTTCTTTTTGTGCCCGTACAACGTACGGACAGGTCGCATCGATAATCTTTAAATTTTTTTCATTAGCTCTATTATAACACGCCGGGCCTACTCCGTGAGAACGAATAATTACCGTTTCTCCTGGGACGTCATCGAGTGATTCGACATAGTCGATCCCCTTGGAACGTAGTCCTGCTACCACCTGATTGTTATGAATGATCGGCCCCAGCGTGACCGCGTCAGTCCCTGTTTTACTTAAGTCTTCCGCGATTTGCATGGCGCGTTTTACGCCATAGCAAAAGCCCAATTTTTTCGCTACAATAATCTTCATATCTTAGCCTTTATACATTTCATAAAGTTTTTCTATTCTTTCTCTAATCAAATTATTAACTTCTGTAATTTTTTCGGGAGTCGGTTTATCTTTTTCCACCATGACCGGTTCGCCAATGGCCACCACCGGTACCGATTTGCTCCACGGCCGCACGGTGTGAATTGCCGCTACGGGAACGATCGGCACACCAAGACGTAACGCCAGTGAAGCCATGCCGGTGTGGAAAGGACCCAAACCTTCATGCCGAATTCTCGTTCCTTCGGGAAAAATCCCCAGCAACTCACCGCGCCGAATAATCGCAAATGATTGTCGCATCGCCGCGCGATCCACTTTGCCGCGATGCAAAGGAACCATTTCCAAAACATTTAAAAATTGACGCAGGAAAAAATTACGAAATAATTCTTCTTTTGCCAAAAAATACACTTGCCTCGGCATGGCCGCAAAAACGATCGGCGGATCCCAGTTACTTTTGTGGTTAGACGCGATAATAACCCCACCTTCTTTCGGAACATTCTCCTGTCCGATTATTTTCGCACCGCCCAAAAAAATAAATAAAAATTTTGCAAGCAGGTGGAGAAATTTTTTGATCATGCCGTCACCTTCTTTACCATAGCCGTAAGCGTGTCAATTGTTTCTTCCCGAGTTAACGAAGTGGTATCCAACAAAATAGCATCTTCCGCTTGTCTGAGGGGAGAAATAGCTCGTTCCGTATCCTTGCGATCGCGTTCTTGAATATTTTGCACGATTTGCGCCATTGTCTGCGGCTCATCGGGGTGGTTTTCATTCCATTGTACCAAGCGCCGGCGAGCTCGTTCTTCCACGGAAGCCGTTAAAAACACCTTCAGCTCGGCATGCGGTAACACCACTGTGCCGATATCCCGCCCGTCCATGACGATACCGCCGTTTTCGGCAAGGCGCTGCTGCTCTTTGACTAAGTGTTGGCGCACGCAGGCATATGCGGCGACCTGTGAGACACAGGCCGATACCTCCGGACGACGGATATGAGCGGAAACATCACGATCATCCACCATCACTATCAGTTCTTCCTGATCATTTTTTACTTCTACCGTTAAATTTTGGACGACGGAGCAGACTTTTTCTTCCCGGTCCACCGGAACGCCTCGATGCAGTAATTCGCAAGTCAGTGCCCGGTACATTGACCCGGTGTCCAGGTATACATATCCCAGTCGTTTCGCCAGCGCTTTAGCGACTGTACTTTTACCGGCCCCCGCGGGGCCATCAATCGCAACCGCAATTTTTTTCATTGCTCCGACTCCTTTCCTGCCGCGCTAACGCCCGCAAGGTAGCCGGTAGAAAACGCTGCCTGTAAATTATATCCTCCCGTAAACGCATGGACATCCAAGATCTCGCCGGCAAAATAAATGCCTGGCACAATTTTCGACTCCATTGTTTTGGGATTTACTTCTTTGGTGCTGATGCCTCCCGCTGTAACAATCGCTTCGCGCAACGGTCGTGTGCCCGTCACCGTCAACGATAGGTTTTGCAACGCTTGACCTAAGCGTAACCGTTCCGAGCGGGAAAGATCCGCCGCCTTAACGTCACTTCCAATCCCGGCCGCCTGCAACATCGGTACAATCAAACGCTGCGGCAATAAATCGCGCAAGGCATTACTCATTTGCTGTAAATGATTTTTTTCCAAGTCTCGCTGGAGTCGGGCATCCAATACCTCGGGCGCAAGAGCCGGCTTTACATTCAAAGAAAGCGTTACTTTCTTGTTTTTTTGCAACGCCCGCGAAGCCGCATCACTTAAACGCAAGACAATCGGTCCCGATACGCCAAAATGCGTAAAAAGCATTTCGCCGCGCAAAGTCTGTTTCGCTTTACCGTCAATGTGCAATGTGAGTTCGACGTTACGCAACGAAAGTCCCTGCAATGCTTTGCACCATGCTTCTTCACAGACAAGCGGAATCAGGGAAGGACGTAGCGGTATTAAAGTGTGCCCCAATCCTTTCGCCAATTCATGTCCGCTACCGTCGGAGCCGGTTTGCGGATATGAAGCACCCCCGGTTGTCATAATCACAGCCGCCGCCGGCCAAGTACGTTCCGCGGTTGTCACTTCAAACGCAGTACCCTCTCGGTGAATTTCGCGCACAGATGCTTCCGTATGAATCTCCACCCCCGCTTTGGTGAGCGCCGTACGAAACGCACGACGGACCTCCTGTGCGGAGTCGGATTCGGGAAATACACGGCCGCCCCGTTCCACCTTTGTTTTTACGCCCCATGACGCAAGTAACGAAAGCAAATCCGTATTCGTAAAAGTATGGTAGGCGCTGTACAAAAATTTACCGTTGCCCGGCGTCTGGCGAATAAGTTCCTCCATAGACGCGGCATTCGTCAGATTGCAGCGTCCTTTGCCGGTGATCCCCATTTTAAGACCGAGTTGCGGCATTTTTTCCAGTAAAATCACTCGTGCGCCCGCCGTTTGAGCTGCATACGCCGCCATTTGCCCGGCGCAGCCGCCACCGATCACAACAACATTACGCATGCGTAACCTGCGCTTTAAGATCGCTTATTTCATTGGCTGTCAACGCTCGATAGCTGCCGCGCTTGACGCCTTGCAAAGTCAGGGTCGCATACCGTGTGCGTTTCAAGTTATGCACGCGAAAACCGAAGTGCTCACACATACGGCGCACTTGACGATTGCGACCTTCATGAATAGTGAGAACAATGGTCGAAAGTCCTGTCTTGACATCAAAAACAGCCTCGCTTACTTTTGCGGGAGCGGTTATGCCGTCTTCCAACGGCACGCCTTCGCGAAATGCCGTAAGCATTTTATCCGGTACTCGGCCTTTAATTTTAATTTCGTATTCTTTTTCCACTTCTGACGACGGGTGTTCTAACCGGTTGGTCAGGTCACCGTCATTGGTCAAAAGCAGTAAGCCCTCCGTGTTCAGATCCAATCGACCGACCGGATACAGGCGAACTTTTTCTTTTTTGAAATATTCCAATACCGTCGTCCGGCCCTCAGGATCGCTTAAAGTAGTGATGACCCCTTTGGGTTTATTAAACAGGAAATACTGCAGCGGTTCCCGTTCAATTTTTTTGCCGTCGACAATAATCGTGTCGCGTGTAAGATCCGCTTTTTGACCCAGTTCGCTCACTACTTTACCGTTTACTTTAACTCGCCCTTCGATAATCATCGTTTCAGCCGCCCGACGGGATGCCAACCCCGCTTGGCTAATCAATTTCTGAAGACGTTCTCTCATCGTTTTCGTTTACTCCCTGCTTCTGATAATAGTCCCGCCAATTTGTTTTGCGCTTAAAATACGGCGTGACATCATATAAAATCGGTCGTCCCGGCAATTCGGCGCGGCCGATCTCCATAATTAAATTCTTTTCCAGCAAATTCGCCAGCGTCCGTTCGCTTGAAACCCCACGTAAACCGTCAATTTGCTGCCGCGTCACGGGTGCTTGCAACGCCACAATGGCCAGCACTTCCAACGCCGCTTTACTCAAATGGAGCGGCGGCGCGTAACGTTCGGCCAACAGCTTACCGTACTCCGGTCGCGTACATAAGCGCCAACCTCCCGCAGTCTCCTGTACCAGCAGACCTGACTGCGATCGGGCGGCGTATCGGTCGGCAAGCTCCTGACAAAGTTGCGTCGCTTCACTCGTACCGACGTTGAGTACTTCTGCTGCTTGCGTCGTCGACACCGGTTCACCGGCAATAAAGAGCAGCGCTTCAAGTGCTGCGAGTTGTTCCGTTGCCATAACCTAATCTCTCCACATAAATGCCTGTACCGATTTCCCGCACCATAATCGTTCCCTGCCAAATCATTTCTAAAACTTCTAAAAACAGCGTCAGTTGTTCCCAACGATTGGCCAGTTTTTCAAAGTATGGAATAAGATCCACCGAGCCATGTTGCATCGCTTTTAAAAATGCTTCTCGCAACGGTTTGGGATCCAACTCCGGGATCGGTTGCCAATCCGCCTCTGCCGGCTCTTCTTTTTGAGTCAACCGCTGCCAAACACCGGCTAATCGTTCCATACTGACGCGCAGCGTATACTCCGAAGCTTGTAAAGGCGTAGGTTCTTTTTCCAGAAAAAACGCATTCTCCGCCAAGCGTGTTTCAATTTCACTTTTTACCGTTTGAATATGCTCCCATGCGATCAATCTCTCGGCAAGTTCTTGCCGCGGATCTTCTTCCTCTTCTTCCGCGGGTGCTTTGGGCAGCAGACTGCGCGCCTTGATCGCTAAGAGCGTTGCGGCCATTTGGAAAAATTCCGTTCCCAACTGCAAATTAAATGCTTCCGCGCGCGCTAAATAATCCATATATTGCACCGTCACCGTTTGGATCGGAATATCGTAAATATCAATTTTTTGTTTGCGGATTAAGTGCAATAATAAATCCAGCGGTCCGTTAAACACCGGTAAATTAAATTGCACCGTACTAACTGCCATAGGTCACACCCTTATCTCATAATCTTTATTATATCTGATCCATTGTCGAGACGCCAACTGCTGTGAGATATCGTGAAAACATGGCGGCAATAAAAAACGGGCCAAAGCCCGTTTTTTATTACTGCAAAAAGCTGCCTACCCATGAAAGAGCAGCTGCCACAAGTGCGATCACAATAAAAATACCGCTAAACCCCAAAAACACCATACCAAATAACAAACCGGCTCCCGCCACCGCCAGTTTCACAGGCAGCGGCAAATCTTCCCAACGTCGTACAATCACGCGTGTGCTTTTCGTATCTTCGGCGGTTCCTTCGGCATCGAAGGTCGTGCCGTGAAATGCATCGCGTTCTTTTTTGCTAATCACGCGCGGTTCATCCGCACGGGTTGTTTTTTCTGTATGTTGTTCCTGCCACATAGTTTACTCCTGCAATTCTTTGACCAAGAGCTGGTTCACTACCTGCGGATTAGCGCGGCCTTTCGTTTTTTTCATGATCTGGCCGACTAAAAAGCCGATTGCTTTTTTCTTGCCCGCACGATAATCTTCTACCGATTGCGGGTTAGCGGCGACCACGTCATGAATCAACTGCGTTAATTCACCGGTATCGGAGATCTGTTTCAAACCTTTCGCTTCAATGATCTCATCCGCCGATTTACCCTGTTCCCACATATCGCGGAAAACAGTTTTAGCGATTTTACCGGAAATGGTTCCGTCAGCGATCTTGGCCAGCATTCCCGCGAGTCCCTGCGGACGAACCGGCGCCATAGCCGGGGTTTTACCGGCTTCGTTCAGCAGCATCGAAAAATCGCCCATCAGCCAGTTCGCGCCTTCTTTCGCATCCGCACCGGCGGCTACGAGTTCGTCAAAATATTCCGCCATCGAGCGCGAAAGGGTAATGATGCCCGCGTCATAATCGGAAAGTCCGTGTTCCTGCATTAAACGGGCTTTGCGTGCATCCGGAAGTTCCGGCAATGCCTGCCGAACGCTTTCGATGTATTCATCGGAAATCGTGAACGGCACCAGGTCCGGTTCCGGGAAGTAGCGATAATCGTCCGCTTCTTCTTTGACACGCATCGTTGCTGTCGTACCTTTGCTTTCGTCCCAGGTACGCGTTTCCTGTACAATTTTTTCGCCGTCTTCCAGGGCTTCCGCCTGGCGTTGGGCTTCATACTCGATGCTGCGTGCTACGCCGCGAATCGAGTTGATGTTTTTCATTTCCACTTTAGTGCCGAGTTTGGTTTCGCCTACCGGGCGCACGGAAACGTTAGCATCGCAACGCAGGCTGCCCTCTTCCATCTTGACGTCGGAAACCGCGATATATTCCAAAATCGAGCGGAGTTTTTCCATATACGCGGCTGCTTCGGCACCGCTGCGCAGATCCGGTTCCGAAACGATTTCCAACAACGGTACGCCGGTACGGTTATAGTCGACATTGGATGAATCAGAATCCGTAATGGTCGTGCCGCTGTGCACCAGTTTGCCAGCGTCTTCTTCCATATGGATACGGGTAATGCCGATGCGACGTGTCTCACCGTCTACTTCGATATCCAAATAGCCGTGTTCGCAAATCGGCAAATCGTATTGCGAAGTTTGGAAGTTTTTCGGCAAATCGGGATAGTAATAATTTTTACGGTCAAATTTCGTAAAGTTGGCGATTTTGCAGTTCAATGCCAGGCCGGCACGAATAGCAAAGTCGACGACTTTTTTGTTGAGAACCGGCAGCACTCCCGGCAGGCCCAAGCAAACGGGGCACACATTCGAGTTCGGTTCCGCGCCGAATGTGGTTTTGCAGCCGCAGAAAATTTTTGTTGCCGTTTTTAATTCGGTATGGACTTCTAAGCCGATAACACTTTCGTACTTCATTACTTCACCTCTCCCAGAGCCGCTACTTTTTGCGTATCCGGCCGCGCCTGCTCAAATGTATAGGCCGCTTGCAAGAGCCGTTCTTCACTCAAGTTGGGGCCGATCAACTGCATCCCGATCGGCATGCCGTCGGCAAATCCGCAATTCATGCTGAGCGCCGGAATGCCCGCCAGATTGACCGGTACCGTGCAGACGTCTTCCATATACATGGCCAGCGGATCATTGATTTTATCACCGAAGCGGAATGCCGTATCCGGCACCGTCGGCGTAACTAAAATATCCGCTTTGGAAAACGCGTTGGCAAAGTCTTCTTTAATCAGTGTGCGTACTTTCAACGCCTTCATATAGTAGGCATCATAATAGCCGGCGCTCAATACATACGTGCCGAGCATAATACGGCGCTGCACTTCCGCCCCGAAACCTTCGGAACGGGTTTTTTTGTACATTTCAATCAAATTTTCGCCCGGTACGCGCAACCCAAAACCGACGCCGTCATAACGGGCGAGGTTGGAGCTGGCTTCCGCCGGTGCCACGATATAGTAAGCGGAAATAGCATATTTAGCGCGCGGCAATGAAACCGGAACGATTTCCGCACCCAATTCTTCATACGTCTTCAACGCATCTTCGACCGCTTTTTTCACTTCCGGCTTAATACCGTCCGTAAAATATTCCGCCGGTACGCCGATGCGCAAACCTTTGACATCGCTTTGCAGCGCGTTCGTATAGTCGGGGCGTTCCCCTGCGATACTGGTCGAATCCTTCGGATCGTGACCGGCGATCGCATTCAATACGATGGCGCAGTCGGTAACATCCTGCGTCAACGGTCCGATTTGATCGAGGGAAGAGGCAAATGCCAGCAGACCGTAACGGGAAACCAATCCGTATGTCGGTTTCAACCCGACCAAACCGCAATAGGAAGCCGGCTGACGAATCGATCCGCCGGTGTCCGAGCCCAATGCCCACAATGCCGAACGTGCCGCTACCGCCGCCGCGCTGCCGCCGCTGGAGCCGCCGGGCACGCATTCCGTATTCCACGGATTTTTGGAAGGGCCGTAGGCCGAGTTTTCCGTCGAACTGCCCATCGCGAATTCGTCCATGTTCAATTTGCCGAGGGATACATAATCTTGCGCCTGTAATTTTTCAACGACCGTCGCATTGTACGGCGCGATAAAATGTTCCAAAATTTTTGACGCTGCGCCGACCGGTTCACCGTCACTGCAAAGATTGTCTTTGAGTGCGCCCGGAACGCCCGCGAGAGGAGCAATCGTTTCGCCGGCGGCAATTTTATCATCGACTTTTTGGGCGGCCGCCAGCGCACGCTCATGCGTATCGTGCAGATAAGCGTGAATTTCCGGCTCCACCTTTTCTTTATGCTGAATAATCTGTTTTGTTAATTCCACCGCCGAGATCTCTTTGGCAAGCAGACGGCGATGACTTTCATGTATGGTCCACGCGTTCACAATAATCCTCCATCCCTACATAAGTTTCGGTACTTTGAAATAACGTCCGTCACGTTCCGGAGCGTTCTGCAAAGCCTTTTCATGATCCAGAGACGGTTGCGGAACATCTTCCCGCCACACATTGGTTAATTCCACCGCATGTACAGTCGGCGGAACATTTGATGTGTCCAATTCATTGAGTTCTTCCATATAGGTTAAAATCGTATTCAACGACTGACCCAGTGTCGCCGCCCGTTTCGGATCCCATTCCAAACGCGCAAGGTGCGCCACCTTAACCATTTCTGCCGCTGTTAATTCCATGGCATTCCCTCCTCATAATGGCTTTATTATAGCATAGCTGGTATTGGTATCGCGGGTAAAATCACGGTTCGATTTTCGCCACGGCATTTTCAAAATCGTCTTCCGTCCAAATGGTAATGCCGAGTTTCTCCGCTTTTGCCAGTTTACTGCCGGCATCTTCCCCCGCCACAACCAGGGTTGTTTTACTGCTGACGGAGCTTGCTACCTCGCCGCCCTGCGCAACAATCAGATCCGCTGCTTGCGTGCGATTAAAGCGGGGCAGCTTTCCTGTTAAAACTACTTTTTCACCGCTAAAAATGCCGTCCGCTGCCGGTTCACTTACTTCTTCATCGGTAACTACGCCGAGATCTTGTAATTTATGAATAAACGCAATGGATTGCGGCATTTGTAAATACGTATATAAACTCTCGGCAATCGTTTCCCCGATGCCGTCCACCGTCGCCAATTCCTGCGGTGTCGCCGTTTGCAATTTTTCATACGTCGGATATGCGGCCGCCAGCAGACGGGCCGCTTTCGTGCCGACATAGCGAATACCGAGTGCAAACAGTAAGCGTGCCAGTCCGCGTTCCTTGGTTTCGGCAATCGCGTTCACCAGGTTTTCCGCGCGCTTTTTTCCGAACCGGGGCAGCTCTACGAGATCTTCCACGCGCAACGTATATAAATCCGCCGCGTCATGCAGTAAGCCGTGCTCCAACAACAAGTCAATCACTTTGGGGCCGACTCCGTCCATATTCATTGCCTGGCGAGACGCAAAATGAATTAATTTTTCCCGCAGAATCCCCGGACAGCTCGGATTTTGGCAGCGGTACGCCACCTCTCCGGGAATACGTGTCACTTCACTGCCGCATACCGGACACTGGTGCGGCATTACAAACGCCGATTCACTGCCGTCACGGTCCTCGGTAATGACGCGAATAACCTCGGGAATGATTTCTCCCGCTTTGTGAATCAAAACCGTGTCCCCGACGCGAATATCCTTTTCCGCAATGTAGTCCGCGTTGTGCAAAGTCGCACGGCGTACCACCGTACCCGCGAGCGACACCGGTTCCAAATCCGCCGACGGTGTCAGCACGCCGGTGCGTCCGAGCGTCACGATGATATCCGTCACTTTGGTTTTCGCTTCTTCCGGCGGATACTTGTACGCGATCGCCCACCGCGGCGCTTTGGCCGTGTACCCGAGAGCAAGTTGCTGCGCGAAATCATTTACCTTAATAACCAAGCCGTCGGTATCGTACGCCAAATCTCGCCGCGCCGTCTCCCAACGCTCGATTTCCGCGCCGATCTCTTCCACAGAATGCCAGAGATGATAGTTCGGATTGACGGAAAAACGATACTCCTGCAGTGTTTCCAATAACTCACGTTGTGACGTAATGCCGGTTTCTTCCGCATTGCCGATGGCGTACGCAAAGAAATCCAGTTTGCGCGCCGCGGTCACGCGCGGATCCAGCTGACGCAGCGAACCCGCGGCCGCGTTGCGACAGTTGGCAAACGGCGCTTCCCCATTTTCATCGCGAGCTTCATTGAGCTCGACAAACGCCTGGCGCGGCATATATACTTCCCCGCGAATGTCCAATCGCGCCGGCGCATTTTTTATAAACAACGGTAACGAGCGAATCGTCTTTACATTGGCGGTAACATCTTCACCGACTTCACCGTCACCGCGCGTCACGCACTGCGTCAAATGGCCGTTTTCATAAATCAGATTAATCGCCAGCCCGTCAATTTTAAGTTCGGTGACGTATTCTACTTGCGAGGCGCTGCCTAAACGCTCCTGAATGCGTTTAGCGAACGCATCGACCTCACCAATGTTGAATGCGTTCGCCAAACTGTATAAGGGAAACTGATGCGTTACTTTACTAAACGCCCCCGACGGTGCTGCCCCGACGCGTTGTGTCGGTGAGTCCGGCGTAATCAATTCCGGATGCGCCGTTTCCAATTCGACCAATTCCCGATACAATTTGTCAAATTCAAAATCGCTGATTTCCGGCTGATCAAGCACATAGTATAAATAGCTGTGGTGTTGTAACGTTTCGCGCAATTCCCGTGCGCGTTCAGCGGCAGTTTTCTCAACCATGGCTTACTCCTTTGTTAAAGGTGCGAATTTTACCATTACCAGGCGCACCTGCCTGCCCGGAAATTCTAATTTTAATTGCATGCGTTCGCCTTCACCGCGCACTTCCACCACCGTACCGAGCCCCCACTTCGTATGGCGCGCCCGATCGCCGACCCGCCAGTCATAGCGGGCGTTAACCTTGCCTTTCGGCGCGGTGACACCGACAGAAGCGTTGCTGACTACACGTTGGCCGGTTCGTTTCGCCCGATCGGCCTGTCCCCAACGGATACGGTTTTTATTTTCTTTCTTTTCAATCAGATCTTCAGGGATTTCACCGACAAAACGACTCACCAAGTACGGATTGGTGCTGCCGAACACGGTGCGGGAACTGGCGTGCGTCAAATATAAAATTTTTTCCGCACGCGTGATCCCGACGTAGCATAAACGCCGCTCTTCTTCCAGTTCATCCGGCGCGAAAAGCGTCCGCGCATGCGGGAAAAGTCCTTCATCCATACCGATCAAAAAGACGATGGGAAATTCCAAACCTTTGGCGCTGTGCAACGTCATCAAGGTAACCTTTTCGCTACTTTCTTCAAATGTATCGACGTCATTTACCAGCGCGACCTGTTCCAAAAAGCCTTGTAACGTGGGCTCTTCCGTTTCATCTTCGTAAGTTTTGGCAACGGACACCAATTCGCCGATGTTCTCGACGCGGCTTTGCGCGCGCGGATCCGTATCATTTAAGAGGCTGGTAATCAATTCGGTATGCGCCAGCACTGCTTCCAAGAGATCAGTGACGCTTTCGGTCGTCGCCGTATTCATCAAATCCAACATCAAAACACTGAAAGCACTCAGCTTTTTGCGCGTACCGGCATTTAACGACTCAATTCCGTCCGCGGCCATAATCATTTCAAACAGCGACACGCCCTGTAGCCGCGCGGCGTCCTTAACGCGGCTTACCGTAGTGGTGCCGATACCGCGTTTTGGAACATTGATAATGCGCTCCACGCTGACATCGTCGCGCGGATTTTGCAACACTTTTAAATACGCCAACACATCTTTGATTTCCTGGCGATCGTAAAAGCGCGTCCCCCCGACAATGGTATAGGCGATACCGCGTCGTACCAACGCTTCTTCCATCGCGCGCGACTGCGCATTGGTGCGGTACAACACCGCCATATCGCCGTATTTCGCGGGAGTTTCACTCACCAGACGCTGCATTTCACCGGCGCAAAACTGCGCTTCGTCCGTTTCGGAAACCGCTTCGTAGTAGTAAATCGGCTCGCCATCCGCCTGATCCGTCCAAAGATTTTTGCTGGGGCGGTGCTCATTATTTTCAATGACATGATTAGCCGCATTCAAAATTGTCTGCGTCGAGCGATAATTCTGCTCGAGTTTCAATACTTTCGCCCGCGGATAATCCCGTTGAAAATCAATAATATTCTGCACATCGGCGCCGCGCCATGAGTAAATACTCTGGTCCACATCGCCGACCACGCAAAGATTTTGCTCGGGGCCGACCAGCATTTGGGTCAGAACGTATTGTGCGTGGTTGGTATCCTGATACTCATCGATCAAAATATAACGAAAGCGGTTCTGATACGCCTTACGCACATCCGCATGACGTTGCAAAATAACCGCCGGCAGTAGCAATAGATCATCGAAATCCAACGCATTGTTGGCTTGCAATATCGCTTCATAGCGAGCGTAAACTTCAGCGGCTTTTTCCGCAAAGAAATCGTCCGCCGCTTCTTGCGCCGCCCGCGCGTTTTGCAAATTATTTTTCGCATTGGAAATGCGCGCCTGTAACGCATTCGGCGCAAACTGCTTATCGTCGAGGTTCATCTCTTTTAAAATGCCTTTGACGACCTGTTGGCTGTCTTGCGCATCATAGATCGTGAATTGGCGCGTATACGGCGGTATGACATCGATTTCGCGCCGTAAAAAACGCGCGCCAAACGAGTGGAAAGTGCTGATCCACATATGATCCGCTGACGCTCCCACTAATTTTTTTACGCGCTCTTTCATTTCCTTCGCCGCTTTATTGGTAAAGGTAATCGCCAAAATTTCCTGCGGCGAAATCCCCTGCTCCAGCATGTACGCAATGCGACTGGTTAAGGCTTTGGTTTTGCCCGAACCGGCGCCCGCCAAAATCAAAACCGGGCCTTGAATCGTTTGCACGCCTTCGCGCTGCTTGTCGTTCAATGAAGTAAAGTAATCTGTCATCCGTTCTCCCAAGAAAAAAAGGTTGCCGGAGCAACCTTTTTATAATGCCCCCAGCAGTGGCGGAGCGACCTGTTTTTTACGCGACATCACGCCCGGCAAATGCAATGTTTGCGCGTTGCCTTTGACCTGAAACGCCGCTTCGATCGCGGTTTCCACCTGACTGGTGTACAGCAGATCCGTCGATTCCTCTAAAATATCCGTGACCATCAAAAAGGATGCCTCATAATTATGGGCGGCGCGATCTTCTTCCAGCAAGCGTAAAAGCTCGTCGCGTTGCGCCAAAATCGGTTGCGTATCCATGACGGAAAGCTGAGCAATACTGAATGTTCCTTTTTTGCCGTCAAATTCTTTTTTATCGGTCAGGACCAATTCCGCTGCCGTTTTGTCGGAAAGATCGGCACCGGCTTTGAGCATGTCCATGCCGTATTTTTCATAATCGACGTCGGCGATTTGCGCCAGCTCTTGCACGGCTTTGCGGTCCCGTTCCGTGCACGTCGGCGAGCGGAACAACAGGGTATCGGAAATAATCGCCGACAGCATCAGGCCCGCCATTTGTCGCGGAATTTCAATGTCGCACTGCTGATAGAGCGAATATAAAATCGTCCCCGTGCAGCCGACCGGTTCAATGCGTATCAAAATCGGCTGATCCGTCGTGAAATCGCCGAGGCGATGGTGGTCAATCAATCCCTGCACATCTGCGTCAGGCATCCCGTCTACGGCTTGCTTGCTTTCATTGTGATCGACTAAATACATCGACTGACCGGCTTCTACCCGCGTCACCAGCTCCGGCGCTTCGCTGCCGAAGTAGTTCAATGCAAATGCCGTTTCTTTATTGATTTCGCCGGCGCGAATCGCTTTGGCTTCTTTCCCCTGCGCCCGTAACCAGTGAGCGCAAACCAATGCGGAACAGATCGTATCCGTATCCGGACTCTTGTGGCCCGACACTAAAATCATTTCTGCCATTTTGTCACCTCATCATTTGAATTAAAATATTCTGCTATTTATTATACCATGAAGCACGTTGGCATTCAGAAAAAGAGCCCGTCAAATGACCGGCTCTTTTTCTTATTCCTTGCTTTTTTTGCTGTCGTTACCGATGCTTTCAATCGCGACGAAGAGCATCGGAATCATGAAGATTCCCAGCGCCGTCGCCGTCAACATGCCGAAGACGACTGTCGTGCCCATTTCACTGCGCGAAACGCTGCCCGCGCCGGTGGAAAGCGCCAACGGTAAGCACCCCAAAATAAATGCCAATGAAGTCATCAAGATCGGACGCAAACGAATTTTGGAAGCCTCGATGGCTGCTTTAACGTGATCCATACCGTGATCCACACGGATTTTGGCGTATTCCACGATCAAAATCGCGTTTTTCGCGGCTAATCCGATAATCGTCAGCAGACCGATTTGGAAGTAAATGTCATTGTTGATGTTAAAGAGCCAGCCGAAGAAAGCCACGCCCAAGAATCCGGCCGGTACCGAAAGAAGCACGGAAAACGGAATTTTCCAGCTTTCGTACAAAGCGGCCAGCGAAAGGAATACGAACAGCAGTGCCAACGACATAACGTACAGCATTTGGTTGCCCGCTTTGATTTCCTGTGCCGACTGGTCCGCAAATTCAAACCCATAGCCGGAGGGCAAGACTTCCGTCGCTACTTCCTGCAACGCTTGGAGCGCTTGACCGGAACTGTAGCCGTTCGCCGCATTACCGCCCACTTTGATCGCCGGGAAATTGTTAAAGCGAGTCAAAATAGCGACCGACCCGCGTTGTTCCGGCGTAATAAACGAACTCAACGGCAGCATCTCGCCTTGCTGATTACGTACCGTCAATTCACGATTGGCATTCGGCGACATTCGGAATTCCTGATCCGCCTGAGCGATGACTTTGTAACTCTTACCAAACGCGGAAAAATCGTTAATCTGCGTGCCGCCGTAGAACATGGAAAGCGCCGTATTGATATCAGCAACGTTAACGCCGGAGCGCGCCGCTTTATCGCGATCTACATTAAAGTGGTACGCCGGCGTGTCCATGCGGAACGTCGTATATGCCGAAGCGATTTCGGGTCGCTGATTGACTTTGGCCAAAAATTGCTGCGCGACTTCAAACATTTTCTCCGTACTGTCGCCGCTGCGATTTTGCAAGTACATCGTAAAACCGCCGGTCGCCCCCAAGCCCGGAACCGGTGGCGGATTCATGGCGATCACATTCGCTTCCGGCGTTTGAAAGCCGAATCCGAACGCTTTACCGACGAGCGCCTGAACGCTCTGCTCACGAGTAGTACGTTCATCCCAATGTCTCAATTTGACAAATGCTATACCGCTGTTTTGCTTCAAACCACCGGACAATATATCAAACCCGGTAACGCCCATAACGTGTTCCACGCCCGGCTGTTGCATCATATAGTTCATATACTTTTGGACGACAGCGTCGGCACGTTGCGAGGTAGCCCCCTCGGGAAGTGATATCGAAGTAATGAAATAGCCGTTATCTTCATTCGGCACGAATGCGCGCGGCATTTGCATGAAGAAGAACAGACCAACGATCGTCACTGCCGCCAGACTTAAAATTGCCACGCCGAGTTTATGTACGAAACTATCCAACGCGTTTCCGTACGATTCGACGAGTCGATCAAATTTCTCGTTAAACGCATGGAAAAAACGATCATGGAAAGTTTCTTTATTCAAATTGTCATTTTCCGTCAGCAACATCGCGCACAGCGCCGGCGTCAAGGTCAGCGCGACAAAGGCGGAAATCCCTACGGAAACAGCAATCGTCAACGCGAACTGCTTGTACAGTACGCCCATAATGCCGCCCATAAAAGCAACCGGTACGAATACCGCGATCAGAACAACCGCGACGCCGATAACCGGCCCCTGAACTTTTTCCATCGCAAGAATCGTTGCTTCCCGCGGCGATTTATGATTGTAGCGCATTTCATACTCGACCGCTTCCACGACGACGATCGCGTCGTCGACAACGAGACCGATCGCAAGCACCATCGCAAAAAGCGTCAACGTATTGATCGTAAAACCTAACACGGTAAAAGCGGCAAATGTGCCCAACAACGATACCGGCACGGCGATCATCGGAATCAATGTCGAATGCCAGTTCTGCAAGAACAAGTAGACGATGATCAATACTAAAATCAACGCCTCCACGAAGGTATGCAATACGGCTTCCAAAGAGGCCGAAACGAAATCGGTATTGTCGATGACGATATTATAGGTCATGTCATCGGGGAACGTTTCCTGCGCTTTAGCCAGTTCCGCCTTAATCGCATTAATCGTTTCCAGCGCGTTCGCGTCACTCGTCAGCGAAAAGGCGATGCCGGCCGTAGGTTTCCCGTCCGCGCGGGCGATAAAGTTATAGTCCGCGGCATCGAGTTCGACGCGTGCCACATCTTTCAAATGCACCACGCTGCCGTCCGGGTTCGACCGGAGTACAATTTCTTCAAATTGCTGCGGATTCGTCAACCGCCCGTCCACCGTAATCTGGTATTGAAACTGCTGGGTTTCGGGCGAAGGATTTAAACCGATAGAACCGGCCGACGCTTCCTGATTTTGCATTCGCACGGCCGCGGCGATATCGCTCGCGTTAATTTTATATTGCGCCATGCGCGCCGGATTTAGCCATACGCGCATCGCATAATCGGAGCCGAACTCCTGAACATTGCCGACCCCCGGGATCGATTTCAACGTATCCATGTAGTTCAAGCTGAAATAGTTCTTTAGAAACGTCGGATCATAGGTGCCGTTCGGACTGGTCAAGTTGATGACCAAAGCCATATCGCTCGTCGATTTTCTGATGTTTAAGCCTAATTGCCGCACGATATCCGGCAACATGGCTTCCGCCTGCGCCACTCGGTTTTGCACCTGAACGGAAGCAAGGTCAGCGTCCGTACCCGTTTCAAATTGAACGGATAGCGAATACAGACCGATGGACGAACTTGACGACACCATGCTGTCAAAATTATCTACGCCGATAATTTGCTTTTCAATCGCTTCCGCTACCGACTCGCTCAACACCTCGGAGCTCGCGCCGGGATACATCGCGCTGACCTGTACTTTCGGCGGCGCAATGACCGGATACCGATCCACCGGCAGACCGAACATCGCCAGACCGCCGACGATCGAGATGACCAAAGCGATAACGATGGCAAAAATCGGTCGATCAATAAAGAATCTTGCCACAATTTCCTCCTTACTGCTTGCCGGCAGCAGGAGCTGCCTGTTTCGTCTGCGGATGTTCTACTTCATCGCGCGAGAGCATTTTCACTTGGACCGTCTGGCCGTTGCGTACTTTCACTTGTCCTTCGACCACTACCGTGTCACCGGCGACAATACCGGAGGTAATGACGACATACGGACCGTACGTCGCGCCCACTTCCACCGGGCGTTGCGACACTTTGTGTTCCGCGTCCACTACGGTCACGATTTTCTTATCCAATAAAGGTTGTACCGCTTGCGCCGGAATTAAAATACTGTTGCGCGCGATTTCCGTGTCGGAAATAACCTGTACAAACATACCCTGACGCAGTATTTGTTGCGGATTCGTAAAGCTTGCTTTGACGGTGAATTGACCGCCGCCGCCCGACATGTCTTGATCAATTACAACCACCTGACCGGTCTCACCGTACTGCGAACCGTCAGCGAGCTGCAATTTCAACTCCTGTCCCCACGCGCCGGACGAATTTTGCCGCTGCGTCATTTTCAAATATTCCGCTTCCGTCAGATCAAAGGTAACGAAAATCGGGTCGGTGGATGAAATCGTCACCAACGGCGTTTGCCCCGCCGCAACAAAATTTCCCACCGGTAAATCATCGACACCGAGCGTGCCGCTAAACGGCGCGCGTACCACCGTATCGGCGACGTTATCACCGGCAATAGAGGCCTGCGCTTCGTTGGCTTCCACCACAGCGAGATATTGTTCTACCAGCGCCTGTTGACGCGTAAATTGCTGATCGGAGATCGCGCCTTGTGCAATCAACGTGCGGTACCGCTCCAGATCCTGCACGGCGCTTTCATAGTTCGCGCGAGCTTGCGCCGTATTGGCCTGCGCCGCCGCCAGTGATGATTGGTATTGACGCGCGTCAATGCGGTAGAGCGCCTGCCCTGCCGTCACCTTCTGACCGCCCTGCACATATTTTTCGACAATATAGCCCGTCACGCGCGCCTGTACCGGCACCTTTTGCTGGGCTTCCACATGGCCGCTGTATTGCTGCAAAAGCGGCGTATCCGACTGAAATGCGGTGAACGCATTCACAAGCGCCGGCGGCTGTTGTCGCGCTGCCGCGCCGGCGGCTTTTTTCTGGTATGCGCCATAACCCCAAAAAAGTAACGCCAGGATCACTACCGCGCCGAGCGCCATCCAAATATGCTTACGTTTCATCATGTTCCTCATTTCTTCGGCAAAATGCCGGTAAGTACGACTGCGATACTGTCTTCCAGAGATTTCATATATTGTTTCGCATCATTATTTTCTACATACTTGCTCGTCGCGAACACCATGAGCGATTGTAAGATAAAAATCAACACCTGAATATCCGGTGTCTCAATATTCCCTGCTTCTTTTTGTCGCGTGAGATAGGCTTCCAAACGCTCCCATTCATTTTCCGAACGCGCAAGCAGTTTTTCTTTGACATTCGGATAATGGCGTAACAGTAAGCCCAGCAGTTCACTGGTTACAATCGTATAATCTTTGGACGACGGAATAAAATAATCATGCAAAAACCGTTCCACCGGGATCTCCGCATCCTCCATTAATTTGTGGTGGTATTCTTCCCAACGATCCATGCGCACCAAAAAAATCGTCTCAATTAACTCTTCCTTTGAAGCGAATTGTTCATACAATGTGCGCTTGCTCATGTTGAGCGCCGCGGCGAGCTCATCCATCGTAAACTTGGTGCCGCGTCGGGTAATGACTTTTTCTGCCGTTTTTAAAATTTTGTCTTTCATTGCTGCCTCTGTTTGAAAACTAAATTATTTTTTCAGTACCAGTTTATTGTAACAAGCTTTATGAGTCAATGTCAATCAAATAAGCGGCTAATGATTAGCCGCCTATTTGCGAATTTTTCATTCATTTATGTAAATTTTTCAAGCTTACTTTAACTACCGCTTTACGAATTGAGGCGGGGTCTTGCGGCGCCAGCAAAGGTCGATGCAAATCCTCCGGCGTGAAAATACTGAAACGTCCCGCTTGATGATGAATCATCGCGCCCGCGGCAAGCGACTCCGCCGCATAGAAGTACACATCATCATCCGGACGGTCTTCCTCTACCTTTCCCAAAAGCAGCGGCGCCCACTCCACATTTTCCGCGCCGCTAACTACATACTGGATATCAAGATGGCGGCGATGCGCTTCCCAGCGACATTCTTCCACAGCCTTCGTCTTGCCCGTTTCAATATTCATGTAATCGCCGTCATACAGCTCCATCCGTCCATCTGTCATTTCATCCCAATTCGCATTGCGAAGCATCTCTAAATATTTATAAACGCGTTCATGTAGATGATCCTGATACTTCCGCAATAAACTCAGTTCGCCGCTAAACATGTACATTCCCCCTTTATGCTCTTGCTTTCATTATAGCTTGGCCCGTCGTTTGCGCAAATAAAAAAGCACTCAAGCGAGTGCTTTCGGTAATAACTTTGATTATATGTAACCGTCTTCAATATCCCAGGCTAATTCAGTAATTTTATCGGTATCCGTTAAGTTTTCTTTCTCAATAATGCCTAATAACTTCTGCCGCTGTTCATCAGTTTCCAAGCATTGTGTCGCTAGCATTAAAAAGCAAGGATCATCCCATATCGAGCTCAGCACATCCACCAATTTTCGTTCTGTCTTGCTCAAGTTGTGCAAACTGATCACTTGTTTTGTTCGCCAATGATACACCTCATTGCCCATAGCAATCCCCCATTGCCTGTTTTTCACTCCCGGATAAATTCATAGTTGTTAGAGCCATCATCTTTAAATATACCCTTCTTCAATATCTAAAACGGCATATATAATGTCATCCGGATCTGTCAGTTTTTCCCTCTTAATGATATCCAACAGCTTTTGCCGTTCTTCATCTGTCCCCAAAAGGACAACTGCGTTCAACACAAAGTGCGGATTATCCCAAATCCCCCTCAGTTTATTAACCAGCTCTAGCGTGGTATGGCTCTGAATTTTTGAATTAACAAGTCTCGTTACCTCTTCATCAGTCCAACGTATCGGATCTTTACCTTTTATCATCATATCACGCCATCTGCAATATCTAATTCTAATTCGACAATCTCACTGGGATCTGTAATATTCTCTTTTTCAATGATGTCAAGCAGCATTTGTCGTTCCGCATCGGTTTTCAATATGACTAACGCTCCTAATAGAAACTCCGAATCGTCCCAAATGTCGCTTAACTTATTGAACAGCTTCACCGCGGTATGGCTTTTGACTTTTGAACGAACAAGCAGTGCCACTCTGTCCATAATATCCTCTCCGAGTCTTTACATTACTCTATATCAACTCATCTCTGATATCTAATGCAAGGTATATAATTTCACCGACATCCGTCAAGTTTTCTTTCTTGATGATGTCCAACAACTTTTGGCGCTTCTCATTGGCGCTTCTCATCGGTTTTTAGCGTAACAACTGCAAGCAATGGGAAATGAGGATTATCCCAAATCTCTCTCAGTTTATTAACCAGCTCTAGTGTGGTATAACTCTGAATTTTTGAGTTAACAAGTCTCGTTACCTCTTCATCAGTCCAATGCGTCGGATCGTTACGTTTTATCATCATATGTAACCGTCTTCAATATCCCAAGCTATTTTGGTAATTTCATCGGTATCCGTCAAGTTTTCTTTCTCGATAATGTCTAATAATTTCTGTCGCTGTTCATCAGTCTGCAAATGTACAACGGCGATTAACAAAAATTCAGGGTTATCCCAAATTTCTTGCAATCGGTGAACCAGCCGTAACGTTACATAGCTTTTGATTTTTGAGTGCACTAGTCGCAACGTTTTATCCATATCTGCACCTAAATTCTCTTTTTCCTCACAATAAGATAGTCGTTAAATCCATGATTTTCAATGTCGTAAGCATAATCACCAATATGCTTCACCAGATACTTTTCGTTTCGTTCTTCTTTTGTTAAATTTGTATGGAGTTCATGCATTACTTTTGCATACTCTTTCGGCGGCAGCCGTACCTCTTTACGTCCTCTTGATTTCATTCTACTCGCGTTATCAGCAAAGGCAAGCCCTCTTTCGGCGAATCGCCCCTTTTTGTCGCGTGGGTGTTCATCTTCGCTAAAAGACGCATTATGGTGCATCATTTTCTCCCAACGCCTTACCCGCTCAACGTTAGGGTTACTTACCGACACGCACTGTTTTCCGCCTGCATCACGTTTCATGCCCGTTTACCACGATCCTTTTCGGCCAAAGAATAACCCGCCTATCAATAGGCGGGCATCTTTTTATTCTCCTGCGGACTTTGCGATCCATACTCCGCTCGATATACCGCAATATTCGATAAATCACACGGAAATTATCCATTTTTACTGCCTCCGGCCCAACAAAAAACCGCCCGGCATAACGCCTCGGCGGTCTTTATTCGCTCTCTTTGTATTCTTCCTTGAGATACGGTTTCAACACATCGGGAATCTTGCATTTGCGCCAATCAAGTTTTTCATAAACTTCGTCAACAAACGCACAACATTCAGGATCCCCTTTTTCCTCTCCATATTCGATCAGTTTATCCAAAAAAACGAGCGGTAGTCCTTCAAAAGGATTCCATGATAACTCTCTAAACTCAGCCATCACTTTACCTCCTTCCAGCTAACTAACCTTGACTCTTCATATTGATCAAGTATTTCAATAATGGCATCCTTAGTACTTGTATTATATCTATTCATTATTAAATCCGGCAACTTTTGTATCAAAGAAACAGTATTCGTTTGCTCGATCTCCAGTAATTTTATATTCATACACACCTCCTTCTATGGTAACCACATACCTTTTATAATGCCTGTGCACTAATACCGAGAACAAATCACTGCCCGCAGGTGGGTTACTGTTCGGGTGGCTATGCGAAGTGATAATCTTTCCTCGATTGTGGCTGATTATTTTTCCAATCTCATCCATATGTGGTCTTTTGCGAGACCTTGCACAACACTCTTTTTACTGCTTCAATTCCTACCACAACAATTCGGTTATCATCTTTGTCGCCGTATTGCTCATCTAATTCTATATCAAACGCTTTGCCCGCATCCCAACTTTCAACTACATAGCCTTTTCTTCCATCCGCTAGCTCTATGTAATCATATAAATCTATTCTTTCTTTTTCGTCACATAGCATGATGTCAATCTTACCTCCCCGGCCTTTTTATCTTTAATCCACGCCGTAACAATGGATGCTGTTTTTCCGTCAATTAATTTAAATCTCAAGAAGGCTTTGCAACATATGTTATTTCCACAATCTCATCCTCTTTTATGGTGAACGGAGGAGCTCCGGTTTCTTCAACGTCCCCGTCTTCTACTAAATAGTAGCCTTCGAGCGAATCGTCAATAATAACAACTTCTTTTCCGTTTCGCAATAATACACAATCTAATTCTTTCGATTGCATTAGTCCCCCCTCCTTTTCTTTTCCGGTCTCAAATACTTTTCCAATTCGGGACTATCAAGCGCCATTTCCGTTAGGAACATTTTACATGCAGCATCTTCCGTATCGAACAAGTATTGCTTATAAATAACATCTCGCTCAACAATGTAAAATCGGTATTTATCCTTAATCCTATCCAAACACAACGCTACCTCTGCCAGTGGCTTATCTTCTTCAATAGAATAGTTCTCATCCCAAATATCATGCTTTTTCATTATTCTTTTTACGTCGGCAAATGTCATCAGCGAAAACCTCATGGCGCAGCCGTTAATCGTTTCGCATCAAGGTATTGCTGCAAATTCTGATCATCTTTAACAAATTCTCTTAAAAAATACCTACATGCGTTATTTTCACTATTAAAAAATTTTTCTTCTACCAGTTCATCTCTTTCTGTAATAAAAAATCGATAACGTTGCCCATCCTTTATAAGGCAATACGCTACTTCTGCTAACGGCTTGTGTAGATTTCCTATCGCATAATTATACGGCCATACATTCGCATCTACCAGTATTTTCTCCAACTCATGAAATTTCATCTTTCAACACCTCTTTCACTTTGTCGGACCACAACAACTCTTTAACCGTGTCGGTAACTTATATTGAACGCCAAGTCCGCGTTGACCGAACCACGGTACAACTCGTGAAGTCAACACACCCTAATATCTTTTCTAGCACGGTAGATATATTCTTCTTTCCCAACCACTATCGGGCATTGCGCGCGCCGCTAATTTCGTTCCTTTAGGACTTACATAACGTCCGATTTCGCCACCTTGTAGCGGCCTAAGGATAACATCATTTACGGATCAGTTTAATATGCCTTTTTGCCCTATAGCACTATTATTCGATGGATAGACAACAACACTACCGGAAGCATCATAGAATCGCTTCTTACCTGTCTTGCCCTTAGTATATTTCAAGCCAGCACCACTTACAAGTTTTTCGATATGCTCATCCGTCGGCGGTAAACGATTCAACGACACCATCTTTTCCTTCCTATTGAATACTAGTTTCTTATCCACTTCCTCGACTGGTTTGACACTTGAGTCTTCTCTCTTTATAATAAATTCAAAGAAGAAGTTTTAGAACCCTCGCCCGTACTGGTGGGGGGGCTAAAGCTTCTTCTTTGTTGTATATCCGTCACTCCGAAGCACGCCTTGTACACGCCCAGCAGCTGCTGTTTCTGGGGATTGTTATAATTTGACATTTGCCACATCCGCATTCATAATAAGCATGAGAATTCATTCGGTAGCCCTTTTAACGATATTACAAAATATCCAGGTTGTCGGATGATTCTTATTTTTTGCTACCGGATACCCGTTTCTTATCCACTTCCGCGACTGGTTTGACATTTGAATCTTATCCCTTTACAATAAACATAAGAAAGAACCCTTAGAGCCCTTGCCCTTTATCTGGCGGGGGGGCTAAGGGTTCTTTTCTTATGCGTTTTTATAAAAAATCAACTGAGGCCTTTGTAAATAAATTTTCCCAACCAAAAACCGCCCGGCATAACGCCTAGGCGGCTAATTACATTGGCAGAAGTATTTGGTAGACGTAGTCTTCTCCTACATCTCTCGAGTCTCCTCTGTCAAGCCAGCGGCGCGTGGATGCTACGAATTTTTCCACCTCAAATACTTCTATTTAAAGAATATCAGCGTTCTGTCTTTCGTCAAATACTTCTCCATGAGAACTACCATGGAAATCTACACCCACGTCACCAAAACGCAAAAAGAAGTCGTGATCAGCGCGATCGAAAAATAAGAGTCGGCATGTAACCGGCTTCTTTTATTATCCATCCGTTATGAAGTTTTGTGCCCAGTTTTTTATAAAAAGGGGCACGGCTGTGTAACTGTCTGAAATCCTGTAAAACCGTAAAATGCCCAAATGAAAGACTTCCAACGGATAATTAGAAGCCTTTGAAATGCTTTGAAAATGCGCAAATAAAAAGCCAAATGACTTCGTCACTCAGCTTTTCGTGTCAATATGTGAAAATTATGGTGCCGGAGAAGGGACTTGAACCCCCACGGTTTTACCCGCCTGATTTTGAGTCAGGTGCGTCTGCCATTCCGCCACTCCGGCACGTCTTTCAATGTGACAATACTACCATACTTTGCCCGCGCTCGTCAATATTTTTTATGTATTTTGTAAAATCAGCTTGTTTGACAATCATTTCGTTGCCTGTCAAAATAGATTTATCAACTGGTAAGGAGGTCTCCGTGAACACTTCAACTGGACAAAAAAATCGTTGGTGGTATGTACTTCTCGCCGCCCTTATTCTGGTGGCCGGTGTCCTTTTATTTTATTACGGCTACTATATTCGCACTCCTAAATATGCGGTCATGGACGCGGCCGATGCGGCGCGCGAGCACAATCTTACGCGCTTTGAACGGCGCGTCGATATTGATACGTTGGTGCAAGACGGTTTCGATGACGTCTTTCGCGACAGCGCCAACGCCGGTACAAGCATGCCGGCAGCTATTATGTACGCCATGCGGCCCATTTTTATTCAGGCCCTGAGCCACGCCTTGCGCTCGCAAGTCGAACAGAAAAACTCCGCGCCGATCATTTCCATTCCGCTGCTTACCAATGAAAAGGACGCCCCGCCGTCCAATTACGAAGTCACTGACATCCAAACACTGACATCGGAAGACACGGACGCGGAAGTCCTTGTCCGTCTCCGTGAAATTAATCGTGACCGGTACATCCCGTTGCATTTGTCGCTGGTGAAAGATTCCACCGGGTTTTGGCGCATTAAACGTTTGCAAAATGCAGCCGAAGTCTATGATGCGTATCGTCAAATCAGCGGCACCACATTATTGCCCGCCGCGCCGGCACCCGCAAAATAAAAAAGAGCCTCAGGGCTCTTTTTTTGTGGCTCAATTTTCAAAAGTCACCAGCGAATCAATAATGTCGGCGACAAGTTGAGCGCTGTGTTGCGTTTTTTGTTGATCGCCTGTATACCAAGTCGCTTCCCCGGCGAAAAATTCGCGTGTGACCGGCACCAGCTGCTCCCGTAAAATCCATTTCGCGCAGCCGATCTTTTCCAAGTGCGCCGCGTTCGCTTCCTCTTGCCCCGGAATGGCATCCACCAATAACATCGGCAAATGCATTGTCATCGCTTCCGTCGTGGTCAACGCCCCCGGCTTCGTCACCAATAATGACGCGCGAGCCATCAGTCGCGGGATTTCATTCGTGTATCCGTACAACTCCAGCGGCACGCGCAACTCTTCTCGCATTTCCTGAATTTCATCAAACAGCGTAAAATTTTGTCCTGTCACAACGATAACGCGCTGCACCGCTTCCACTTGCGTCAGGCGCCATAAAATATCCTTCACCGCGCCCAGACCGGTGCCGCCCCCCATGATCAAAACGGTCCCCGGTTCGCGCAAAGAGGCTTTTCTCATCTCATAAAACCGCTGCATAATCGGGATGCCTGTTACAAACACGCGTTCTTTTTCAATGCCCGCCGCGATCAGTTCGTCACGCACCTGTGCCGACGGTACACAATACGCCGTGATGTTTTTATACACCCATAATTGGTGTAAATCAAAGTCCGTAATCACCGTCACAATCGGGATATGGAGCTCGCCTTTTTCCACCAGCTTAGCGGCCGCTGCCGCGGGAAACGGATGCGTCAACACCAATGCATCCGGTGATAGCACTTCCAGTAAATGCCGCATGCGACTGCGGAACGTGCGCGCCAGCAGGCTACGAACCTGCTTACCGCCGTGCCGACGTTGCGATTGATGGTATAAAAGATCATAAATCAGCGGAAATAAATCGATCATCTTGATGTATGTCTCGCGCATCCAATAATCAAGCGATATCATATCACGCGACAAAAAATCCAACGATTGCACGCGATATCCCGTAGGATGCCGTTTCAACGCTTCCGCCACCGCGCGCGCCGCCTGCACGTGTCCTTGCCCGATCGACGCGGAAAGAAGACAAACTTTCGGTTTATACTTCATGTTTCTCCTTTATAAACTGCTTTTCCGATTAGTATAAGTATAGCATGTCGCCGTAAAAGAGATGCGAAATGAAATATTAACAGAGAGTAAAAAATGATCTCTAATCGACTAAACCATATGTTGTAATCACCTCAAACGTGGACCGCGTATGTAAAAAATAGCGCCACCTCTTTCGCCTTGCGGCACAACGCAAACATGACGCTGCGCGCAAACCATCTCGCCACTCTCCGGGCATGCTTCTTTAGACCGTCGTGTTGAAAGCAAATAAAAAAGACGCCACAGGCGTCTTAATTGACAAATAAATATTTGAACAAAAAACCGCCTCAGCATTTCGCTTTAGCGGCTTTTAATACATCAGGGATAAACAATACGCCACCGACGCAGGGCAATATTCTTCCAGTATGCGTTCGGTGATTTCTCCCTCTTTCAGGCTTTCAACGTCATCTTCATAGCGTGCTCTCGTGACTTCATTTCCTTCTCGCTCAAAGTAGGCTTCTACCTCTTCGTCACTTAAATCTTTCCAATAATATCTAAACTGCTCTACAACTATTGCTCTGTATTCTTCATAGGTTATCATTTTGTCCGAATTTACCAGCGCTTGAAATGGATCGGATACGACACTACTCTCAAACGTACAACACGCGGCCCTGCGCGCAATCGAGTTTGAGATGGATTGGATATGACACTACTCTCAAACTAACTGTTCGGCGTTAAGGAATGCGCCCAAGTTTGAGATGGATTGGATATGACACTACTCTCAAACTAATGTTGTGTTTAATTTATACCATTAGCTGATTTCACACAAATCCTGATCCACTATATATAGTTTCTCGTATTTTGTGACGATAGGCGGCACACTCCTTTCTAAAAATAAAACAGATATTTCCTGTTCGCTAATTTCTTTTAAAAACACCTCCGCTTCCGTATTGGTAAATATGTTTCTTACATTATACATAACCACGCATTGCGCGCCTGCCAACCGGTGCAATGCGCGGATGTATTCATAAAGACGCTCCGGCACGGAGTCTTTGGTTAATTCCAGTTGCAATTGACCCAGTTTGAAGATATCTGTCATGCTGATAGAATCCGCCATCGTGAGCGGATATGCGGATTGCATATTCACATGCTGCAAAAATTGAAATATCTTTGCTTCCACTTCTTTGTAATATTCAAAGTCGAGCGTCTGTACTTCTTTCTCAAGAAATTTGTACAAGGCGATGCGCATTTTATGATCATTTTCGCACAGCTGAAACGGATTATGAATGATTGAAAGGTATTTCCCGATAGACTTTTCTTCATAATTTTCTGTTAAAAGAAATCGTCCCATTTCACCTTCGTTTTGCGCAATTAATTCCGCTACCAATGTGCGATACAAAAGCGGATGTTCCAAGACGACGAGATTATTATGGGCAAGGTCGATCGACGAATCGAAAACGGGGTGGCTTAAGATCATAGGATGACCACCTTTTCATCAGTGTCAATCACATTATTGCTATATTCCCCTACCAACGTTTCCATGTTTTCAAATTGTTTTTCCGTCACGCGTAATATTTGTACCAATCCGTTCGCCGGCTTTTCATGCCGCAGACGATTGGTAATTTGCTCGGAAATGGTTGTCGTTAGCGCAATTTTCGTATAGACCGACTCCTGCAACATAATAAATCCCATCTCCAGCAATATTTTGCGAAACCGTCTGTATTCCCGTAAATCCAATGACGTTTCCGTCGGCAGGTCAAAGAGCACTAAAATACGCATAAATCTATAACTCATGGTTGAAAAAATGCACTTGCGAAATATCATCATGATTCAGCGCCTGAAACACCGAATTCACATACATGCGAATGGCGTTAGGCACGCTTTGCTTTTGCCCACGAAAGGTTACTTCCTGCGTCACGAGACGTTGCATCATATGTTTTTCCTCCACGGCAAATTGTTCCCATTCTTTTTCTCTGACAAATGCGTCTACAACCGGTCGCCACGGCTCCATAAGATCGGATGACAAATTAAAATGATTATGCTGACTGTCGTGAAAGATCCCCAATTCGGTAAGGTAACCGGCAATTTTGATTTCACGGGAAAAAATGGAAATAATAATTTGGTAGCCGTAGTTCAATGCGGCATTTTGCGCCGTCTCGGCCGCGCGCGTAAATCCTTTGCCCAAAAGTGCGGGGAAATATTCTTTGGCGGCGAGACTTTCCCGATGAGTGGCGTCGCCGATTTCGACTTGCGTCTCATACTGCGCCAGCCTCGCCACTGCATCGGTCGCATCCGAACAAAAATATGCCAATGTTTTCCGTTGATTCATAATCTTTTGCCGGATAATCTGTTGCCATAAAAGTTTCTTTGTCGTCTCCTGCCAACCCATTTGCATCTGTATTTTGCGGGAGCAGTCATGGCATCCGTAATAAGGTAGGATTTCCCCCTGCGGATCATGGTGTTCATCGCAAATGATAATCCTGATTTCTTGCGCTAAAAGCGCGCTGATGAGAGAGCCGGTAATCGACACCTGCAGCGTTTCGATCACCAGTGCTCCCAATTCCGTCAGGCTTATTTTTTCCACATGGTCGATGCTGCGAACAACCAAGTAGTTCAAACGTAATTCGAGTTTGGCAGGTTTCGTGATGACAACTGTGCGCCAGCTCATGGCTGATTCAAAATTGTGCGATTCGTAAAAAGACCGGTGGGCGATTCATTAATCAAAATGACGGAATGATCCGTAATATCTTTACTCTTCGTAATAACTCCTGCCCTGTTTGCCCCCCCAATCAAACGAAGGTTCACTCCCCTTGTGTTGCCGCTAAACGAAATCACTTGAAGTAAGAGGTCGGTCTTTTCTTTTGTGTTGAATCGCAAAAACCGTTCTAATAAAATTTGGCTCAAAAATTCTTCCTGATCCTTCGCATCCAGTTCGTTTAATCTCGCCTCCTCATCTTTAGACAGTTTAATCTTTCTGCCTTGTAGTATGTCATTTAAAACTCCTCCGCGATTACGGAACTTACCCTTA
This sequence comes from Negativicoccus succinicivorans, assembly GCF_014207605.1. Classification (NCBI taxonomy): domain Bacteria; kingdom Bacillati; phylum Bacillota; class Negativicutes; order Veillonellales; family Veillonellaceae; genus Negativicoccus; species Negativicoccus succinicivorans. The sequence continues at coordinate 31,315 of NZ_JACHHI010000001.1, read as the reverse complement.
ACGTTTTGCTCCACCACGGACTTCCATAATGTAGCCCACTCTTCATCGGTGATTTTTACTCGGCTCTGCACCTTTTGAGCAATATCATCGGAAATTTTGGTAACTCTTTTTAGTATGTTTAGCTCCCGGTTAGCAAGAAATAGGGATTGCGAGTCTACCAATATGATGCTATTCTTCGACCGCGATTTCAAAAGGAGAGGGTATCCATCGAATAAAATCTTACTGCCGAATTTTATGTTTTTAAATAATACTTTCGGTTTTTGTAACTTCAAAAAATCTTTGCAATATTTTATGTAATCTTTTTCTCTTTTTAATGTATTTTTGTAAACCAGCAAGGTCTGTTCGATGGTGACTCTTCTCTTACCTTTAACCTCGTGCTGGACCACCATAAATGACATGCCGGATGGACTGTCATAATATCCGTATTTGGAAATATCTTGTAAGCGTTCATCAAAACCTTTCAATGGCAGAACCATTGTTTCTTTTGTAGTGCTCTTTTTTTTAATGGTTGCCTTAAAAAATTGGCCACGTTGTTCCACCGGCATGCGCACTACGTTTACCGTATCCCGTTCGAGGCTTGCTTTGACACGCGCTAAATCTTCTTTGGTATTCCAAATAATACGATCGCCGACTTTAACGTCTTTGTCAAACAGGCGATAAAGATTGTATTTGATGTCCCCTTTTCCCTTTTGGTTTTGAATAAAATTAAACGGGCTTTTAGTGAATTTTTCGTAGTAGACATTCCCCACGACAATATTCAAATACGCGTCATGAGCATGGTGACAATCATTCAAGACGCGCACTTTCGGCAAATCATAGTCATGCCGGAAGTCACTTACAGTCCGTGCTTTCACATAAACGATCGTGACATTCGGATAGATTTTCTCCAAAATATCCGCCGTGGCTTTGACCATTTGGCTGGTTTCCACCAATTGTCGACTGATAAATCCGGCCAATTCGGCGGCGGTGAGATCGGTAGTGCGCATGAGCCGTGAAAATTTCCTTTCACTAATCAGCTTTTTATCTTTGAGCGCCTTCCAGTATCCGTATTGCTTTTTGAGTTCTTTTTCCGTGAAAACACGATGCAGATTCTTATTACCTTTCCTTAGGTTAATCTCTTTTTTACACAAGACTGTATTGTCAAGACTGTCGTCTTTCGTAAGAGAACGCGGGTAGATATGATCGATATCATAGATGTTACTGTTGGTATCATGCAATAAGGAAGAAAGATTGATAGGCTCTCCCGTATACATGCAACGCCCCATCTGTGTGAAGTAAAGATACAATTTTTTCCGGCGCAAATCTTCATCTTTTCTGCTTTCCAGTTGCTCTATGAGCGTGGATACATGTTTTTTTTCACATTCCGCAATGTCGTTTCCGATCGCTTTATATGTATTTAAGAGTTGCGTACGGCGAGACAGTTTGCGTTCCTTTATCGCGTCCGGTTGGCGCGTCATTTCGACAAAAATACGTTTCGGATCCGCTTTACGAATTTTGCGGATCTCTTCGACCAGGGTAATCGCCTGCCAAACGGAGCGTTTTACCGCCGGCGACAGGTAAGTATCTTTCATTACTTCATCATACGTGATTTTTGTGATCTGCCCGGTACCCTGGTTTTGTTTTTTTACTTTTTCCGCAAACGTAAAACGGGAACTCAATAGCTGCATAATGTTTTCATTCGTTTTCCACAAAGCGTCCATAATCCCCGAGTATACCTCGCCGGATTCGATATCAACGCCCGGCACATCGGTAAGAAACTCTTGCGACAAACGGGACCAACCGGTGAAGTTAAGTCGCGTGATTTGCTTCAATTGCTCTTCGCTGAGCTGATTCCCATATTCTTTTGCGATCTTATGTTTCCACATGGCAATATCATCGCCCATCAGGCATTTCCAGCGAATAATATCTTCGACCATGGAGCGTTGCGGCTCAAATTCGATTGTATCACCAAATATCGCTTGGAATTTATGGTACGTCTCGAGGTTATTGGTAAATTTATGCGCGGCTTCATCGACACCGCTTAAAAGGATTTCGTCGGCATCTTCCCCTTGCGCTTTGAGAAAATTTTTGAGTTGTTTGAATGTGACATTGACTTGTTTCTTGAACAGCTCTTCGTAAATTTTCTGTTTCAGAGCGACCGAAATCGGTTCGCCGTTGACTTTTAAGTTATTTAATTCGTTAAGGACTTTGTACCTGCTGTACAGAAGTGATTGTTTGGGAATGACGTCCTTGCCAATCAAGTAGGTGCATTTATTGGTCATGTTGCGGATAAATTTTTCCGCCGAAGCTTCCTTGTCTACTTTTTCGTCAAAATTCCAAGGCGTAATTTTCCCCTCCGCTTTACGCACCATCCAGGCGTAGCCGCCCTGATCGACATGATGATACGTATTAAGCGGTCCGACATAGTACGGAATTCGAAACGTCATAATCTTGACGATTTTTTGCGCTGCGGTATAACCGCTGTCATCTTTCTCCTGCAAGAACGGAAAATTCTTCGCGGCGTTGGCGAGGATTTTTTCCAATTCGATTTTATGGATTTGATGTGGCACCACGCTGTTAGCTTTTGTACGCAACTTGGGTAGCGCTTCGTCTTTACACAAGCGATCGGCGATATATTGATAACTCTCTCTATCGCTTTCGTCCGGAGTAATGCTCGAAAGAATATTTACAAAATATTTATTTATGCCTTTTTGTGTTACCGACATATTATCTGTATTATCAATAACCGGTTGTTTATTGTCATAATTGGTGCTGCCGACATAGTTCGCGTAGTTGCCTTTGACGCTTTCATGGCGGAAAGCGTCCGCATACTGCGAATGGGCATATTTCTTAATGAGGCTTTTCAGAATGCGTAAATCTTTTGCATGTGCGTCATAAAGCGCGACCTGTGAATCCGAAATATACGCATAGTCGCCTAAAATTTTCGTCAAAACAGTCCAGTCATAGACCGCTTTAAATGCGTTAAGCACATGGATATTTTCTTTGATTACGCTCTCAATCTCGTCTTTATCCGCGTCGTAGTCCGCTTTTTCAAAGTTGACTTCCTTTTTCGTGCCTTCATCATATTCTTCCACGCCAAATATATCTTTCAAGTTGGCTTTATCACCGATAATCGCTTTAAAGGCGTATTCCAAGCGTTTGTCTTCGCGCGGGCAAAGTTCTTTCAGTTGTTTTTTCTTGTCCCGATTGCTCAATTTTTCATTCAGTAAGATCGCGGCAAATTGATCTTGCGCATCCACCGGCAATTCAAAATCCGGATTGATACGTTTCAAATGTTCGGAAAGTTGCGTATAGACCATTTGGAAACTGCGAATACTTTCCATATCCGTGCCGGCGAACAGGAAATGTCCGCGATTTTTAATAATATGATGAATAGCTAAGTACAACAACCGCGGATCGGTAATATGATTCGGTTTAAGCAACGCCGCGCGCAAATGGTAAATTGTGGGATACAGTTTGAAGTAATCCACGTCGGTAAAATCCGCGTCATTAAAAAGAGCGAAGCGGCCATCCGTCTTTTTGTCTTCGGGATAAAATTTACTTTCGTTCAGACGCAAAAAGAATTTAAAATCCTTTTGAGCGATGATCGGCGCGAAAATATCCTGCAGAAATTCAATGCGTTGTCGCACGCGATCATACCGACGCCGCGACGTTCTGAAGGTACGCCGCTCAGCAGCTGTTTTTGCTTCGTCAAAAAGGCGTGATCCCCACATGTCTTTTTTATTGAACCGCTGCAAACGCCCCTTGGTGTCGGTAACTGCCCAACCGACGGAATTGGTCCCCATGTCCAAACCGATATAGTAATCGTTGTTCTTCTTCATCGCGAAAGTCCTCCTCATCATCGCACCTAGATTAAAAGAATAAAAATTTGTTACTGCTTTTATATCATTGCATGATATTGCTCGTACTGACCGGCTATGCCGTCAATAGCGCTCAGCTTTGATCCGTTACTCTGATAAATTAAATATATAAAACACAGACAAAAGAACGCCCGTAAATAGGCGTTTGTTGCTTGTTACTCTTTTCCGTGGGGGAACAATGGGGGAAAATTATTTCAAATCAACCCGACAACGATAGGCTTTGCAAGTTTTAACGACTGCGTTAAAAAGTTTTTTGAAAAATCTTTTATTTTCTTTGCTTTTTCGCTTGACAAGTCATAACGACTGCGTTATACTTTAGCCAGAAAGCGGGGAGAGAGACCCGCTAAGGTTAAAAATTTAGGAGGAATGAAAAATGAAACTTTTCAAAAACGTAGGCGTTGAAGATTTGAAAGCAATTTTAACGGAAGGGATCCTGCCGATCTCGAAAACCGGCAACGATAACTGGGAAGAAGGTCTGCGCGGCAACAACTCGACCGAAGTCGTTTATCTGCACCGCCCGACCGGCAAGAAAAACACTTTTACTCAATACGGTATCGCGTTAGTTGAAGTTGAAATCGACGACGCGAAAGAAAATCAGATGTCGGAAATCGACGGTAACATCGGTAAGTACACGGAATTTATCGCCGATGAAGTAAAGCCGGAAAATATTACCGCCGTTTATATTCCTGAAATCTTAAAAGACCGCGTTAGTGAAGATGTTAAAGATGTAGCCGACCGTATTACGTGGGTTAAAATGACCGCCGAAATGATGCCGCCCAGCCATAAACTAGGCGACGGCGACTTTGATACGATTCCAGTCGATGATGAAACGCTTGATTTATTCGCTAGAACGACCGGCGTACATACCGATGACATGGATTACTTTACCGGCGAACGCGAAAACAGAGTCGTGTTTCATCTCTATGATGTTCGTTATGAAATCTAAAGGAGCAGGCAATGTTAATTGATGAAGTTTTAACCGCTAAAGAGGCGGAGGATCGCTGGAAATTAGCGCCGGGGCAAATTCGGCAGCTGATCTTTCAAACGCCGGACAGATTTATGAAAGGCGAAATCAGAAAATCAAGCCGTATCTGGCTAATCACTAGAGACGCCATGGTGCGCCACTTCGGAAAAGAACCGGAAAAATAAAAAAGCGGAGCGGGCAAAATGCCTGCTCCTTTTACTTTGCCGCCGCCGCAATAATCGCGGCCACCGCTATAATTTGCCACGCTCTTTTTTTCCGCTCAAGGCTCATCCGCTTTTTTAGCTCGCTTTTTTTCCACCTTATCAATGACTGCTCGGACTTTTCCAATGCTTGCTCGGTCTGCGTTAAGGACTTTTTCTGCTCGGTTTGCAATATCTTCAACCGATCCAACTCCGCTTTCAATTCGTTGTTGGTGACGCTCAATCCGCCCGACGTTTTCCTCAATTCGTTGATTAAATTCTGCCGCTCGGCCGTTCTCGTTTCTAGCGCGTTCAATTCGTGCGTTAGTATCTGCCACTCCGTCTCCGTTAATGTTACCTGCGCCGCCTTCGCCGAAAAGCCACCAAATACAAGCGCCGCCCACAATAACGACAAGAAAAATAGCAACAATCTTCGCTTTAGCAATCGCCCTCACCCCTTTATGCAATATGTAATGAAGTTACTCATACAATATATAGACAAACAAGGCGCTACAAACGCCGCAACCGTAGCATTTATAACCAAATCAACAAAAAACCGCCCAAATCGGCGTTATTTTTGTTTTTGAGTATAAATGTATACCCCTAATTAAGTTTTACGCCCCATTGTTGCGTATACCAAACTGCTTTTCCAACAATAATGTCTCTGCCGCTTTTTCCTGCTTCTTGTGGTAGCGACATCATGTCGACGCGTTCACTTCCATAGCCGTCAATCTCTGCCCAATAATGGTGGTCGCGAATGTCCGCCGTTTGAACGCCTAAGCCGACGGCTAAATACGCGACTACACGCGCCATTGCCTCTACTTGTTTGTCCGTCGGCGGATAGTCGCCCCAATTCGTCACCGTACCGTCCGCCCATACGTCGCCCAGCCCGTAACAACAAGCTATTGCAATACCCAAATTTCCGGTGTTGCGCCGCCACGTATGCGCCGCCCTTTCATCGAAATTACAAGTAATGTAAATTTGCCCCGACCCATCAATCACAACATGATAGGCGGAGTGGTCTACATCGTAATGCGTTCCGCCCGTCCAATGGAGCGTAATTTTATCTACGTAGCCGCGCCCGCGCATAATGTACGGATCAAAGGCGTTTAGGTCAAGTATTTTTTCAATGATCATAATTTAACCTTTTTCTCGACTTTGTCTTTCACAAGTTCCAAAAAGCGTCCCATAGCAACGTTACCGCCGTCGCGCATATTTTCCAAAATGGATAAAAACTCTGACGCGCCAAGGTACATCCAGACCAAATTAACGGCGAACCCTGCCCCGGTCATAAAATCCCAGCAGTACCCAGCCGCCGTGGCTATCGTGTAAGTTATGACCTTATAGGTAAAGCCTTTACGACAAAAGCGTGACGCTACACGACCCTCAGCGAACGCCATCGGAATCGCTAACCACTTATCAAAGCCGGATATGTTTTCCGGCTTTGCCCCCTTTTCAAGCAGCATTTGATAAGTGATCGCGCTCCATTTAGTGGTGAGGTCAATTAACACTAATAAAATAAACACGCCCAGTACTTGAACGTGTTTAAGATGGATTAGCCAAATAGCGCCGCTACCAATAGCGGAAAAAGCCGACTTCACCCACCAAGCATCGGCGAGTTTCGTCATCGCATCAGATACGCCATGAATAATTTCGTTTATTTCTTTCAACATAATTTGCTCCAACAAAAAAGCACCATCAAAAGGCGCTAAAGAAATCATTTAGTCAAATCATAATTAATAGAATGTTTGTTGATATCCTCTGACCACTCTATAACGATACTTCCAGAAATAAGGTAAGTGCCAAAAATGTCATAAAACAATGTGGCGCTAGGAAGCTTTGGCGCTGGCGGCGGAGTCGATGGTGCCACTGGCGCGTCATAAGCAAGAGCCGGCCCCCAATTGCTCCCTACGGCGTCTGCTAAGAAAAACCTTAATGTGCCTTGCGGCTCTACACGTACGAATTTTTTCACATAATCGGCCGTCATTTTAACCGTGCATACACTCGGCGGAATTTTCACAGAGACTGTGCCTGTCGGTCTTGTAATTGTGCGGCTTCCAGCCTTAACGCCGCGGCTTTCCGTTGCCGCCGTGACGGTTACCGTTGCAAAATCACCAGTAAGCGTTACGCTTGTTGGCGAAACCTTCCCAGCAATATAACCCGTGTCAGGCGTAACACTAAATGTAATTTGACTACCTTGCGGCGCGTAAAAGTCGCTCGTGTATGTCTTATCTCCGACCGTTGCCGTGACGGTTTGGTGATCAGACTTTGGAAGCGTCACTTTCCATTGCCAAGACGGTATACGTCTCGCTAATTCGTTGAAGTCAACGCTTTCACCTTTTAACTGATACCGTTCATCGCTTTCTGCCCTCGTGTAGATGTCCGTTTGCCCCGGTTCGCCCGGCGGGCCTTGCGGACCACGTTCACCCTGCGGGCCTTTCGGTCCTTGCGCCCCCCGTTCGCCTTTATCTCCCTTTACTCGACCTAAAAGTATACGCATTAAATCTCCTCCTAAACGACTTCATAATAAAGGTTGCCGTCGCTATCCAAAGTAAACGTCACTTGCGGAGCGTCGCCTTTATCGCCTTTCGGGCCTTGCGGGCCTTTCGGACCTGCCGGACCTTGCGGACCACGCTCACCTGCCGGACCTTGCGCGCCATCGTTTCCCGCCGGACCTTGTACACCTTGTTTGCCCTGCTCGCCTTGCGGCCCTTGAATACCTTTTGCGCCGCTCAAGTCGGTTAAAAATGTATACGCCGTTTTACTTTTTGCGTACATTTTCGAGTTATCCGGATCATCGACGTTTTTTGTTGAAATTAAAACGACCGCGCCCTCTTCTAAGCCGTCACTCGTAAACGCTGCGTTCATTTCGCTAACGCTTGAATATACTTTTGAAAAGCGGAACGGCTTACCCGGATCACCTTTAACGCCTTGAATGCCCTGTTGACCGTCTTTGCCCGCCGGCCCCTGTAAGCCGCGCTCACCTTGCGGACCTTGTAACCCTTGCGGGCCTTGATCACCTTGTGGGCCTCTGTCGCCTTTCGGTCCGGTTTCACCTTTCGGACCCGGTATGCCTTGAATACCCTGCAACCCCTGCGGGCCTTGATCGCCTTTATCGCCTTTCGGTCCTTTGATGTTGCCTAAATGTTTTCTAGCCATTTTTTACGCCTCCTCAATATTCATCAACGTATAAATCGCCGCTTTTTTCTAAATAAAACTCCGGTGTTTTTCCCGTCGGTCCTTGTGGCCCTGCTGGTCCTGCTGGTCCTGCCGGTCCTTGTGGTCCTGCTGGTCCTTGCGGCCCCCGTTCACCTTTCGCGCCGCGCTCGCCAAGACCCATAACTAGCGGGCGAGTAAGGTCAACATCAATAGTCAGCTTTTCGTTTAAGATATCGCCCATAATGACCCCTTTCTAGCGACCGATAGCCATGTAGTAGCAGTACGCGCTGCTAGTGTCGACAAACTCGTCTGTTGTTGCCGAAGCGACAACGACAGTAACGCTGCTGCGCGAGACGCTGGTAACGTGTAAAGTCCAGTCGTCTTTGTTTTTGTAAATCGAGTCCGGGCTATACGGAGTTACTGTTACGTTATAACAGCTTGATGGAAACGAGCGCTCAAAATACCCCGTTCGCGTTTGTGATACTTTCGCCGAATAAAGCGAAATGCGCCCCCACTGTATAATTATCCCGTTAGGGAGTTCAACATAGCCGTCAGACCCTGTCGACGCGCTAAAATCGCTGTCATAAACAATCCCAGTCGGTAACCGCTCTTTATCAAAGCGGCCGTTAAATCCAAGCGTCGCGATCTTGTTTTGGGTCGTTCCAATTCGGCTATTCGGGATAAAGTCGAGCGTGCCGACACGGTTATCCAGCGCGTCGAGCCGTTTTTTTGTTGTCGTTAGCGTGATATCCGGGTCATCGAACCAACGCGCCCGGCCCGTGATCGCCTTAATTCGGTTCGCCAAGCCGTCTAAAAGTCCACGGATCGTGCCGTTGTTGCCTTTCGGTGCCGTTGTATCGCTTACGTTGTGCGCCATTACTTGGTGCGCCGCTGGATCGCCGTCATGATCGCCGATTGATGACGTTACGATGACGCGCGCCTGTGCCTCCGTAATGCCGAGTTGGATCGTTGGCGTGACGGTTACATTTTCCGCGCCCGTATAAGCAAGGATCACGTCAACGCGTAAGACCTTATACTGCGACGATTGCGCCGGAATGCTTTCCGGTGTGTCGCTTTCAACCACCGCGTACGGTGTTTTAACCTCTGCGCCCGCGTCAAGTCGAGCAAAAAGGGCAATCCGATTGAACGTCTGTTCACTCTGTGCGCCTTTATTATCGATCTGCAGAGTAACGATAACCGCCTTTTCTTTCTGTTTTACGCCCGCAATATCGAATGTTACGGGCATTGTATCTAACGTTAAATTATCGCCCGTGCCGCCTTTTGCCGCGTAAATATCAATGCTTTTATTAGCCGCCACCGCCTCCGCGTTCATCTTTAAGCCGTCATCGGTGACGCGTGTTTTACTCCAAGTAGCCATATTTAGCCCCCTATCGTGATATATTCGTACGTAATAGCCGCCCCGCCGTGTCGGATTGACGCCGTGACCGCGTGGTCAGTACGTAAGTTAAGCGTTAAGTTAGCGGGCGTAACCTGCCGCGCATAAGTCGTTAAAAAGTCCTGATCGATATTTTCGCCCGGCGCGATACTCAGCCACTCTGCATATTTATCATGGTCAACGCTTACTGTTACCACGCCCTCGCCGAATGTGGCGTTTAGCATTTTTTGAAAGTTCCGGATCGTATACGGTAACTGCGCGTTGATCTTCGCTAAAATCTGTTGCCGACGCTCGTCGAGTGTTGCGCCGACGGCGGGCGTCAATTTCAGCATTTCCTCCCACCGCCGCGCCCCGCGTTCGTCGATGTCCAAAACGAACGTATTTAGCGCGTTATCAACTAAATTTTGAATAACGATGTCCAGCTCCGGCTCGACTACGTCAGCGTACGCGATAAACTCCGCCGCATTAGCCAGTACGTCGGGGAAGTATCGACGAATACAAGCCGCCCGTAAATCAAGCGACTTACGAAGTGTATCAGCCATAATTTACCGCCCCCAAAACGGCGAGTTCGTCTGTTCCCAGTTCAAGGTTACGCGTTGACCCGTTTAGCGTCGTTCCCTCGACATCAAGAACGCCCGCCACGTCTAAAATCGCGCTTTCAATATGCGCAATACGAGCGACTAAACCCGTATTTTCAAAGCGTTTGGTCGTTACCGTTTGCGTCGTTTTCCAGCCACGATTTAACACCGCCAAATAGTCGCGAATCGCTTGCTCGACGGCGGGCTTTAAGTCCTCCAGCGTCACCCCGTCACGCGGGGATATTTTAAGATTGACGTTGATCGCTTTATCCGTCGTTCCGGTTACCGTTACGTAATGCCCGACAGGCGCAATGCCAACGCCTTTTTGCCGGTACGGTTCGGGATCGACCGCCTCTTGAACCTGCGCGACAAATTCCGCCGTCGGTGTTTTTTGTTCGCTTGTACAGAAAACGACTTTAACCGTGCCGCCACCGTTCCATACGGGATAAACTTTAACGCCGCCGACACCCGAAATCGCGCCGACCTTTTCTTTGTAGTCGGAAATGTTGCCGCCGTACGACTGCAAATCGAACGACGCGAGAAAACGCTCACGGAAAACCTCCGTGTCCTCATCGTTCACCGCGGGCACGGTTACCTCCGTTATTTCCGCGACCCGTAAACCCATGTTGAAGTCAATCGGGATCAATCGCCCGTCTTGCCGGTTGCCGTCGCGCCCCGCCGTTTCGCATTCAAGAAGCATGTAACCGTCTTTTTTGACTTCAATAACTTTGTAATTCAAATCTTCGCACGAAAAACGAGCACCCACCGCTACGCGCGCCGTGATCGGCTCGTATCGCCCTTTAACGACGGCTTTTGTCGCTTTATGAGGGATAACGCCGCGCTCCTTTGCGCGTTCAATCAGAAATTCACGGTCGGCGGTATCCGCGAACGTGTTTTTTAAGTAATAATCAAGCGCCGCATACAATAGCTCAACTTCAATTGAAACGGGCGCCGTTGCGTCAAAAATAATACTGCCTTCCCGTTTATCAATGCCGGCTTTAACCGCGTCTAACATGCGTTTTCTTACGGTTTCCGCCGTTTGTTTTTCATACACCGACGATCACCTCCTTGTCTGCGTCAAAAGCGCCGTAAATCGTATGCACGACGAATTTCGCCGTGACGTTTCCGGACTTATCGTGTTTAAGGTCGAATCGGTCAACATCGGTGATCCGGTCATCGACCATTAACGCCTCCCGAATGCGTCGGGGAATTTCCGGCAATACGTAAGGTAAAGGTAAGCCGAATAAGCCCGTTAACTCGTGACCGTAATCGGGCGAATAAATAATATGCTTGTACCGTTCCGTGTTCAGTATCTTGTAAACGGCCTGCTTTACCGCCTCGACATCGTCAGTCAATGCGCCGTCGACCCGTTCCGCCTCGATCTGCATGCGATACGTCGCATGAGGGGGCGTTGCGTCAATGCCGCGCGCGACTGATATATTGTTAAATTCATCGGGCAAAAGCCCCATTATGACCACTCTCCCGTCAGTTCCGCATGCTCCGCCACGCGGCAAAGTACATAAAATAACTGTCCGCCGGCTTGCCGTAGCATGATGACCTTTTCGCCGTTTTTCAGCTTATTATGTACGGTGATTTTCTTTCTGCCTCGGTAAGCGTGCGCGTGGCTTTCATATGACGCGTCACCGCTGCCGCCGCCTTTCGTTTCCGTCATGTGGGAAACGGAAATATCCACCTCATAATCGCGCACCATATCGGAAAGCATAATAAAATCAGCGTCTAACGTTCGTTTATCGTCAATCTTTATCTCGAGCGGATCGTCAGACGTAACCACGCCAAAAACAAGATCCGACGGCTTGCCCGCCGCCGTTGTCTGCGCGACCATTGCCCGGATAAGGTTAGCGGGGGATTCATTCAGCATTAATCACGCCCCCTCTCAACGTTAAATTCATTTGATGGTCGCGATGATAAAAGCTGTGCGTAACTTTCGTAACCAGCATTTTTTGTGCAATCTCCACGTCACCCAATTCAAGTGATACTGCAATCAGAGATCCGGCACGAACGCGGATATCACCCGCCGCGCCGTCGATGGATAATTTCCGCCGGACGACGTTATGTTGTGCGAGTAGTTGCTTTGCTAATTCCTGCGGACTCTGCGCGTTTCGATCCAGCTTTTCGTACATCTGCAGTACGCCCCATTGCTTTTTTGCGTCTGATTTTGCGAACTCGTCAGGCGTCATCGGCGCGTAAAATGCTTTGTGCTCTCCGCTTTCCTTGTCCTCCGTGACCAGCTTAACCAAGTTATACGTGTCATTATCAATGCCGCTCTCATAGGCGAAATTCTGCGCCGTTCTGTTGTTGATCAGGATCGGCACCCATAGCGCCGTCGGCTCTTTAAGTGTCAGCTTTCCGAAGTCGTCGAAAAGTACGAATAGCTTTTTAGTGTGCATCATCGTTATGTCTAGCGCCGTTTGGATCATATCGGCAAGCGTCACGTTATCCTCTGTGCGTTTATCAATTACAAAACCCGTATCGGATATGTCGCCGACTTTCAGTTGAAAGTCCTCCGCAAGCATCGTGATCAATTCGCTTGCCTTTTTGCCTTTATACGTGATACTGTCTTTGTTTTTCAAATAGCGCAGTTGATCGTACGCCGTGACCTCGATATGCTGTTCACGGTCGCGCCGCTTTTTGAATACGTATCCAAAAAAACACGGTGCGCCGTCTACTACCAGCTGCACCGTGTCGCCTTCTTTGAAGTCCAATATTTCGTCTTTATGCGCCGAAAAAACAAGTTTCCCGGGCGCTCCGGTTAACTCGAGCGACAACTCCGCTCCGTCAAGCACGGCGGGGGCAAAGTACTTGTCAGCCTCTTTATTGTGAATAATAATCTTGAAGCTATCCAAGTTTAACCACCTTACCCCTCAAGTTTTTAGCGAGCGGATTCTCAAGCCCGCTCCGCTTCGCCGCCGCTCTCCAGTCGAGCGTGCCGTTCCCGACCCCTTTCACCGTTTCCAGCACCGATAATTGATTTGTTATCTTTACCGCTGCCGGATACTTTTCATCAGGAGTATAGCGCCGCTCTTTTACCTTTAGCGTCTCCTTGCCGTCTTTATCCTTTACGACTTCGACCTCTTGAGTACCAAAAGGAACGTACTCACGCAGTTTAATTGCTACCTCAATATCCGTCGCATTGTTGGCGTTTTCCGAAATCGTGTAATCCTCGATCGTCGTCAACATGTTTGTGTTCCATAACATCGCGCCGTCAAAATTCATGCGAGTAACAATAAATCGCATCGGATTGACGTTCTCTTTCGCGTCCTTGATCGCGTCTAAAAACGTCGCCGCGGGCTTGTATGAGAACGAATTTCCAAACAACCGCCCGGCGCCGAAACGTTTCGCCACTTCACCCACCGCATAATCAATCAAGCCGCGCCGAAGTGAAGTGTCGTAATTAGCGAACGGATATTCACGGTTTGGCAGCATGAATTTGAACGATATATCGGTAAGTCCGGGCGCTTTGATGATCGTCGCTTCGCCTTCATCAATCAGATTGATAGTCGTATTTTTGCCGTTAATCGTCGTATCAATCGCCGTCGGGGCAACGGGAAGCAGAGTTTCGCCTAAATAGAAATAGTAACTCATTGCAGAACCCCCTCCGTTCCCGTTTCCAACGCCTCCGCGATATTTTCACAGAACGCCCTCATCATGCCGTCAAAGTTGCGTTCGCTGCCGCTCGTGACGTGCAAACCGCCCGCGTCGACTTTAACAGTCGCATTCACGTAACGGTTGATCGCTTCGCGCTCCGCTGCGTCGCGTAAATATTTCAAATCGCTTACGGTGCTATCGAGTGCGTCAGCTGCGCGTTTGCCTTGTTTCGCGCCTTCCGCCGTATTATCGGCGATAGCGTTTTCAACGTCGCTTGCGCCGTCTGTCAGCGGCTTTCCGAATGCGCCGTTAGGGCTACCAATGCTGCCGAGAAAGTCCTCAAAGCGTTTACCGGTTGCGTAACCGGCGCGGGCCGCGTCTGTCATGTTCATATAGCTTGCCCGCTCAAAACTAAATGCGCCGGTTACGTCTTTTGCGGCAATGGTAGGAACGCCAACCGTGCCAAAGTTTGTGCCCAAATGGCTGTTTACCATGCCGACAATCGCATTAATCGCCCCGGCAACGTGTTCAACAACGCCGTTCCAAATTGCCACAAAAAGGTTATAAATTGCCGAGCCCGGATCAACAAACGCAACGCCAAGAAAATTAGCAAAATCAATAAACCGATTCCAAACTAGCGCGAGCATATTGTAAATTCCGGCAAACAACCAGCTAAACGCGCCGAAAATCAATCCGGTAGCCGAGACGCTCGTCCCGGCGAAGTGATTCACCGCCGCAATCGCGCCATAGAATACCGCCACCAAGCCGACCACCGCGCCGACTAGCCACGTCACCGGACACGCGTACATCGCCGCGTTCAAGCCGCCCTGCGCGTACGCTTGCGCAATGGTCGCGGCTGTTGCTGCCCACGTATGAACCGCATGCAACGCCAACGCCGACGCCGCAATAGCCGCTCTGCCGGCTGTAACTAACATCATGCCGGCCGCATGTCCGAGCGCCATACTTACCGCCGTTAGCGCGCCTTTCACTAACACGCTATGCTCGTCAAAGGCCGTGTTAATCGTGTTTAAGCCGTCAGCCGTTCGGTCAATAAACCACGTCGCCGCCGTAACTGCCCCCAAGAATACAGGCGCGAGCCTCTGCACCGCCGTCGATACGTTATCAACGATGGTTTGAACGCTTTTACTGTTGGCTAATCGTGTTATTGCGCCGAACACAGGAGCGAACGATACGACCGCCATATTACCAATCTTTTTGAAGTGGTCACCCCAGCGCTTCGGAACTTTCGCGAACGCGTCATCAATATCTCCCATATGCTTAAGTATGGAGTCTTTAATGACCGCCGATGTGATTTTACCTTCCGCCGCTAATGCTTTTACTTCGCCGCGCGTCACGCCGAGCTCTTTCGAGATCATGTTTAACAACATAGGCGCGTTTTCGGAAATTGACCGGAACTCGTCGCCTTGCAGCCGTCCACTGCCGAGCGCTTGCGTTAATTGAAGCATCGCGCTTTTTTGTTCCGCGACACTTGCGCCGCCAACTGCGAAAAGCTTTTGAATGCCTTCCGTAAATCCGACTACTTCCGCCGGATCGGGGAACGCGTCACGAGCGTTAATCGCCAGTTTTGAAACCGCGTTTGCCATATCAAAATAACTGCCGCGCGCTCGTTGCGCACTCTCGAAAATAGCCTGATTCAGTCCGGCTACCTCTTTCTGCGAATTAGCCACCAGCCCGAGCCGCGCTTGAATGCCCGCGAACTCTTCCGCCGATGTGCCCACCGACGCTATTGCCGAACCGAGCGCCCGCGCTCCGGCGATTGCTCCAGCCGCAAGGAAACTGCCCGCAAATACGGATCCAAGCATATTGAATTTACCTACCGACTGCTGCGCCGCCGTACCCGCCGCCCGGGTCGAGCCGGTGAATTTATTCAGCTTATCGGAAGCCTTTTCCGTAGCGTTGGCAATTTTAAGAAGCGGGGCGCTCATGCCGTCGCGCAATTTTATATACGTATTAATGCCAGCCATAATTCACCCCTTTTTTAGCTTTTCCGCCTCTTTCTTTTTCGCGCGTGCGTATTCATCAACAAACGCGACTACTGCCGCCCGTTCCCAGTCGGGCAATTCCATTACTTCGTGCGGCAATAGTCCGCATTTGATAAAGGCGAAATACGCAACGCACGTTTCCGCGTCTCCCTGCGTTAGTAGTTTTTTACCGTCTTGACCTTATCGCCCATGCCGATGTCGTAGCCGCAAGCCTGTTGCGCCGCCAAGAGTAAATCGGTCAATTCGCCCGGTGTAAGCAACTTTTTCAAAAGATGTTCCGCGCCCGCCGCGCCGTAAAACTCCTGCAGTTCGCCGTCGTTTAGGTTCGGATACGTCACCGCGGCCACGGCTACATCAAGAAATACCGCCTCTGTGTCGGTCTCTTTCTTAAATTCGCGTGTACCTTTCACCGGAACGCGTTTAGTATTCCGGTCGACGATCTCCTCAACTTCATCATTCGTAAGCACCCGCAACTCCCACTCAATCGGCTTTCCGTCGTCGTCTTTCATTCGTTTAGAGGCGACGTATTTCACCGGCTCACGTTGAAGCAACTCCTCGCGCATAAACGCCTTTAAGCTGCGCGCTTTTTCGTCTGCCATACTCTACCCCCTTACGCTTGCATGCCGTCGAGCATGCGGAAGTTTTTAGGGATCTTGACCCCTTCAAAAGTGAAACCGATCTCATCTTCAAGCAGTTTTCCGTCAGCGTCATAGCTTGCTACCGTCGTCTTGTCGATGTTGCAGCCGGTAAGAATAACAACACGGCCGCCCGCGTCGCTCGTCGGATCTTCGTTTTCCACTTGTAAATCAAAGTAAGTGTCGATACCCTCATTGACGAGCCGCAACATCATATCATCGAAAAGCGCCGTATTTTTATAAATGGTCATAGTGCCCGACCCTTTCATGCTTACGGACTTATGACCCTTCTGCATGCGGCCGAGAATTGCGACCTCTTCTTTTTCCTTTTCGAGCGTCGCCTCTAACGTTTTCGCCTGAAAAAGCAAGTAGCGTTCGCCCTCTCTAGTCGTGATAAAAGCGCGCGCCATCTTCGCCGATAACGTGTCTTTTGCAAGCATTGTTTGAAGATTATCCATGTTCTAAATCACCCCTTTATGCCACGACTACCGTACAATACAGTTTTTCCATGCATGCCGTCGGCTGGATCTCAAACGTCCACAAAACGGCCGTTTTTTCCTCGCCCTGAGTAGGGATCGGCAAGTCCTGTTCGCGGAAATTCTGGATCGCTCTTACGCGCTGGTACTCTTCAAAAAGTGCGACGCCGTCTTTCCACAAAGAAATGCGGCCGGATTCGTCATTTTGCACCTTGCCCAAATACAAACGATTGAAAAGGCGCGCAATATCAAGCGCCGCGTTATCCAGTACGCGAACAGTCTGATTAAGCGCGAAATCACGGTTTTTATCCTTCGTAAATTCGGTAAATGTATTGATGTCGGACAATACCCGAACATCGCCGACAACATTACCGCTCACGCTATCCGTCACGTTATGGAAAGTAAGCATGCCATCGGTGATCGCCTTTTCGAGCTCAAACTGTTTAAGCGCCGTATCAACCGTATATTCGCCGTCATACAATGCATTAGTGCAGGACGCGTTAATCGGGCACGATGCCTCTTTACCGGCGAGCCAGTAAACGAGCGAACCTTTTTCCGCGCCTTCGTCTTTTACGTCGTTTTTAACCGAAATAACGCCCTCATAGTTGGCGCGCTCCAGTCCATGAACGACGAGCTGGAACTTCGCGCCCGTCTCTTCGCGGCAACGTTTCGTAAAGTTTACGAGTAACGTTTTAACCGCTTCATCAGCGCCCGGATAGGCTAAGATGTTGAAGTAGTACGGTTCGATTAAGCCTACGAATTTCTGATAATCGGCTACCGTTACCGCCTCACCGGCTGTGCCGCCCGCCAATGCCTCGCCAGCCGTTACCGATAACGTGCCTGTTTTCGCGAATGTAACATAGGCGTTTTCTTTCAAATCTTTGAATCCGGCAATGTTCGTTTGTTCGTCAACAGCCCGCAAGCCGCCGCCCGACTTGATCAGTGTTTTAACGATAAAGTTGCCCGAGTGATCCGGATCGTTTTGTACCGCGATCACTAAATCGTTGCCGCGCGTGCCCGCGTATTTCGCCGTCGCTAAACTGTTTTTAGCCGCCACCCCGCCGCCGTTAAGACGGTAGAAGTAGCCCGTTTTAAGGTTTCTAAACAGTTCGCGCAAACCTTTCATTTCCGGCGCGCCGAAGTCGTAACCGAAAATCTCGAGCGAGCGCTTTTGAAAATCTTCCGCGTCTACTCGAAAAATTTCACCGACTTTACCCCAATCCAGCTCAAGCGCCAACGCCGCAAAGCCGCGATCGGCGATGTCGGTCATTGCCCGATCCTTACTTACAAAATTGATGTAAGTGCCCGGCATTTTTTTGTTTTGGAAAATCCACTTACCGCCGCCAAGTGCCATTTAATCGACCCCCTTATTAATATCTTTCCGGACAGACGCGTTAAGCAGTTCTTTCAGCTTTCGCTCTACCTCGTCTGCCGTGTAAAATTCGTACTCTTCCAATACCATAGTCAAAAGGTCGCGGAACTCCCACCACCGCGCCGCCCTTAGAATGTCCGCGCCGAGAAACTGCTCCGCGGCTTTAGTTTTCTTTGTTGCCATCGTTCACCCGCCCTTTCGCGTCTAACGTTTGCATATTCTCGACCTTTTCCCGCGGCCGCATGATGTGAAAATCGTACGAAATGTAAAAGTGCAGCACCCCGTCAGTTTCTCTCCATTCCATACGTTCGCCACGTACTAATGCGCCGCCTACGTCGATATACTCCAGCACGAGCGTCATCGTATCCGCTATGTCGGTCAGCTCTAACGTGTCGATATCCACCCCGTCGCGCGTCGCGAAATAGTGAATGTCGAAATGGTTTGTCCGCCAATAGCGACGGTCGAGCTCCTGCTCTTCGCCGTGCGTGATCCTTTCGATGAAAAAGCACGGGAAAATAGCGTTTTGCCGTTGAAAATCGGTATACACAGGAACGCCGAAGGCGTTATACAGTGCCGCCGATACTCCGTCGATTAAATCTCTATTTCCCGCCATTTTTCAACCCTTTCAATAATTCCGACGTTTGCCGCCGGATAATTCCGCCCGCCTTGCTTTCGGTGTAGGCTTGCGCAATTTCGGTGATGTGTTTGCCTTCAACGAAATTATTCACAAGCTTTTTGCCGATAATCGGGATAAACCGCCCGGGCGTTTGTCGGTGCCCGTCGTTAACGAAAGAAGCATACGACGCGGAGTTGGTGATCGCGATCCGGTGCGCGCGAGATGTTTTTTCAATCTTGCCCGCGTCCCATGACCGCTGCATGTGCTCCGAATTAACGTGTATTACCCGTTCTTTCTCGCCTTCGCCAATCGAAACGTAACGCTCGTCAACTTCGCCGGCTTTCCACGTCTTGTCCTTATCGACTTTTTTTAGTCGTTTCTTTTCACCGCCGATTTTGACCGTGCCGCCTAGTCCTTTTGGTGTTTTTTTGATCGCTGCCCGCAAATACGCCGCCGCCATTTGCCGCAACGCATTTGATTTAGCCTCGTCAATCCGTTTTTGATCGGTTGACTTCGCGACTGCCTCCGCAAACTTTTTCCATTGGTCAATGTTCAGCTTAACGTCAGCCATAATGCCGCTCCTTGTGTTCAAGCGGGATTTCCTGATGACTGTCGTAAACGGCCGGAACGCCCGACGCGCGAAACGTCAGCACGCGTCCACGGTGTTTAACCTCGATATCCGAGCCGGCGGGGATTGCAAGCTCCGGCGCGCAAAACAATTTTACCGTCTGCGCCATTTCCGCCACCCCCGTCGCCCTGTCCGTCGTCGGTAATTGCCCGTAAGACAAGCGACACGGGAACGGGGCTATAACCCTTTCCGTTGTTGTCGGTCGCCCCGTTTTTGCGTCAATTTTCGCCGTTTCAAGCAATTTTACAGTGGCTACGCCGTCGTATAGGCTTTCAATCGCCGCCCTTACCATTTCAGTCGCCGGTAACATGCTATGTCCCTGTCTTTCAGCAAATAATCGAGCATTGCGCCGACGCGCGCTTTTGCGTCCGCAGCACCGTCGCCAAAGTCGACCGTCGTGTCGCCCTCTTTGACCGTTTTCGGAACGCGTAAATCCTGTGCGTTCCACGCTTTCGCCGATAATTTCATGTTGATGTAGCGCCCCGCCGTCTGATTGACCCATACGTACTGTAACCCGACCGGAACGCTTGACCGGTTCGTCGCGCTCATCAAATGCGTTTTTGCGTCATCGGCCAAAAGCCGGATCAAGTTAAAATCGCTCTCCGGAATGTCTTTGCCGGTCATTTCCTTAACGACGAGCCCCAACGCCTCTAAAAAGGTCATTTTTCAGCCTTTTGCGCGCTGCCGGTTTAGGTGCGGGGGCGGCAATTTCAACATAACCCCGCGCCAGCAAATAATCGCGCGCGCTTTTCGTGTCTACAACTTTAATCACATTCAAATTCTGTAACTTATACATGTTCAACTCCACCCCCTCTAAACCCTTATGCTCCGGTGTTTACCCAAACGCCCGCAAGGCGATGTTTCGGTACCCATACGTCATGGAACTTACGATAATCAATGCGCCATGCTGTCGCCTGCTGGTTCGTCATCGGATCGAAAATGCGCAGCGTATCCGTTTTGGATACTGCGATAGGCGCGGATTGCAACATTACGATCCAGTTAATCGCTTTCGCCGTGCTATCTTTTTCAAAGCCGCCTTTTTCTTGGCCGCTGGTCACGCCGTCATTGAATTTGTACGCCGTCTGCATGCGCGCCGACGGAACGGTGATAATCGGGATACCGTTATAAAGTTTCACGCGGTTGTTGAACTCGCCCGCTTTGAAGTCGCCGACATCGAGCATATGCTGTACGCCGCTAGCCTTGCTCAAAATCGCGCGCGTCGACATCGGCATAGCAATTACGAATTGCAAGCTATCGCCGACCACGTCTTGAACGGCCGCGATGTCTTTGTCGAGCTGTTCGAGAACGTTCTCCACCGTCGGAGTGAATGCTGACGTTTCGTTTCCTGCCGCTTTTGCTAAGGCGGCAATTTTGGAATAGCGGTAAGCGTCGACTTCCGGCACGACGTGCTCTTTCTGGAAAGTAGCGACAACATTAGCCGCGCTTGCGATAAATCCGGTTTCGTCGACGTCTCGAATATCGAGTTGAAACGCGCGCCCGCGATCCTGCGTCAATTTATAATCTTCAAATTTCAGGCTAACGCTGCCCGCCGTGTAACCGCCTACTCGGTCATAGTCCGCCAAGCCGTCGAGCTCGATTGTCGGCATTTTTACCGTGTCGCCGCCGGTATATTTAACCTGCGTTGCGTTTGCTTCCATCCAGCCGCTCGTCGCGTCCTGCATCATTTTTTGATCCAATTTTTGTTGGAAAATCGAAACAAATTCAAGTGTGTTAGGTTTCATTCTGTTTTACCCCTTTCAAATGTTGGCGATTGCGCCATCAATAAGTTGTTCGATACTGTTTTTCGGTGCGGGATCTGCGCCCCTACCCGGGATAACGCCCGAGATCTGCGCGTCCTGCTCAAACAAATAGCCGTCAGAAGTTTTAAGCGCTTTGATCTGCTCATCTAGTCCGCTAATCGTTTCGCCGTCAAGTTTTACCGCGCCCATATCTAAAAGGGCTCTTACCGCTTTTGCGTTTTTCACTTTTGCCGCAACCAGCGAACGATCCACCGCCGCGTCAAGTTTCATCTGTTCCACCTGCGCCGCGTACTCTTCCTCGCGTTTCGCTTGCGCCGCTTTCAACTCGTCTAATTGCTTAACAAGATCCGCATTGTTGGCGTTATCGGCTTTTAATTTATCCAATTCAGCCTGTGCCGTCTGCCGTTCTGCTTTCAATGCTTTCAACTCGTCGTTTTTCGCGTTGAATTGCGACTTTGCGACAAAGTTTTTGCCGTAATCCTCAACGATCTTGTCGGCTTGTTCATCACTCAAGCCGAGCGCTTTCAATTCTTCCTTGGTCATGATTAACTCCTCCCGTTTCGCTTGTTATTCGGCGGCCACTCCCGCCGTTTCCGGTCTTGTTCTTTATCGCCTACAATGCCAAAAAGGCAAACAAAAAAGACGCGTTTAGCGTCTTGATTGATGTAATTAAGATAAACGGTTTTTTCGTTTATCTGTCGTTCCTTACGCTTGCCGGATCAGCCTCAATAATTCAGGCGTACACGGCACGGCGAACTTGCATTCACTCCCCGCGGATAGGTCAATATCGCTCAACAATTCGCACCGGGGCAAGTCAAGCGATAAATAGCAGCCGTCACGGCGCAGGATCTCTCCCTGTAACCCGATCGCCTCAATACGCGGCCAGTCCGGCTCTTTCTTCGCGTCATGGTCAAACGTGATCAACACGGTAAACGGTAGACGTTTTACCGCCCGACCTCTGCCCAGCATCGGCACGTCGATTAATTCTTCACACAATTCAATCTCCGCCCGACAGTCAGCCAGCAGGTAACGCTCACCGCCGCCCGTTGCGTATAGTTTCCCGCGCTCGACGGGTACCGTTTTTGCGATTCTTTGCATGGTGTCTCCTTTCGCGCAACAAAAAACCGCCTCAGCGTTTCGCTTTGACGGCTTTTAATACATCAGAGATAAACAATATCCGCTGGCGCTATCTTGCTTTTTTCCAGTGTTATTTTCTATTTTCTACCAATCCGGATGAGTAGTAATCTTGGTGATAATATCCTCGGCAATGTTTCTGTTATCTTCGTTTAGCCCCTGTATATTATCGGCAATAGCATCCACTAAATCTGCGGCTTTCTCATCTTCCATTTCATCAGAAAAACTGAAATTCATTCTTTTTAAGAATATTTTTTCTTTTTCAGTAAACTCACACTGTAGAATCATTTATTTCCCTTTCTTATATTTTTTTAGACGAGATTTACCTGTCGGCCACGATGTAATAATAACCCCTGTGTCAGGATTTATATTCACAGTTGTAGCTTCACCGATAAATCTCTGCGAGTTTCCGTTGTCTTTTACTACGACATCTCCAACATGCAGTGGATTTATCAATGCATCTCTAATACCATCTAAATCAAGATTGCGGATATCTGCCCTTTCCTGCTGGTGCTTAGACAACTTAGCAATAGTAATCCCGTTACTGGTTTTTAACCCGATCAACGCACCGGTATTGGTATTCTTTACGTATTTATTATACCACTCCTTATAAGTCATGTCCGGTATCTCGACCGTTTTGCCCGTTTCAGGATCTCGCGCCACTCTGCCGCCGTCATCGAGTAAGCCCTCAATGTACGGCACGGTCGTTGACCTGCAATGACAATGAAAGGGCGGCATTGTTATTCCCGGTTTTGCGTCTTTCCTGTCAAACACCTTACCGTCGAGATCTTGGCATATTTCGCTTGTTTTACTGTCCAAAACAGCGCAGATCTGGTATTGCTCCAGTCCGAGCTCGTCGTAAGTATCGAGCATTGCCCGCTCTTGTATGTAGGCCGTTTCCGTCTCGACAAGTCGGTAAGCTTGATTATACGAAGTATTAAACCGCGCCGCGATCTTTTCCGATAGTTGCGCCGTGCTCGTTCCGGTCATCAACGACTGCGTGATATCCGTTTGTAGTGAATTGATTAGTTGTGTTTTGTTTTTCCAGATGCGCGATGAAAAGTCCGCGCCATCGGGCGCCCACGGTTTCGAGATCGCCTCTTCAATCTGCCGCTCACGAACTGCCCGGAAGTTTTCAAAGCCCGTTACTTTCTGCGTTTCGTACGCCGTTTTATACGCGCTATCGGTGTAAACTTCGCGCATTAGTCCGTTAAGTTGCCAGCCTTGCGTTTTCGCCAGCTTTTCGACGTATTGCGCCGTTTTTAAGTATATCTCTTGTGACCGCGTCAAACGTACGCGCATAGATGCGTTTTCTAACATTCGGATATGCGCCGGATCAAGGTCAAGCCGCTTTGCCTCCTTGATGAAGTCCGCCAGCGTCATTTTGAATTCTTTCAGCTCTCGATTATCAAGGATCCGCCGCGCCTCCGCAAGGCTTATTTTATTTTCTTTTGCAAACCGGTCGTACCACTGCTCGACCTCTGCCCGAAGTTGGCGGAGCGTTTCACGATATACCCGGGCAAGATCCGCGTTAGCCCGTTCAGCCTTTCGCATTTCTGCCGTTTTTAACCGCTTGAAACGTTCTTCCCAATAGTTATAAGCCATTTAGCTATTCCTCTGTATTTTCGCCCGTTTCCGTCGGTTTCGCATAGTCTTCAAGGGCGGGTATCGTCTCGCTTCTTTCCTTTTCGATCTGCCGCAGCTCGTCGTTCGCGTCTGCCGTCCACGGGTGATTAGCGACGATCGTACGCATGGACAGAATACCCACGCTGTCGCGGGCGTTGGCGATCGTGTCCGCCTCGTTGATGATGATGTCGCGGTTGAATTTCCAGAGTACCGGCTTATGCTTGATTACGCGGAAACCGTCAGCGACCAGTCCGACGAAGTATAAAAGCCGATCCAGGGCGACCGAAAACTCAAGCTGCATGCTGTCGGCGTCTAAATCAATATCGCTGTACATGCTTTTAATGTTCAGTTGATTAGCGTTCCCACCGAGCCTATCGTCCTTTGCGTCATACCCGCGCCCGCATTCGATAATCGCTTTTTTAAGTAGCTTGATAACGATTTCATAATTGCCCGGATTGACTTCAATCTGGAGTGTATCAACGCCGCCCTCTGCGCCGTCTTCCGTCCGGACAAATACCACGCCGTACTGCGAAAGGTTATGCCGGAACTCGTCCGCCTTTGTGCCTTCGTAGTTTTTAACGACTAAAATCGTGTTGCGGCTGTCTTCCTGGATTCTATCCAACACGCCGCTCACCATGTCGTTTAACGCGTCCTGCAGAGATTTCACGCGCGCTAACAGTGGCTGCTCGTTAGCGTTGTACTTGAACGCTATCAAAGGTAACCGCGCCCAGTTAAAGCCTTTCACGCCGTCCGCGCTCTTGTACGTCAAGTAGGTTTCATCTTCACGGTTGATGTCCGGCTCAAGTTTGCCCGCGTCCGTATAGATAAAATATTTAACGCCGTCAAGCGTGTAATATTCCACATGTTGAACGGTCTTTTTTTCGCGGCCTTTGTATTCCTCAACCCCGTAGATCCGTATAAACGCGTCCAGCTCCTCGTGTTCCTCGTCTTTCCAGAAGGGCAATACCTCGTAAGGTTTAAGCCTCTTATATTTCAATTCGCCGTCGGCTACATAAACGAGCAAATAACCGATACCGCAATTCAGCGCGTCGACACCGATCGCCCGTATACGCTTATCGAACGCCGTATCAAGGATCGCCGCGACCTTTTCTTTGAAGTCCTCTTCGTCCGTCTGCGGCTCGATCGGGTTCGCTAAAAGGTAGTTAGCCTTTTGATCGACAAGGTTCGCGTACGTGTTATACGTCACCCGGTTATTCGGTAAATTGTGAATCGCCTCCGGCTGCCCGTTTTCGCCGATCGCCGTACGGACTTTTTCCGCGACGTCGTGAACACCGTTATAGTAGGCCGCCCCCTCGATCATCTGGCGCCGTTTGCCCGACGTTAAAAAGGCCTTTATCTCTTTCTCTAAAAACTCAACCTCGGTCATTGCGTCGTTGAAAAGCACCGTTTTCTCCTCCTTGACGAGCGACTGACCGCGCCCGAAGTTCCGTAGCGTTTCTAAAATGCTCAATTTAACCTCCAAAGCCGACTAACTCTTTACCGAGCGTGCCCGCCAGCGCGTACCGCATAGCGTCCATTAAGTGGTTATTATCATCTTCCGGCTTGCCCGTGTATTCATCGAATTTATCTTTTGCCCACGCGTACAACGACAGCTCGCGTAAGGTGTTTACACAGCGCGGGTGAACGATAATTTGAAAGTTCTGTATCTGTTGAATGCCGTGCCGGATACTGTCGGGGCCTTTGCGGCTCTTTCGCACTCGCGTCAATCCCGCCCGGCGCAGCTCCTCGATGGATTTAGGCTCTGCGCTGTCCGCCGTGATCTGTTCTTTCGCATAACCGCGTGCCTCTATCGCCTTGTACAGCTCCTGATTAGTCAGGCCTTTTTCGTAAAGTTCATCAAACACGTATATCAGGCGTTTTCCCTTATCCACAAGCCCGCACCATAGCGCCGCCGGGTCAGTCGTGAAACCGAAGTCAAGCCCGAACGCCGCGTTTATGCCCTCTTGCTTTCTCAGTGCGTCAATATCAAAGGCCTTTTCAGTCCAGTTATCATAAATTAAGCCCTCGACAATGCCCCAATCGCCGAGCCCCGCCACCCGGTAGCGCTTTTTATTCTTTTTCATTTCCTCGAATAGTGCCAAGTCCGACGGGCTCAAAAATTCATTACATCGGTAATCCGTTGTAAGCGCTAACACCTGAGGGCTCTCCTCGTCGAAAAAGCGTTTTTTCAGCCAATGCCGACTGCTCCACGGGTTAAAGGTTAGCGTCAACTGTGTAAATAAGCCTTTCGGCAACTGCCCGCGAATGGATTCATCAAGTCGGTTGAAAGCCTCTTCTGATGTCACCTCGTAGGCTTCCTCGATCCACGCCCAACAAAGCACGCCGCGCGGAACGGATAACGACGTTATTTTTAACGGATCATCGAGACCCACAAACAATATTTTTTGCCCGGTCGGCATATAGACGATCTCAAGCGGGCTTTTCGTCGCTTTCCAATACGCGCCAACACCCAGCCTGTCAATCGCCCAGCATAAGTCGGAAAAACACGAATTTTGAAGCGTTCTAAAGACTTTCCGGACAACGACCAAATTCGCCGCCGGATATTTCATGAGATTATAGATGTACCAAAGCGCCGTTGTTTTCGACTTTTTGCTCGCGCGGCTTCCCTTTACTACACGATAGCGTCCGCGCCATTTCCAAAAAGCCCCGTAACCTTTGCCGACAACGTCCGGAAGATAAACGCGCCGTTCATTCATCGAGCTTATCCTCTCCGGTGATGATGACCGGAGTAACGTTTACCTGTGTCTCCGGCAAGGTCATTCCAAGACACCGGGAAAGAATTTCAAGCGCTTTGCTTCTGTCTTTTATCGTCGGCTTTCTGTTCGTCCGGCTCTCTTCGCCCTGCGGATTTATCGCGACGACTTCCTCGCTCATCTCTCCGCGGACTATTTCCGTCAGCAGTTGCAGTACCTCTTTTGCGTCGGCGATTTTCTCCGCGTCGGCCTCTTTTATCAGCTCCGCGATACGTTTTTTTATGTTTGGTTTTGCCAAGTTTTCAACAGCTATTGAACGCGCCGTTTTTTCGCTGTATCCGGCCGCAATAGCCGCCTGTGTGCCGTTGCCCTTAAGGCGTACGTATTCGGTTGCAAACAGTTCTTGTTTTCTTGTCAGTTTCGCCACGGGCAACTCCTTTCTGCATTAAAAAAGCGCCCCTATTGGCGCTGCCTCTTTCTTATATTTACGTCTCCGATGATTTCATATCCGGCTAACGCGCAAATCTCTTTTACTACTCTAATCAGCCGGGCGATCTCTCTTTTTTCCCGATCCACATTTGCGCAAGCTTTATCCGCCGTCGGATCCGGATAGTGTTCATGATTCATAATCTTGACCTTTGCAACAAAAAAGCCGTCCAACCGGGCGGCTCTTAAGGAGGAAACCTGTTCTCAAATTTCTCACACTATCATAATAACACGTTCTAATGTAGCATTTTGTAGCAGGTTTTATGAAAAGTGCTTTTTCTGGTATGCGTCCAGCGCTAAAACGTGCAACCGACGCAGAGATTGATGATGATAGCCCATCTTATCGGCGACCTCTTCCAAGGTCAGCCGCTCCGTTTGTACGTAGTACCAGCTTAAAAGAAGTCTATAACGGGCATCAGAAAGCGCGTTTATTTTCTCTAAAATCTGATCCTTTCGTTCATAGTATTCATCAATAGTCCGGTCAATCTCTCTTCCCATATCGACCAATTTAGCGGCCGCGTTGGCGATGTCCGATTGACGGGTGCCCGAGACGGGCTCGGAAAGAGGGCGCGCAAGGCTCGTCGCGCGGGCGGCCAGTTTCTCTCTGTCCATGATCAGCGCGTCGATCCGCGCGTTCATTTCGCGCAGCCCCTCAAGCTCCGCCCGCGCTTGACGGTTACATTTAATCATTCGCCCGGGCCTCTCTGACACCGATCGCGCGTTCCAGCGCGGCCAATGCCTGACGCACGGATAAATCTTGCGGCTCGTCCGACAGTATCGCCGACACGGACAAGCAAAGAATCGCCCCGGAAAGATCCTGATCAAGCCCCTTATCCGCTGCGTAATCTATCGCAACGATGCTTTCCACTTTCTCTCGGTGATAATCGAGATATCGCTTAATGTACCAACGGGCTTTTCGTAAGTCCTCTAGTTCGGTATCTTTAGACTTTTTGCCGGCACGAGAAATATACTTGACCGCGTTGCCCAGATGATACCCAAGCCGCCACGATTCGATAGCGTCAATCGTTTCAAATTTCCCGTCCGTGTAGTGCGCCGGATGATTAATGATGTCGTTATTCATTTTTCCTCCTTGCTTCAATACCTAAGTTTATGATCTTCCAGACGAAGGCGAATAATGCGCATTTCATCATCGTCAATTTTTTCATTCGCATAGAGAGATACATCTATACCGTTGATCAATCCAGCACAAAGTTCGTACATTTGCCTATCATTGTATTTTGGGTCGGCATAAACTGATACATCAACCCCGCGCTGAAGTCCCTTGCATATTTGCGCAATTTGATAAAAATCAAATATTTCTAATAGATCTCGCAACTGCTCAATCTGCTTTTTCGTAATCTTTGCCTTTTTGAACACCCCCTAACTGCTTTTCCAGCCGCCGCGTTTCCATAAAAAGCGTAACCACGTCTTTATCAATCAAAATTTCAACTAGCTTATTCAGAACATGTTTAGGATTGCCGTATTTTTCCGTCAGCCACCGATTGACCGCGCGCATAATATCCTCTGCGAAATCTTTTTCAATATCACGGTTACCATAGCCGTAAGCCGCTTTATTTTCGTGCATATCCACATAAAAATCGGCAATATATTGTATTTCACCCGCTAATGTTTTGCCCTTATTTTTAGTCATCTTGACCGCCTCTCCATTCTCTAAACATTTCAAACCAATCTTCCGCCGTCATCGTAATTAACCATTCGCAGTTGTTTTTTCTGTGCGCCACAATCGGCACGCGGCCGCTCTTTTGAGAATCTCGCCGAGCTTGCGCCATCGCGTCCTCAATATTTAGCCGCTCTACCCGCTTAACCTCCACATGCACGCCCGGAAGGCCGACCACGTCAGCCGCCTCTCCGGTATTGCCGCAGTATTGCGCAGTCCGGCGAACATCCCAGCCGTTGGCGCGGCAAAGCCTTGCAAATTCCAATTCGCCGCGCTTTCCTTTTTGCTTTCCGTTAGTCATTTGTTGCCGCACGTTCCATAGCTTCACGCATTTTTTTCATTTCAATAGATATCATATTGGAAGATGCATAAGACGAAACGTTTAGCTTTTTTTCAAGACCCATGCGAATTTCGCGCATTTGATATTCGTTATATTTCGGATTTGCATAAATGGACACATCAACACCGTTTTCAAGGCCGCGCCGGATCTCGCCCATTTGTCCATAACTAAAAACTAGATCGGCAAAAAATGATATATCAAGACCTTTTGAAAGGCCGATACAAATTTCCTCCATTTGGAAACAATCAAATCTGGGATCAGCATAGATCGTCACATCAACACCCCGCATAAGGCCAGCAGAAACCACTTCTGTTTGCCTCTGATTAAATTGCGGATTGGCTAAAATAGATGCATCGCGTCCCTCTTCAAGGCAGTTCTTAATCAAGCGCATTTGCTTATGATTAAATCGCGGATCAGTATAAACGGACACATCAAGTCCCTGCTCAAGCCCAAATCGCATTTCACGCATTTGCTCAGCGTCATACTTAGTATTAGCGTAAATCGACACATCAATACCTTGATCCAAACCGAAAAGAATTTCACAAATCTGGCGTATATCAAAGTCTTTTAATAACCCTTGTAGTTGTGCTAATTGCTCTTCGCTCAATGCTTTTCCTACTTCTCTTGCCATCTTCAATACCTCCACTATGTTTTTATTCTCTTTATCCATCTAAACATTTTGTTTTTGATTTTTCGGAAAAAATCAGACGGGAAAGGGGAGGGAGCAAGGGAACGACACTTCCGGGGGAGCCTTGCGACCCCCGGAGTGTTTTCCCGCCCACCTCTTTCCCCTGTCAGTTACGGAAAGTAACTCCCTATATATATGCGGGTTTTTCTTCCAAATTGTTAACGCATTTTCACTGCTTTTGTTTACATTCTTCGGCATCATACATTTCTCCGTTTTCGATCTGTAACGTTCCTCCGGTTTCAGAATATTCTTTGAGATAGTTTCGGACGGTTCGCTCCGATACCTGCAAATATTCAGCAACGTCTTTAACATTGGCGCGCTGCGTATTTTTGTCTTGGTGTATCTCAAAGGCCGTCAATAAGCTGTCCATGCGTCTTTGTTTCTTTTCCTGCTTTGCCGCGTTGCCTTTTTTGCTCAACTGTTCAGCGTTAAGGAATGCGCCTAACACTCGACTGTCAGACAAAACATTTTCCGTGTCTGGATAGTGTCGCGGATAATCAAACCAGATGTTAATCGGTTCAAAGGGGGCAAACTCACGCAACGTTCCTTCAATCCGCCACGCCGTTCGTCCTCCGGTGTCGATGTTTTCCGTGTCCAGTTCCGTCATGTCAATCAGCGCGTCAGGATCGCGGGCAAATACGCCGCTGCCGCTTGCTCTGTCCATTGACCGCTTGCCGGCTTGCGTACCTTTGGAATGGTGATGGCAATAAATGACGGCGCAATCAAGCTCCGTGCATACCTTATCGAATTGATTACAAAAATGCGCCATCTGATCGGCGGAGTTTTCATCGCCGGTGATAACTTTATATATCGGGTCAATAACAACCGCG
Source organism: Negativicoccus succinicivorans (assembly GCF_014207605.1). Taxonomy (NCBI): domain Bacteria; kingdom Bacillati; phylum Bacillota; class Negativicutes; order Veillonellales; family Veillonellaceae; genus Negativicoccus; species Negativicoccus succinicivorans. The sequence continues at coordinate 566 of NZ_JACHHI010000001.1, read as the reverse complement.
ATATAATTCTTTTTTTGCGCCCTTCTGATGAGTTTAGGCGCAAGCTTATCCATCGGCACTGATTTTCCCCTTAAGTTCCAAATATCAATAGATTTTATTGATTTTGGCACTGTTTCTGTAGCCGCGTATACTTCTTTGAAACGATGTAGGCAACTTGCCCTGTCCAGTTCCAAATTGACGTATAACACGCGTCCTTGCGCGCAATCAAAACCTAACCACTGCTTCCCTTCGGCAATGGCGATACATAATTGAATTAATGCAAACGACTTGCCCGCCTTAGACGCGCCCGCCAATAGCATTTTGTGTCCTTGCCGTAAAATGCCGTCAATCAATGGCGCCGATAATGGCGGCAAGTTGTCCCATGTATCGGCAAGGCTTTCCGGATCGGGCAAATCATCATTTACCGCTTCAATCCATTCCCGCCACTCCGCCCAGCTACGTTTGCCGATGTTGGTATCCACCAAATATTGCTTGTGACCGTCACGAATAGCGCCCGGCAATCGAGACAAGCGAGACGGATTTTTGTTTTGCCGGTCAACGCTTAAACCATTTTTCTCGCAGACACT